>NZ_AP017558.1:659537-989305 GCF_002355635.1 Halopenitus persicus | reverse complement strand
TGCCGGAAAGGCACTCCTCGCCGAGATGTCTAACGATCGGATTCGAGAGCTTGCGAACCGGCAGGATCTCCCGGCCTACACGGACGAAACCATAACTACCATTGATGGATTGATCGCCGAGGTCGAGGCGACCCGTGAGCAGGGCTATGCGATTTCACGCGAGGAGTTCACAGAAGGACTCTGTGCGGTGAGCCGCTGTGTCCGGCACGGCGACGGAACCGTACTCGGTGCGATAACTGTTTGTATCCCCATATTTCGAGCGACGGAGGAGGAATTGAATCAGCGCCTCCCGCGGAAGATCGGCAAATATGTCGAAGAGTTCGAGGATCGGATCGGCGATCACGGCTCATTTCAGCGATTATCATACAACGAAACCGAATTCTGAGGGTCTTCCTTGATCGCCACCACCCACGGTAACGTTACACATAATAACGGTAGTGAAATACCGAACTCCATTGTCATCGTTATTCGTTGGTTTTGCTCCTACCGGCACCGCCGGATCAGTCGATGTCCCACGATCAATTATCGCTGCCGGCGTTGATTCGGTACTGATTGCCATACGGGGGTGATTTAAGAGTCCACGAAATCGAAATTAGGATCGATCACATCACAAGCAACCGCTTGCTGTCACCGTCCGTTTGCCGTCACCCTTCGACGATTTCGTGTCGGATGCGTTTGACGGCTTGATTGGAGAAACTTATATATATGAAACGCACCTACGACAGGTCGTCTCACGGAGTATGAACAGCAGTCAAAACGATCGGGCGATCCCGAAAGTATGAACGAGATACAGTTCAGATGACATACGATACACTGTTTGAATCGGCACAGCTTGGTCCGATTCAGATATCGAATCGGATTATGAGTTCGGGCCATCAGACCACGCTCGTTGAGGACCATCTCCCGACGGAGGATTTCTAC
This sequence comes from Halopenitus persicus, assembly GCF_002355635.1. Classification (GTDB taxonomy): domain Archaea; phylum Halobacteriota; class Halobacteria; order Halobacteriales; family Haloferacaceae; genus Halopenitus; species Halopenitus persicus_A. Next base: position 988,384 of record NZ_AP017558.1, on the reverse strand, counting down.
GAGTATCACCTGGCACGCGGCCGCGGCGGAGCCGGATTGGTGGTTCTCGAGGCTCACGCGGTTCACCAGAGTGGGTTACTAACTGACCACACCATCGATGCGAGCACCGACGAGATCGTCGACGCGTACGACGCGTTCGCCGATCGAATGCACGAGACGGAGACTCGTGTCCTGACGCAGCTCTTCCACGGCGGTCGCGAACGGTATACCGGGGATTATGCGCCACCGGCGCTGTCGGCCTCGGACGAGCCGACCGATCGTCTCCACGTCATTCCGCGGCCGATGGAAACGGACGAAGTCCGGGAGATGATCTCGGCGTACGTTGACGCTGCGGTCCGAATGGAGCGAGCGGGACTGGACGGCGTTGAAATCGTCGGGTCCCACTCGTATCTTCCCGCCCAGTTTTGGAGCTCGAAGGTCAATTCGCGGGATGACGAGTTCGGGGGCAGCCTTGCAAACCGATGTCGATTCACCGTCGAGATAGTCGACCGAATTCACGAACGGACGGGCGACGATTTCGTCGTCGGGTTGCGGCTGAGTGCGAGCGAAGCCTCCACCGACGGACTCTCGTTCGAGGACACGGTTCCCATCATCGAACACATCGAGAACCGTGCAACGCCGGATTACTGGAGCGTCGTCGTCGGCAGTTCGAGCACGCAGAAGGGCTGCAGCTACATCGTTCCGCCGGCAACCGAATCCGAGGCACTCACCCAGTCTCCGGGCGCGGTCATCGATGAACTCGTCTCGGGGTCCACGATCCTGACGTCACGTATCAACACGCCACGGAAGGCGGTCGAGACCATCGAGGAAACCGGTGCCGACGTCGTCGGTATGACCCGAGCCCTGATCGCGGATCCGGAGCTTCCACGGAAGACACGATCCGGAGAGCTGGAGGACGTCATTCCGTGCGTCGCGTGTAACCAAGGCTGTATCGGGAGATATCAGGATGGGTTGCCGATTCGCTGTACGATCAACCCCAAGACGGGCCGTGAAGCAGAGTACGGTGATCTCACTCCGGCGAAGACGGAAAAACCGGTTCTCGTCGTGGGTGGCGGTCCCGCCGGTCTCGTTGCTGCAACGACCGCGGCAAAGCGGGGTCACGACGTGACGCTCGTCGAAGCAACCGATGACCTCGGCGGGCAGATCAACGCGTACGCCGACTTGGATCATCGTGGCCGCTATCGAGAGTGGATACGGACGCTTGAATCGCGGCTCGACCGTCACGACGTTACCGTTCAATACGGGACCAAGTTCAGGGCAGAAAACGCCGAGAAATATGATTTCGAGGAGCTCGTTCTCGCAACGGGGGCACGACCTCGGTTGCCGGACGTTTCGGGTTCGGACGCGATCACGGTCCGAACTGCAACCGACGCGCTCTCCGAGGCGGATCCGTTCGGCGACTCCGTTCTCATCTCCGACTGGAACGGTAATCAAGCCGCACTTGACGTTGCACGGGAAGCCGCCGAGTCCGGCGCGGACGTCGAGATCGTTACCGCCGCCTATACGCCCGGTGAGTCGGTACAACAGTACGTTCAGAACACCCTCCTCGGGGATCTGTACGCGGACGACGTAACGATGACTCCTCACTATCAAGTGAGATCCATCGAGGACGATCGGGTCGTGCTCCGGAATCAATTCAACGAGACGACCGAACGTCGGTCAGGAATCGACACGCTGGTGTTTTCACACGGCGGCAAGGCGGACGTCGACACGTATCGCAACTGTACGGATCTGGACGCATCGATACATCGCATCGGGGACTGTTGGTCACCACGGTCGCTCGATGAAGCCGTCTGGGAAGCGTTCGAAACCGCCGCGAACATCTGAGCCGACCGAAAGCATACGATCTCATAATGAGCTTCACTACACACCACACGGGAACGAATTGGGAAGAAAACGCAGGATTCTCACAGGTCATCACGGTACCTGCGGATCACTCCTTGATAGTCACTGCCGGGCAGGTGGCGTTTGATGACGACGCACAAGTCGTTGGTGAGGGAAACGTGGAGGCACAGACGCGCAAGTCGTTTGATAACCTGGAGCGGACGCTTAACGCGGCTGACGCAACGATGAACGACGTGATCAAGCTTCGCTACTCGATCACGGATCGATCGCATTACGATACGGTCAAAGCGGTTCGCGACGAATACCTCTCCGAGCCGCACCCGACCGGAATGCTTGCAGTGTTGGACGAACTCGCAATGCCGGAGTTGCTGGTCGAGATCGAGGCGCTTGCAGCGGTACCTGAGTGATCGAGTCGAGCGAGATCGCGAACTCCAGTCCGCCGATTTCGCTTGGTGTACCCGGACAGTGACGAAGTGGTGGAACTTCCGGATCGACGCGCTTCGAACTACGTCGACCGATTCGGCGAACGGTTGGCGCCACTATCCACCACCCTAGTCCGCGCATCGTTCTCCCTGTGTTGGATTCATTTATAAACATTTATCTACAAAAGATTTATTAACTATTGTTCTATATGGTTGTCTATGCCATTCACAGAGTGGCTTAATTGGTTCGTCATCGGAATAATTACATCATTGATTTTGTATCTCGCGGTCGGGACGTACGCGGGACGACTCGTTAAAGACGTTGAGGATTACTACGTTGCGGGCCGAAACGCTCCGACGCTATTGATCGTCGGCACGCTCGTTGCGTCGTTTCTCAGCACGGTTTCGTTCCTCGGGGAGGTCGGCTACAGTTATAACGGATACCCGATCGTTCTCCTGATCCTCGTGGTTTTGAACGTCTCCGGATACGTGATCGGAGCGTACTTTTTCGGACGGTATATCTATCAACTCAAACCGCTTACGCTCCCGGAGTACTTCGGGGAGCGGTTTGATTCGGGGCGGGTGCAGCTCGTCTCCGCTCTCACCTTGATCATCGGGCTTGGCGTCTATCTCATTGCAGTGTCACAGGGAATCTCGCTGCTCGTTGCCGATGTTACCGGATTCAGCTATCTTACGAGTCTGATACTGGTCGTCGGCGCCTACGTCGGCTTCACGTTCTATTCGGGATCGCAGGGAGTCGTGATCACGGACACGATTATGTTCCTCATATTTACCTTTGCTGCCATCGTTGCAGCTCCGTTCATCATCGACTCGGCAGGAGGGTGGCCGAACGTGATCTACCAGCTGTCCGAGTCGACCGTCCGCCCTGGTATTCTGAGCTGGCACGGGACGATAACGGGCGACGGTGCGTATTACGCAAATAAGTGGGGATCGCTTATGTACGCGATCACCTTCGGGATCGTCTGGATGGTCGTCGTCGCCGTGAGCCCCTGGCAAACGAGTCGGTACATTATGGCGAAAAGCGAACAAACGATCCTCCGTTCGGGGGTTGCAACGATGCTCATTATCGCCGCGATCTACGCGACCCTGCATCTGAGCGTCTCGTCGATATCGTTGGTGAATCCGGACATCACGCCGACGGACACCGTGTTCATCTGGGCCGCACAGAATATGCTCCCCGTCTGGTTGGGGGTCATCGTTCTCAGCGGGATCGTCGCCGCGGGTATGTCTTCGTGTTCCACCTTCCTGTCGCTTATCGGGTTCAGCCTCACGAACGACGTCTTCGAGGTATTGGACCTCTCCACGATCGACGACCGAACGGGTAACGATTACCTCGCTCTCAGTCGATTGTTCGTGGTCTTGTTTGCGGTCGTCGTCCTAGGGATCACCTATTATCAGCCGCCCGCAGTCCTGTGGATCGGATACTTTGCTGCGTCGATATTCGCGGCATCTTGGGGGCCGATCGCGTTCGCAAGCGTCCACTGGAAGGGGGTCTCGAAGACGGGAGCGCTCTGGGGGATCGCACTCGGGTTCGTCACCATCATCGGCTTACAAGGAGTGGTTGAGTATGGGTCTCTGACGCTCCCGACGTACCTCCCGCCCGAGATTCTGGGCTTCCTCGTCAGTCTCGCCGCGGTAGTCCTCGGGAGTTATGTCAACGGACCGACCCCGTCGGAACGGGAACGCCGGACGGAAATGGTAGAGGGAGTCGGTGGAGCCTCCCCCGCGGAGATCGGTCGAACGTTGCTCTACACGCGGGTGACGATCGTCGGAGCGGTGCTCCTGTCGGTCGGACTGGCCGTATTCTATTATGCGCCCTATGCGGGATTACTCTGAACAGCTCACGAAATAATGTTTAGACGACAGAAATTATAATATATAATTAAATTTTTATTACAAAATATCTTATCAATCTGAGAAAGTCATCTAAATCTGCTCGTATATCTCCGGTCTACTGGTTGATCTCCTTCCATAAGCCAAAATGTTTTTATAGTTTGTGCGCTATACCCTTGATATGGTGTGCCAACCGAGATCAGCAATGAAATCTATACTAATTGGTGTGTTAGATAAATGATCGATATTACAACTATAAGGTACAAATGACTGTTTCCGGTGAACTCCTGTTCGTTATTTATTATGGAGGGGTACTGTTGGTGGTTGCAGCCCTCCTTGATTGGTTGGTGCGAAACGGATATACGACGACCTGAGAGGAACCGATCGGGACGCATTCGGAACGGGGAAGGTCGGTTTGACCGTGCCGTTCATAACCGACGTGAACGCACGGCTCTTCCCTGGAAAGTCAATACTTATACGAGTCCCACGACTGGATACCGGTAATGAACGCCTTCGCGAACGGACGGTGGTCGGCCGATGAGTGACTCCCAGAACGACATCCGGGCGTACACGCTTCGGCTCGAGCTGGTCGACGAGCCCGGCGAGCTCCTCCGGTCGCTGCGCCCGATCGCCGACAACGGCGGCAACCTCCTGTCGATCTTCCACGAGCGCGGCAACGTCACCCCGCGCGGACACATCCCGGTCGAGGTCGACATCGAGGCGACCCCCGACCGCTTCGAGAAGATCGTCGACGCCCTCCACGAGGCGGGCATCAACGTGGTGCAGGCGGGCACCGAGCGCTACAGCGAGGCGCTGACGATCGTGCTCTCCGGGCACGTGATCGAGACCGACCTCTCCGACACGCTCGAGCGGATCCAGGCGTCGGCGAACGCCACGGTGACCGACGTCTCGCTGTCGGCCCCCGAGGGGACGGCGGACACCTCCAGCGCACGCCTGCAGATCGCCGCCGAGTCGGGCGCGACCGGCACCGTGCTCGCGGGAGTCCGCGAGGTCGCCGACGAGAAGGACCTGCGTCTCATCGAGCCGCTCACCACGGAGGGCGACCGATGAGGCTCGCCGTCATCGGCGCCGGCGCGGTCGGGTCGTCGGTCGTCGAGCTGGCCGGTGAGTACGGCCACGACGTGACCGCCTTCGCGGACTCGCGGAGCGCAGCCGTCGACGCCGACGGACTCGACGTCGACGCGGTGCTCGACCGCAAGCGGACCGACGGGATCGTGGGCGACGCCGACCCCGAGGACGCCCTCTCGGGCCCCTACGACGTCCTCGTGGAGGCGACGCCGACCACGCTCGGCGACGCGGAGCCGGGAATGACCCACGTCGAGGCGGCCCTGACCCGCGACCGCCACGTCGTGTTGGCCAACAAGGGTCCGGTCGCCGAGCGGTACGGCGACGTCCGCGAGTTGGAGGCCGACAGCGAGGGACGCGTCCTCTTCGAGGCCACCGTCGGCGGGGCGATGCCGGTGCTCTCGACCATCGCCGACGTCGGGGCCGACCACATCACCGCCGTTCGGGGCGTGTTGAACGGAACGGTCAACTTCGTGCTCTCGCGGATGGCCGCGGAGGGGCTCGATTACGAGCACGTCCTCGCGGAGGCCCAGGACCTGGGCGTCGCGGAGACCGATCCGTCCTTCGACGTCGAGGGGACCGACACCGCTCTCAAGGGCGTCATCCTGGCGAACGTGCTCTCGGAGGACCGGGAGTACACGCTCGACGACGCCGAGGTCGACGGGATCGTCGACATCCCCGGCAGCGTGCTCGAGCTCGCCCGGGAGGACGGCCGGACGGTCCGGCTGATCGTGGAGGTTCGCGAGGGCGAGGTCCGCGTCGGGCCGCGGCTCGTCCCCGAGAACGCGGCGCTCGCGCCGACGGGGACCTACAACACGGTGCAGTTCGAGACTGAACACGCCGGCCAGCTGAACGTCTCCGGGCTGGGCGCCGGCGGTCCCGAGACCGCAAGCGCGATCCTGGCCGACGTCGGCCGGCTCGACCGAAGCTGAACCTCGTTCACTCGGGTCGCGTCGGGCCGGGCGCCGCGACGTCGTCGTTCTCGCGTCCGTTGACCCCTTCGCCCCCGAACCGCTTGGGTGACGCTCCCTCGACGCGGGTCGATTCCACGAGCGACGCGAGCTCGCGCAGCGGGATCTGCCCCGGGGCGTAGTCGCCCTCGTCGTCGACGAGCGGGGCGTACCCCAGCTTGGAGCCGTAGACGTGGCCGATCACCCGGACGTGGCTGCCGAGTTCGCCCATCGCGATGCCCGCGACTGACCGGCCGGCGGCCGTGGCCTCCCGAACCACGTCCAACACCGTGAGGGTGTCGGCGAGGTCGGTCGGGAACGTCGCGACCTTCGCGATATCGCCGTAGTCGGCACACTCCTCGACGATCGCCGCCAGGACGTCCCGGTCGGGCGTCGACTCGAAATCGTGGTGTGAGACGATGACGTCCACCCCGTTCTCCCGGAGGTCGTCGACGATCCACTCCTTGGCCCGGGCGGTCTCGAGCTCCACGTCCACGAGGACGACGTCGTCGAATCGGGACGCCGAAAAGAGCGCGTCCAGTCGGCCGGCGTCGGGCGCGTGCCCGCCGAACCACCGGTTGCGGTTGGTCGCGACGATCGGCAGCTCGCCCTCGTAGGCCGCAAGCTGGTCGATCGGGTCCGTGGCCACGTCCATCCGGAACTCGATGAGATCGGCCGCGTCCCGGGCGTCCGCCTCCCGCGACAGGTCGTCCGTCGTGGCCGCGAGGGCGAACTCGTCGGGGATCATATACCGGGAGTTGCCCGCTCCCGACCATAAATGTTGAGCATCACCCGACTGCGGTCGGGTGGCTGAATCGCCGGTCGCTGTGCCCGATCGCCGAAACCGCTCACGTGGTCGGCCGTCCGCTCACGCAGCCGGACGTTCGCTCACGCGGCCGGACGTTCGCTCACGCGTTCGGGCGTCTGCACCGCGGCCGGCGTGTCTTCTCACGTCGCGTCGCCGGTTCCGCCGGGGATCCGGAGCGCGATCAGGGCGGCGACGCCGGCGACGAGCGCCAACAGCAGGACCGCCTCGGTGAAGTAGTCCGCGTCGGCGAGCACGCCGATCACGGTCGGGGCGACCGCACCGACGCCCATATACCCGGTTCGCAGCAGCCCCAGCCCGGTCCCCTGGACCGTCTCCGGGAACGCGCCCGTCAGGGCCGTCAGCGTGATCGTCGCGTAGCCGAGCATGCCGCTGGCGACCACGGTGGCGGCCGCGACCGCGAGGGTCCCCTCCACGAGCGCCAGCATCCCGATCCCGACCGCTCCGAACCCGAGCGCGACCGGAAGCGAGCGACGGATCCCGTAGACGTCGTAGGCCGACCCGGCGGCCAGCTTCGAGACGATCCCGAGCGCGAAAAAGACGCCGAACAGCGCGGTCGCGGTCGTCTGCGGGATCCCCTTGATCTCGACGAGGTACGTCGGATAGAAGGCCGTCAACCCCTGCCAGACGCAGTAGCCGAGCAGCTGGGCCGCGGTCACGACGAGCACCGACGGTTTTCGGATGACCCCGGCGAGCGTCCGGGCGGTGCTCACGACCCCGGGGTCGGATCCGGTCCCGTTGGACCGGCCGTCGTCGCCGGACGCGGCCCCGTTCGACCGACCGTCGGACGGGATCACGAGGAAGATCACGACCGCGGCCGCCAGGAACGCCGGGATCGCGAAGCCGAGCCCGGTCTCCCAGGCGATCGCGACCGCGAGGGCGCCGCCGAGCGGCGGCAACAGGGCGTTTCCGAGGTCGCCGGCGGCCATCGTCGCGCCGATGGCGGTGCCCGCCCGGTCGGCGTAGTTGTTCGAGAGGATCGTGAACCGCGTGACGCCGTAGAGGGCGGTGGTGAGGCCGAACAGGACCGTCGCCGCGAACAGCACACCGGTGGACTGCGCCGTCACCACCAGCACGAGCGCCGTCGCCGAGACCGTGGTGCTCGCCACGAGGACGCGCCTGGCGCCGAACCGATCGTCGAGGATGCCGCCGGGAAGCTGGCCGATCGCGTATGCGATCCATAACGCCGTGACGAGCAGCCCGGCGGTGGTGAGGTCGAAGCCGAAATCCGCCCGGAGCTGCGGGAGGATCGCGGGATAGACCATCCGGACGCCGATCGAGAGGAACCATCCGCCCGCGACCGCGACCAGGATCGGTCCGCGCCCGCCGGCCCACAGGTCCGCCGCAACTCCTCGAAGATCGGCCGCTCGCTTACCGGCGGTCATTCATCGGGGCTCCTCGACGGACGGCGGTATATCCATCGGTCCGGGCGATCCGTTCCGGAAGACGGGACCGAGTGACGGGCCGGAAGACGGGAGCAACGGAGAGAGACCCGGCACGCGGATCCGAGGAAAACGGCGTCGGGGTGGGTCGGGATCGTAAACGTCTACGTTTCCGGACATTGTACGGTTCGGGGATGCCCGCAACCCGGCGCCGAGCCCTCCAACTGGTCGGCGCGACGACGACTGCCGCGCTCGCCGGCTGTTCGATGCCCGAGGTGTTCGACTCGGAGTCGACCGCCACCGAGTACACCCTCCGCGTGGATCGGATCAGCACGACGCCGATCGAGCACGCACTCTACGATCCGGACGACTCGCCGCTGTTCGGCGACCCCGCCCGCACTGCGATCGCGGCGATCCTGCCGGAGGGTCGGCATATGACCCTCGGCTATACGCCGCTGCCCGCCGACGCGTACCTCCACGACGAGAGGACGGACACCTACCACCAGGTGAAACGTGTCGTGACCGGCCGCCGACGCCGCGAGCGAACGCTGGTCCGGCTGACTCCCGTCTCGAACGCCGACTCGGGGTCCCCGGGCACGGACGCCAGCTCCGGCTCGGGATCGGGAGCCGCACCCGAGCCCGACGAGGACCCGCTCGTGATCGAGACGCTCGATCGACCGGACGAGCGCGTGCTGACGATCCTGTACAGCCACCACGTGACTGACGGCGCCGGCGCCTCGAGCGAGCTGCTCCGCGGGGACGCCTACGTCCTGCGCCGGCCGGCCGAGCGGAACGGGCGGCTCGCCGCCGGCGACCTCGACGGACGAACGGTCGCCATCGACGCCGAGTCGCGACGAACCTACCGCATCGACCTCCGGTCGGAGACGCTCCGTGAGCCGGAACACGTCGTCACCGCGGTTCGAGTGGCCGACTCGCCGGCGGCGTTTCGCGAGGTCGTCCTCGAGACGCGCGTCGATGCCGAGATCGATCGCGGGCGGCTCTCGGCCGACGCGGACGACCTGCTCGACCGGGCGATCGCGCGCGGTGAGTATACCGAGACGGCGCCGCGGTCGGACGCCTTCCGGACGCTGCTGGCGGCACTCGGCCTTGAGCGGATCGAGTCCTCGGCCAACGGCCGGCTCCTCTGGGACGGGCAGTCGCTTTACCGCTACGCGCTGTACGTCTCGGAACCGTCCTGAGCGGAGCTGGCACGTTCCGTCGGGCTGAACCTGAACGGCCGAAGCTGGAGGCACGGCACCCGGGGACCGTCAGTCCCCGGGACAGCCGAGCTCGTACTGGTTCTCCTCGACGGTGGCTGTGGGCGGGATCGTCACGGAGACCGGCTCGTCGTACCCCCGGTAGGTCGTGGTGAGGGTGGCCGTCGCGGTCACGTCTCTCCGGGAGATCTGCAGCCGAAGCCGGGACCTGACCGGCAGGTCCGTCTCCGGGTCGATCCAAAGCTGCGCGGTGGCGTTCTCCAGCGACGCGTCCGCGAGCCCCGTCTCGCCGGCGGTCTGCCGGCGCTCCGCGAGCGACTCGATCGTCTCCCGAGTCGGATACGCTTCGATCAGCACCGTTCGGTTCCCGTCGACGGTGCGATCCCCGCGCCAGTACACCCGGGATCGCTCGAGGAGGGTCAGGTGGTTCGACAGCGGCGTGGCGTCCCGCCAGCGGTCCGACTCCGGGACCGACTCGACGGCCCAGCCGTCCCACGGCGGACGACACTGCCGGTAGGACGTGTTCCCGTCGACGTACGTCTCGACGGTCGCCGCATCGTTCGCACCGCCGGCGGCGAGCGACCCGCCACCGCCATCGATCCGTGTCGTGGCGCGCAGTCGTTCGGCGGAGACGTTGACGGCCCCGGACCCCTCCGCGGTGGCCGTCCGCTCCCGGCCATCGGCGGTCGCCGAGGCGTGCATCCGGGCCTCGAAGCGGTAAGTCTCGACGTCGGATACTGCCGCGGTCGTTCGGTCGAGCGTCTCGAGGGCGCGGTCGTCGCTCGGCGGGCGGTCGTCGCCGAACGGGAGGGCGGTACAGCCGGCCAGCACGACGAGGAGGGCGAGCGAGAGCGCGAGGGCGGCGCGTCGCATACGTGGGCGTGAGAGCCGGGATGCTAAATAGCCGGTGCCGCAGGAACGTCCCGTCCCTGGAACGCGTCGGTTCGCCGGCGTGGACGTCAGTATACCACGAGCGCCAGGTAGAGCTGCCCGACGCCGGCGATCACCATCACGACGCCCGCGAGCCGTTTCAGCCAGCCGGAGTAGGCCATCAGGCGACCGGCGTTGGTGAGCAGGCCCATCCCGGTGGCGACGGTGGTCGCGACCAACAGAACGGCGACGACCCCGGCGTACACGCCGAGCAGGAGCACGGCGACGTCGGTCGGGAGCGCGATCGCCCGTGCGACGACGCCGAGGAAGATCGGGGCGACGCAGCCTGCGCCGGCCAGCGCGTAGCCGGCCCCGAACAGGCCGAACCCGAGCACGCTGGACCGGCGTTTCGGCAGCGGAATCGAGATGGATGGGGCGCGACCGGCCGCGACCAGCAGTCCGAAGACGACGAGGAGCCCGCCGACCAGGGACTCGAAGACGGTGAGGTTCGAGATCGTCGAATGCCCGATCCGAACCGTCGCGCCCGCCAGGACCGTGAACGTGGCGAGCACCCCGATCCCGGCCGCGATCCCTCGGGTTCCGGCGCCGGTGATCGAGACCGAGTCGGCGTCGGCCTGGTTGACGTAGAAGCCGACGTAGCCGGGCAACAGGGGATACGCGCACGGCGAAAAGAACGTCGCGACGCCGGCGGCGACCGCGAAGGGGACGTTCGTTGCAAGGGTGGCGTCGGTCATCGGTCGATCACGGGATTGGTCACTTATAAGGCGGTCTCGATGCCCGCGAGCAGTTCATCGGCCGTGTGGACGCCGGAATCGGACCAGCGGACGCGACCCGTGTCGTCGATCGCGACCGCGGTAGGGTAGTACCCGACGTTCAGCGTCGAGGTGAGCTCCGCGGTCACGTCGCTCGCGACGAGCCAGTCGCCGTCGTGCTCGCGCCACCACTCGGCGATGGTCTCCGCGACGGCGTCCTGGCTGGCGTCCTCGGGGGTGACGGAGACGAACCGGACGTCGTCGTCGACCTGCGGTCGCACGTCCGCCAGGATCGGCATCTGGTCCTCGCAGGGGGAACACCACGTGGCGAAGAAGTCGACGAACGTCGGCCGGTCCGGCGCCGGGATCGTCACCTCGCCGGCCGTGCTCCCCGGGGCGTCGATCGTCGGGAGCGTCACGGGATCGACCGGCTCCGCGTCGGCCCGGCCGAGCACCGCGGGGACGTTCCCGGTCGCCAGCAGACCGGCGCCGCCGAGTACGGCGGTGCTTGCGACCCCGGCGAGGACCTGGCGGCGGCGCATCCTACGCGGTCACCACCCGTTCGAAGTCGTTCACGACCGTCTCGATGTCCACCGTGGGGCCGTTCGGGTACGCGCGCTCGACGAACCCTCGCTTGTTCGCGAGGAGGATGAGCCCGTAATGGGGGAACTGGTACTCGAGACCCTCGTAGTCGTCGGCCGGGGCCTTCTCGATGACCAGTCCGAACTCCTCCTCGAGCAGCGTCTGGCCGGCCTCGTAGGTCTCGGGCCGGAGGAAATGCCAGTTGCCGGCCTCGAGGCTCACGCCCTGCTGGGTGGCGTACTCGCGGAGGACGTCCGCGGTGTCGCGCTCCGGATCGAAGGTGATCGGGAGGAACGCCGATTCGTCGCCGTAGCCCTCCTGGGCGGCGACCTCCTGGGCACGTCGGAGCCGCTGGATGAGTGCGGGACAGACCCCGTCCGGGCAGTTGGTGTAGAAGAACGTCAGCAGAACGGCGCGGTCGTCCTCGAGATCGGCGGTCGAGACCGCCTCACCGGTCACGGGATCCGGAAGCGTGACCGCGGGCAGCTCGTCGCCGTAGCTCGGGTGGGCCGCCTCGCTCAGGTCCTGCTCGGGCGGGCCGAGCACGACGTTCTCGTTCCCGAACCCGGGTATCGACCCGAGACAGCCGGCGGTCCCGACGACGCCGGCGCCCGCAAGCGATCGCAGATAGTGACGCCGATCCATATCCGTGGTTACGTCCCGATGGATAAATGCCCCGCGCTGATCGTCGGCGCGTGCGAACGCCCGTCAGGGCGTGGGTTCCCTCGGTACCGTCCGTCAGGGCGGTGGTTCCCTCGGAGGCATCCGTCAGGGCGGTGGTTCCCTCGGGGGTATCCGTGGGGTTGCGTGTGACCCGCGCGAGGTGTATGCGCCGTCCTGACGCGACCGAGCGGAACCCGATCGATTCAAATCCGTCGGCCCGTATTGGTCGGTATGAACGGCGACGACGCCAACGAGGGCGATTCATCCGACGGCGAGACCCGCGAGAACGTCGTGCCGGGCAGCGAGGAGGAGCTGTCCACCCCCGACGTGCGCGGGCCGGACTTCCGCGGGGACCTCGACATCGGCGAGCTGCTCGAGACGTACGCGACCACCGGCTTCCAGGCGACCCACCTCGCCGAGGCGATCGACATCGCCGAGCGGATGCAGGAGGAGGACGCCACGGTCTATCTCACCTTCACCTCGAACATCGTCTCCTCGGGGCTGCGCGAGACGGTCGCGTACCTCGTTCGGGAGGGCTATGTCGACGTGCTCATTACGACCTCCGGGTCGCTGACCGAGGACATCATCAAGACGGCCAAACCCTTTAAGATGGGCGAGTGGGACGCCGACGAGGGCGAACTCCGCGAGCGGGGCATCAACCGGCTCGGGAACATCTACGTCCCCTCCGACCGGTACGTCTGGCTCGAGGAGTTCCTCTACGACTTCTTCGACGACTTCTTCGCCGAGCAGAAGGTCCGCACGCCGACCGCCTTCGCCCGCGAGGTCGGCGAGACGCTCGACGACGAGGACTCCGTGTTGAAACAGGCCGCCGACAACGACGTCCCCGTCTACTGTCCGGCCCTGACCGACGCGGAGGTCGGCAACTTCCTCTACTACTACCGGCAGGGCTACGACGCCGAGATCGGCATCGAGATCCTCGACGACTACGACTCGCTCATCGAGGACGGCCTCCTGGCGGGCAAGACCGGCCTCATCGCCGTCGGCGGCGGGGTGCCCAAACACCACGCGATCATGACGAACCTCTTCCGCGGCGGCGCCGACTACGCGATCTACATCTCGACCGGGATGGAGGGCGACGGCTCCCTGTCGGGCGCGCCGCCAAACGAGGCGGTCTCCTGGGGGAAGATCAAGGACGACACCGAGACGAACTACACGCAGGTCGAGGCCGAGGCCACCCTGGTGTTCCCGCTGCTCGTGGCGGGCGCGTTCGCCTGACGCACGACGGAGTGGGTCGGTGCGGCCCGACCGTTCGGAGTGGGTCGGTGCGGCCCGACCGTTCGGAGTGGGTCGGTGCGGCCCGACCGTTCGGAGTGGGTCGGCACGGACGTCGAAAGGACTACAAGCTGACGGCTGCCTTGAACGCTGGAACGGGATACGGATGGATCGATCCGAGACGGCGCGACTGCTCTCCGCGATCCTGATAGCCGCGCTCGGGGCGTTGCTTGCGGGCATCTTCACCTACGACCTCTATCAGGACGTCGTGCTCGAGGGGAACGCCGTCTGGACCGCGCTCCTCGAGAACAGCGTCCCATACCTGTTGAGCGCCGCGATCGTCGGCGTCGGGGTGTGGCTCGGCGCGGTCGCCGACGGGATCGACGCGACCACGGTCCTGCGATGGACCGTCGTGAGTCTCGTCGCCGTCCTCGCGTTGGCCGCGTGGGTCTATCTGATACAGCGACGCCAGGGACGGATCAAGCCCTTGATCATCCTTGCCCAACTGTCCGCGGCGGCACTCCTGGGCGGGATCGTGATCGGACTCTACAGCGAACGCCGGCGTCGCCGCCGAGCGCAACTCGCCGTCGAGAAGTCCCGGCTGGAGGCGCTCTTCGAGAACACCTCCGACGCGGTTGCGCGGGTCGCCTTCGACGGGACGGACCCGGTCATCGTCGACGTCAATCCCGCCTTCACGGAGACGTTCGGATACGCCGCCGGCGAGACCCGCGGTCAGTCCTTTGACGACCTGTTCTCGGAGGCCCACTTGGACGACGACCTCTCGGAGTTTCGCGCGCACGCCCGGCGGGGGGAACGGTACGAAACGGAGATCGAGCGCGAACGCGCCGACGGGGTGACCGGCGTCTTCGTGGTCCGGTTCGTTCCGCTGGACGCCGCCGCCACGACGGCGGACGGATTCGCGGTCTACACCGATATCACCGAGACGCGACGGTACGCGGACCGTCTCGACGCGCTTCACGAGGCGACCCGCGACCTCATCGCGGCGAGCACGCGGTCCGCGGTCGCCGGCCGCGGCGTCGACGCCGGCGCGACGCTGCTCGATCTCGAGATCTCCGGCATCTACTTCCGCGCGGAGACGCCCGACGGACCGGTGTTGGAGCCGGTCGCGGTCACCGAGGGCGCAAAGCGAACGTTCGCGGCGATCCCGACCCTCGAGCCGGGGTCCTCGCTGGCGTGGGAGGTCTACGAGTCGGGCTCGATCGCCCGTTTCGACGACGTCCGCACCGCGGACCGTCTCCACAACCCCGAGACGCCGATCCGCAGCGAGCTGATCGTTCCGCTCGGCGACCACGGCGTGTTCATCGCGGGGTCGCGCTCGGTCGGCGCCTTCGACGAGGCCGACGTGGCGCTGGCGCGGATCCTCTGTGCGAACGTCCGAAGTGCGCTCGACGGCGCGAGACGCGAACAGGAGCTCCGTGCCCGCGAACGCGAGCTGGCCGAACAGAACGCTCGGCTCGAGGAGTTCACGAGCATCGTCAGCCACGACCTTCGGAACCCCCTGAACGTCGCCACGGGCTATCTCGAGATCGCCCTCGAGGAGGCCTCGACGAGCGAGAGCGCCGACCCGAGCGTCCTGGAGCAGGTCGACAATGCCCTCGACCGGATGAATCGGCTCATCGAGGACCTGCTGACGCTCGCCCGGCAGGGCGAGTCCATCGGCGAGACCGAACGCGTGGACCTCGGGGCGGTTGCCGCGGCCGCGTGGGAGCACGTCGACGCCCCGGACGCCGCCCTGTCGGTCGAGGCGGACGCGACGATCGAGGCCGACCGCGGCCGCCTCCAGCAGCTCCTCGAGAACCTCTTCCGAAACTCGGTCGAACACGGCGGCTCTGACGTCCGGATCGTCGTCGGAGATCTCCCGGACGGTGTGGGGTTCTACGTGGCCGACGACGGTCACGGAATCCCGGAGTCGGACCGCGAACGTGTCTTCGAGTCCGGATACACGACCCGCGAGGGCGGAACCGGGTTCGGCCTCGCGATCGTCTCCGAGATCGTCGACGCCCACGGCTGGGAGATCGCGGCGACGGACGGCGAAACGGGCGGCGCCCGCTTCGAGATCACCGACGTCTCCGCCAGGGAAACCGCGGACGCGGTGGAGACGGCGTGACGAACCGACGCGGCGTGACAAATCGACGACCCCGCCCCGCGGAAACCCGCAGTTGCGACGATCGGCGCAGTCGGGGTCCGTTGGCGGCTCCGGACGCCGGCACAGCCACCGTCTTTGGGCCTCCGGACGCCGGCGCCGGCGTCACTCGAGCAGCTCCGCCGCGGCCGACGCGAGCCCCTCGATCGACCGGTCCCGGAGCCGGTCCGACCCGAGTTGGAGCCTGAGGCGGGGACGGCCGACGTCGATCGGCACCTTCTCGGTGTCGATCACGCCGTGGTCCTCGAGGTCCGTCTTCGTGCGCGAGAAGGTCGCCTTCGAGGCGATCCCGACGTCCTCGCCCCACTTCGAGAGGTCGTACAGCAGGACGCCGTGTTTCGCGGCCACGAGCAGCGCGACGGCGACCGCGTCGAGGCGGTCGGCGAGGTCGGTCCCGTCGATCGCCTCGAGCATCGCCTCGAAGTCGGCGCGGGGCTCCTCGCCGAGCGCCTCGTCCATCGTCTCGCGAACGCGGTCGAGCGCCGGCGTTCGAAGCCGGTAGTCCGCCGCGTCGGCGAACCGGGCGCGGTAGGCGTCCCCGACGGACTCGCGGAACGCCTCGTCGGTCGTCGAGAGCACGCCGATCCCGTCGGTCGCCTCGACGAGCGCGGCGACGCGGTCCGCCGAGACGAGCAGGGTCGTCGAGAGATCCACCTCCGGCGTCCGGATCGTCAGGATCCGACGGTCGACCAGCGCCGCCGCCTTCGAGGCGAGCAGAAAGCCGTCGGTCGCGTCCTTGATCGTTCGCTCCTCGACGAGCAGTCGAACGTCGGGGATGTCGGTCGTCTCGCCGTCCATGCCGGCGGAGACGATCGCTTCGATCGTCTCGATGGAGGGATTGACGACGAGGAGGTCCTCGTCGCCGTCGGCGGTCGCCGATGCAAGCACGGCCTCGACATCAGCTTCCACGGTGCTGGAGACCATTCGTTGGGTATGTGATCCGCTCTCCGCACTTAATATTATGGGTAACAATGGCTATATCATCACTGAGAACGTGTGAAATAACCACATCAATCGGACGAACGATCGGCGAAATCGCCGTCGGGCGAACGATGACGGGCGTCACCAGTTCTCGACGTCGCGATCACGCCGAGCGGCGCGCTCGGCGGCTCTCCCGTCCATCGTCTCGCGACGATCGCATACGGGGATGACCGCGACGACCGCCGCGGTCGGAATCACCCGAGGAAGACGTCGACGACGTCGCTCGCGCCGGAGGTGGCGTCGCGATAGAGCTCCGAGTAGCCGCAGTCGGTGCACGAGACCACCGTGAAGCTGTTCGTCTGGATGTCGAACATCTTCGAGAGGCCGCCGCCGGTCGTGGAGATCGTGCCGACCTCGGTCTCGTCGTGGCCGCACTTGGGGCAGCCGCGGTCGTCGGCGTCGGCGCTCGCGTCGCTGCCGGTCTGCGTGTCGGGGTGGGGGACCATGTTCGGCGATCGGTCGGTCTCCGTAATCAATCTTCCCCCGGATCGTTCGCCCCCGGATCGTCCGCGGGCCGCGCGTCGACCGCCGGACGAAGCGGATTTACGCGCCGGTCCCCGAGGGATCCATAATGAGCACGCCGACCCCCGAGGCCTTCGAGCAGGGGCGCGGGATGGACGCGCACAACGCGGTGATGCGCGAGGTCCGCGCCGAGCGGGACGAGACGTACGACCCCCACGAGCCGACGCGGGTGTGGATCGACGAGGACAACACCCCCGACGGCGTCCGCCAGTCGCTGACGATCATCCTCAACACCGGCGGCTGCCGATGGGCCCGCGCCGGCGGCTGTACGATGTGCGGCTACGTCGCCGAGTCCGTCGAGGGCGGCAGCGTCACGCACGAGGCGCTGCTGGACCAGATCGACGTCTGCCTGGACCACGAGCGGACCAACGCCGACGAGCCCTCCGGGCTGGTCAAGATCTACACCTCCGGGTCGTTCCTCGACGAGCGGGAGGTCCCCGCCGAGACGCGCGCGGCGATCGCCGAAACGTTCGCCGACCGCGACCGGATCGTCGTCGAGTCCCTGCCGGACTTCGTCACCGCCGAGGCCGTCAGCGACTTCACCGACGTCGGCCTCTCGACCGACGTCGCGATCGGGCTCGAGACGGCGACCGACCGCGTGCGCCGGGACTGCGTGAACAAGTACTTCGAGTTCGCGGACTTCGAGGCCGCCTGCGAGGAGGTCCGTTCTGTCGACGCCGACGCCGACGGCGTCAGCGCGGGCGTGAAGGCGTACCTCCTGTTGAAGCCGCCCTTCCTCGCGGAGCCGGAGGCCGTCGACGACATGATCGCGTCGATCCGGCGCTGTGCGGCCGTCGAGGGCTGTCACACCGTCTCGATGAACCCGTGTAACGTCCAGCGGTACACGATGGTCGACGAGCTGTTCTTCGAGGGCGGCTACCGTCCGCCGTGGCTCTGGAGCGTCGCTCATATCCTCGGGGAAACGGCAGACGTCGACGCGATCGTGGTCTCGGACCCGGTCGGCCACGGTTCCGACCGCGGCGCGCACAACTGCGGGGAGTGTGACGACCGCGTGCAGACGGCGATCAAGGACTTCGACCTCCGGCAGGACCCGAGCGTCTTCGAGCAGGTCGACTGCGAGTGCGAGCGGACCTGGGAGCACGTTATGGCCGCGGAGACGAGCTACAATATGCCCCTCGCCCGGTAGGGAACTTGGCGGCCGCCGGATTCTCCCGCAGAACGTCGCTCGTCCTGCGATCTCACTTGCCCGCGGTCCGATGGAGCCACGTCGCACAGCCGATGGCGATCACGCCCGCGACCGCGCCGATCGCGAACGCCACGCGGTAGCCGGTCATCGTGTACACGCGAACCCCGTCGAGCAGCTCGCCGGTCCAGTAGGCGTCGAGGGCCGTCCCCATCAGCGTGGGGAAGGTGGCGGCGCCGAAGAAGGAGGCGCCGTTGATCGCCCCGAGCGCGACCCCGCTCGCGCGGTCGTCGTACCGTGCTCTGACCATCGGATACGTGAGCACGAAGGCGCCGACGAGGCCGCCGAGCGTGAGAAAGACCGCGCCGACGACGAAAAACGGCGGGTCGCCGACCGCCGCGACGGTGGCCAACGCGGCGGTGTGGACGACCGCCGCGGCGACCACGACCGGCGTCCGGACCCCGGTCCGGTCCGAGAGCCACCCGAACGCCGGCGGGCCGACCGCCGTTCCGATGCCGCCAAGGAGAGTGATCGTCGAGGCGGTCGTCACCGAGACGTCGTAGACCTGGACCACGTAGGGGATCCCCCACAGGCCGATCAGCGTCAGCTGCACGCCGCCGGTGCAGTACAACAGCAGCGCGACGGCCCACGCCCAGCGGTCCGAGAGGACGCGCGCGGCGTAGCGGCCGACCTCGGCCGTCGACGGGCGGTCATGTGCCGACGCCTCGGTGATGGCGGAGAACCCGGCCGCGGACGGCGTGTCGCGGACGAGAAGCAGGAGCACGGCCGCGACCGCGATCCCGGCGACGCCGAGGACCGCCATCGTCGTCCGCCAGCCGGCCGCCGAGACGACGACCGCCAGCGGCGTGGTGGCGAGGAGGCCACCCGCGCCGCCGACGGCGAACGAGAGGCCGCTCATCGTGCCGAACTCGTCCGGGCGGTACCAGTTCGCACAGAAGCGCAGCACCGCCACGAAGATCAGGCTGCCGCCGAGGCCGATCAGGAACCGGGCGGCAAGCGCCGTCGCGTAACTGCCCGCCAGCGCGAACCAGACCGCCGCGAGGTTCATCACCGCGGCGCCGGCGGCGGCGGTCAGCCGCGGGCCGAACCGGTCGACGAGGATCCCGGTCGGCAGCTGCAGCAGCGAGTAGACGAGGAAGAAGACCGCGTGCAGGGTGCCGAGCTGGGCGCCGCTCATCGAGAGCGCGCGCATCAGGTCCGCGGCCAGCACCGCGGTCGACAGCCGGTAGAGGCTCACGAGGAGGAACGACGCCGCGAGGATCCCCCACAGGATCCACCGTCGCCGGTACGGGTCGCCCCAGACGCGGCCGAGCGCTCCCGCGGTCATCGCTGCCGGCGGAACCCCTCGAGGTCGTCGATCGCGATCGGGCTCGTGGGGTACGGCGGCGACGCGTCCGGGTCGTTGAACGCGCGCGGCGCCACGTCGTTGGGTCCGTCGGGATACAGAAGCGACGCCAGGACCTGTATCTGTCCGCGGCCGACGCCGAGCTCGAACTGCCCGCCGCCGTAACACCGGATCCCGTTCCCGCGACAGTACTCGACCGTCTCGAACAGCGACCGGATCGAGCCGAACCGGGACGGCTTGACGTTACACCAGCCCGGATCGACCGGCAGGGACCGGAGACTCTCGAGGTCGGTCACGGGGTAATCGAACGAGAGCCGCTCGGCAGCCCCCGCCAGTCTGTCGTGCGTGTCGTCGGTGAACGCGGCGTCCTCGACGACCGCCGCCGGGAACGCCTCGAGGACGCGGTCGTAGAGCTCGGGGTCGGCCGGGACGTCGACGTCGGTTCCCTCGTACCACCCTTTTAAATCGAGCACCCGGACGGCGTCGGTCTCGACGAGCGTCTCGACGAGGTCGGCGGTCCAGTCCGGCGTCGGGTCGAGCTTGAACTCCAGGTCGGGGTCCGTCTCGAGCAGCCGCGCGACGCGGTCGGCACTCGGCGGGTCGCCGAGCCGGGTCGAGACGACGAACCGAGCCGGGTCGAGCGCCCGATCGAGCACGCTCGCGAGGTCGGCGTCGGCCTGTCGGAGGGCCAGATCGAGGGCGGCGCTCTCGTAGGCCCACCGGCGGTACGCGCGAAACCCCTCGCGCTCGGGCGGCTTCGTTTCGAAGAGGTCGATCTCGGCGAGCCGGTCCGACAGCGAGTCGACCGTCCACTCGCCCTCTATCCCGACCGCGGGCGCGTCGGCGAACGCCTCGTGATCCGCCGTCTCGTAGGTGACGTCCTCGCCGCGGCCGGTCTCGCCGCGCCCCGATAGCGCGATCTCCGTGGTGACGCGCTCGAAGCCGCTCGTGGTGTCGGCACGATGTCGCGTCCGGCGCTCGTTCTCGATCGTGACCGGGAGATCCGCGACCGCCTCGTAGAGGTCCATACCCGACCGACTCGGGGGCCGCACTTGAAGGTTCCAGCCCCGGCTCCGACCGCCGGCATCGTCAGCCAGGCGGACGATCCGCCGCCGGCCCCGTTCCGGTCGGTGACCGTCCCGGGAGTCGCCGGCGCCGCCGTGTCATCGATTCTCGCGTGTCCGCACGATAGGAAAGGCATTTGAGTGGGCCACGAGACAGTTGTCACATGACCGAGGACGCCGACGAGGCCGTAGAGACCTTCTACTCCGAAGAACGCTGGCAGAACTGGATCTCCCGGATCGAGGAGGAGGAGCTTGATCCCGAAAGCGAGGACTCCGCCCGCCTGCTGATCAACCTTCAGGACGACGCCGCGATCGCCGTCGCCAAGGTCCTCTCGGCGTACGAGGACGGCCGGATCGACGAGGACCGTGCGCTCGAGGAGCTCGAGGACGTCCGCGGGATCGTGCTCACCGAGGTCGACTTCGACGACGAGGACAAGACGATGCTGATCGACGGCGTCCAGACCTCGCTGGTCCCCGTCTTCTACGCGGCCGAGGAGTACGTCGTCGGCGGCGTCGTCGAAGGCGACCTCGACGAGTACATCGGCGCGGCCGCCGACGCCGAGGCCGACGAGGACCTCGATGCGGCCCTCGGATACGTCGTGCAGGCCGGCACGCGCGTGATCGACGGCGACCGGCTCGACATCGACCTCGTGGAGAGCATCGAGTACGGCCTCGTCTCCGAGTGGGTCAACGGCCTCGACTCGCTGCAGTCGGCGATCCAGGACCCGGAAGTCGTCGAAGAGGACTGACGGCGCACCATTGACCGGCCGTTCGGCGTCTCGACCGCGAACGCTGAACCGCCACCCCGGGACGCCAGTTGCATACGGTGCTTCCCGGTGGAGCGTTCAGCCACGATCGCTGATCTCCGCTCTAGTCGTTCCCCTATCCCTGGTTCCCCTTCCCCGGGTTGTTCTCAGGACCGCCCCCTCGCGGTCCCTGCGTGACCTGGATCTCGTATGACGCCGACTCGTACGTCTCCGACCCGTCCAGGATCGTCGCCGTCACGGTGTACTCCGTGTTCGGATCCGGGCCGGTGAAGACGACCTCCGCACGGCCCGCGGCGTTCGTGGAGATGGTCGAGGGGCCGACGACGGATCCGCCGTTGGTGACGGTGAAATCCACCGTGGCGCCGCCCACCGGATTGTTGTGCCGGTCGCGAACCTCGACCACGACCGGGAGTTCCGTGTCGGGCGGGACGACTCGACTCTGTCCGAGGACGGTCGTCACGTAGGCGGGATCGGGATCGCCGTTCGCGTTCCCGCCATCGTCGCCGTCCCGGAGGGTCACGACCGCGGTCCGGAGCCGATACCGACGCGTGCCGTCGAGCGTGACCACGACGTTTCCGCCGGTCGCCGCGACGTCGAGGACCCGGTCGTTCGACGACTCGAGCCGCGTACCCGTGGTCGCAGCCCACTCGGCAGCGTCCACGCCGGCGGGGGGCTGGAGCCGGAGTTCGATGTCATTCCGTCCGTCTTGCGACCCCGTGACGACCACGGTTCCCGTCGCGGCGCTGGTCGTCTCCGCGGTGAGGCTGACGCTCGATCCGCCGGCGTCGACGTCCCCGCGGAGCAGGGTGATCCGGATCCGGTCGTCCCGAAGCAACGTCTGGCTCGCCATCGGTATCGGTCGGCTCCCGGCGACGCGATACGCCTCCTGTCCGGTGACGACCATCGGCTGGCCCGTGAAGACGTTGTAGTCCGGATCGAACCGGAGGTCACGCGTCGTGGCGGTGCGTCCGTCGACGTTCGATTCGACGAACGTCCGGACGTTCCCGGGCTCGCCGTCGACCGCCTGCATGTTCTCGATCGTGATCGTCCGCTCGTCGGTCGTCGACAACCGGTTCGGGGGCGGACCGGGATTGACGAACAGCAGCCGGTTCGGATAGTCGACGCCGGTGTTCACCGTCGTGCCGGCGGTCGCGTCCCGACCGGCGGCAGCGAGGACGTCGTTGCGAACGTCGGTGAGATCGGCCGCCGCCTCCTGGTAGGCCGCGAACTCGACCTGCCGGTTCTGGTCGGGGATCACCGTCGCCTGCATCACCGAGATGCTCACGATCAGGAAGCCGAACAGCAGGATCGCTCCGATCTGCATCGACTGTGCACGGTCCCCCCCACGAGCGTCCATTACGTGCCACAAGGGGGCCCGACCGGCAAATAGTTGGTCCTCGTCGGTGAGTCGATCATCACCGTACCGCCGAACGGACGGGACGAGATGCGGACGACGGAACGGTCGTGGACGGGACGAGATGCGGACGACGGAACGGCCGTGGACGGGACGAGATGCGGACGGGAGGCAGTCCCGACTCGGTGCCGGTGTGTTCTCCAACGGGATTAGTCATTCTTCCACGATACCTGCCCAGAAATCACGGAACTAAATCCAAGACTATATTTTTAAAACATTTCATTACTAGCCACTCAGTGAAAATTTTGGAGATATTTTGCGATATAAAGTACATAAATATGCATTATGTGGGTTTATATTTATAAATATAGTATATAAACAAGCCGATATCAGTGTGAGTTCGTTGGAATATGTGCTTAAAAACGACCGTTCGTTGGTGTTTCACCCACGACTATTCCTCCCGGGATCGGGTTTTGTGAGGGACAAAATATCTGCGGATGGATTACAGACATATCCGTGTGATAGTCGATCGATTCGACCGCGGAAACGAGCCAAAACATGGCCGATTTTTGAGTCCCGCAAAACGACATTCGGCGGCCGAGCGGAGCGTTTCGAGGGCCCGTGGCTCCTCGTACAGCGGGCGGCACGGTCACCGAACGAGCGACTCGGCGTCCGCTCTGCCCGGGTGCACGGGACGATGCACGTGTCGCTACACGACCGACGGGTGCACGAACCGCGACGTCCTGAAAAGGGTGGGTGGCGGCTGGTCCGGCTACGCGAGCCGGTCGGCCAACAGCTCGAAACACTCGTCCATCACGGCGACGCCGCGGTCGATCTCGTCGTCGTCGATGACGAGCGGCGGGTTGATCCGGATGGTGTTCCCGTTCCATCCCTGTCCGGCCGGCAGGATCAGCCCTCGATCGATCGCGTCACGGCGGAGATCGATGCTGTGGTCCTTCGCGAGCGGGGACCCGTCGTCCGGGTCGACGAGGTCGACCCCGATCAACAGGCCGCGACCGCGGATCTCTCCGATGAACGGATACGACGACTGCAGATCGTGCAGCCGGTCCAGGAGGTACTCGCCGGCCTCGGCCGCGTTTCCGGCGAGGTCCTCATCCTCGAAGACGTCGAGGCTGGCGAGCCCGGCTGCCGTGGCGACGGGATTGCCGCCGAACGTCGAGAAGTAATCCATGCTCTCGAAGGCGTCGGCGACCTCGGGCGTCGCGATCGTCGCGCCGATCGGCATCCCGCCGCCGAGCGCCTTCGCCGTGGTCATCACGTCGGGCTCGACGTCGTAGTGGTCGATCCCGAACGGCTTCCCGGTCCGGCCGAACCCCGTGATCACCTCGTCGGCGATGAAGAGGATGCCGTGGTCGTCGCAGATCTCCTTCACACGCTTGAAGTATCCCTCCGGAGCCGGGATGTTGCCCGCCGTTCCGAACATCGGCTCGGCGATGAAGGCGGCGACGTCGGAGACCTGGTACTCGAGGACGTACTCCAGGATGTCCGCGTACTCGGCGCCGGTCTCGGGTTCTCCCCCCGGGAACTCCTCGCAGTTGTAGGAGGGTACGTGGGTGACCGACGGGAGGAACGGACCGAATCCCTCCCGATATCCAGACCACCCGACGAGCGAGCGCGCGCCGTACGTTCGGCCGTGGAAGGCCTCACCGAGGGCGAGGAACTCGTGGTTGCCCGTCGCGCGACGGGCGAGCGTGAGCGCCACCTCGACGGCCTCCGACCCGGAGTTGACGAAGTAGGACCGCTCGAGATCGCCGGGCGCCACCTCGGCCAGGCGTTCGGTGAGTCGCCTGCTCGGCTCCGTCGGGAAGTCGTAGGCGCTGAAGTTGAGCCGCTCCGTCTGTTCGGTCACCGCCGAGACGACCTCGGGATGGGAATAGCCGTGGGACATCGCCGCGTGCTGGGCGAAGAAGTCGACGTACTCGTTCCCGTCGGCGTCGACCACCGTCGCCCCGTGTCCCTCGACGAGCTCCGGCGTCTCCTCGCCGATGAATCGCGATACCGCTGGCATGAACTGACCGCTCTGTGACCCCATATCAACCTCCGACACGAACCACCTATATAAACATTTCTGAAGGATCCAGACGGGATGTCCCCTGAGACCGACGTCACGCCTCGCTGATCAGGAGCAGCGTTACGCCTCGCCGGCCAGGAGCAGCGTTACACCTCGCCGGCCAGGAACCGACGACACGCCGCCGCGAGCACGTCGCCCGCGGCGAGGACGTCGTCCCATTCGATCGACTCGTTCGGGAAGTGGGCCTGGTCGATGGTTCCGGGACCGAAGATGACGCTCGGGATCCCGGCCTCGATGTAGAATCGCGAGTCGGAGCTGTACGTCTTCCCGACCGGATCGACGTCCTCGTATCCGGCCTCACCCAGCGCCGACTGCATCGCGCGGACGATGGGTGCCTCCGGGTCCTGCTCGGCGGGTTCGAAGTGGATCGAACGACGCTCGAAGGACGGCGGATGCGCCGACAGCCACTCGTCATCAGCGACGACCGCCTCGAGGCGGTCCTCGTACTCCCGTTCCACCGCCGCGAGCGTCTCGCCGGGGAGGAAGCCGATCCGGAACTGCGCCGTGGCGGTCGCCGGCACGTTCGAGACCCAGTCGCCGACCTGCGCCGTTCCGACGTTCATCGGACAGTTGATCGGATAGTCGTAGAGCGGATGTTCCAGGCGGTCGTGCCGTTCGGTCTCGAGATCCCGGAGGGCCTGATGGATCCGCTCGAAGTGAACGAGCGCCGATTCGCCGCGCCACCGCGTGGCGGCGTGCGCCGAGCGGCCGCGGACGGTCAACTCCTTCATCAGGACGCCCGCGGTCGCGGTCACCACGTCGAAGTCCGTCGGCTCCGTCACGATCGCCGCGTCGCGCTCGAAGGGATACGGGTTCGAGAGCGCGGCCGCGGGCGCGGCGATGCCGCCCTCCTCCTCGCCGGTGACGCTCTCGACGACGAGCCGACCGTCGAGGTCGTTCCGATGCTCGTCGTGGAGCCACTTCGCGACGAAGACCAGCAGCGCGAGGTTGGTCTTCATGTCGGCCGCCCCGCGGGCGGTGAGCGTGCCGTCCTCCCAGTGCGGCTCGAAGGGGTCGGTCTCCCAGGACGAGTCGTCGGCCGGCACGACGTCGACGTGGCCGTTCAACACCAGGGTCGGTCCCGCGTCCGGGTCGCCGAACTCGAGGACGCCGGCGACTCCGGGCCGGTCCGCGGCGTCGATCTCCGCGGCCGTGGGGAACGAATCGATCGTCGCGAGCGCGTCGGCGTCGACGTCCCATCGATACGTCTCGAACCCGAGGTCGGCCAGCCGGTCCTCGAACCAGTTCTGCGCCGGCAGCTCCCGGCCGCTGGTTGATCGGAACCGCAGCAACTCCTCGGTGAACCGTTCGAGGTCCTCGCCGTACGCGCTGGCAAACGATCTCACACCACGGCGATCGCTACCCGGGGAGATATACCTTTCCACGTCGTGGCCGGAGTCGGCGACGTCGCTTTCCAGGGGCGGCTCGCGGCCCGTTCACCGCGTCGGCGGGCTCCCGTATTGACCCTGCTTCACCCCCGACCCGGGAGCGGCCGATCGAACCGGATCGTCAGTCCATCACGAGTGTTCCGGGGCGCCGTCACCGAGGGGATCGCCGCGATACACCCGGTCACCGATCTCGGCGTGGCGGTCCCGGGGTGTCGGGTAGTCACCCGTCTGGAGGTTCACCTCGATCACGTTCGCGACGCTCAACAGTCGCTCCGGGGCCGCTCGCGTGAACCGCTCGCCCTGCAGGCGACTTCGGGGTGCGGAGAAGCTTATCGCGCCCACGGGCTCGTCGTCCTCGTCGAGTATCGGTGCGCCGACCGCCCGGATCCCGCGGATCTCCTCCTCGTCGTTCAACGCGTATCCCCGCTCGCGGATGGTCTCGAACGTCGAACGAAGGGTCTCACGGTCAGTGATCGTCTCCTCGGTCGCCGGCTCGAGGCCGTGTTCCGCGACGATCTCGTCAACGCGGTCGGCCGGATAGTGGGCGAGCAGCGCCTTTCCCGACGCGTGGTAGTGGAGGTGGTGTGGCGGGATCGTTCGAGACCGGACGTGGTAACTCGTTCCGACCGCGTTGTCGCCGAACGCCTCGTAGAGGAACACGCTCAAGCCGTTGTTCTCGACGAGGAGATGTGCACATTCGCCGGTTTCCGCGGCGAGTTCGTCGAGTTCCGGTCGCGCCGCCTGATACAGCGACGAGTGGTGTTTGACGAACTCGCCGAACGGGACCAGCTGCGGGCCCAGCCGATAGGTCGTTCCCTCCTTGACGACGAGGCCGTACTCCCGGAGGGTGGCGAGGTGCGTGTGAACGGCCCCGACCGAGAGATCGACGCGATCGCTCAACTCGGAGACGGAGCTCCCGTCCTGGGTACGCATCGCCGTGAGGATCTCACAGGTGCGCTGAACCGCTCCGATACGACGGCTGTCCGATTGGTCCGGCATACGGACGCGGACGGGTCGTATCGACGTAAGTTTTGTGAGGATCAAAACCCTCGAACGGCGGCTCGCGGTTGGACGATCGCCGCTCCGTTGGGGCGGTACAACAACCTTTATTAAGGGTTGCTACAACTTGTGCCTATGTCGTTTGATACCAACGATGTCACTCGGCGTGACGTAATGCGAACCGCAGCCGCCGGCGGAGCGATCGGACTCGCCGGCTGTATGGGCGGCAACGGCGGCGGTGGCGAGGACGTGAATCCCGCTGACCTCGAGGTTCCGCCCAGCGATCTGGAGGACAACGTCAACGTCTGGAACTGGTACGACGGCTGGGTCGACTGGGCCGTCGAGGAGTTCGAGAGCGAGTACGAGACCTCCGTCTCGACGGCGGCGTACTCCAACCCCAGCGAGTGGTACACCCAGTTGGAGGCCGGCAACGAGGAGATCGACAGCATCTCGGCGACGAGCGCGTGGGTCGTGCGGTCGATGAACAACGACTTCCTCCACCCGCTTCCGGCCGAGAAGATGGAGGGATGGGACGCGCTCAACGACCTCGCCCGTTCGGACGCCGAGGAGTATTACTCGGCGGACGGCAACGTCTACGCGATCCCGGAGACGATCGTCGCGCATCCGCTCACCTACAGCACGGACTACTTCGACGAGGACCCGGGCTCGTGGGACGTGCTGTGGGAGTCGGACCTCGACGGGATGGTCAGCATGCAGGACTGGGGGGAGGTCGCCTGTCGCGTCGCCGCCCTCTACACCGGGCAGGACCCCAACGATCCCGACGACTTCGACGAGCTCGAGGAGGTCCTCATCCAGCAGAAGGACCTCAACAACACCTACTGGCAGGACCACTCCACCGTCCTCCAGATGTTCGATAACGAGGAGATCGTCGCGGCCGTCTACACCGATGGCCGCACCTACGACGGCCAGTTCAACCAGGACATCCCGATCGACATGTCCAACACTCAGGAGGGATTCATGTACACCTACGACACGTTCGTGATCCCGCAGGGAGCGCCGAACCCGCGAGCGGCCGTCGCCTGGACCGACTTCGGGTCCAAGCCGGCAAACACCTCACAGAAGGCGCCGACGATGGGATACGTGGCCCCGATCGACGGTCTCGAAGAGGAGCTCTCCGATCAGCTCTCCGAGGAGGAACTCGAGTTCCTGCAGTGGCCCCAGTCGATGTCGGACAACGCGATGTTCATCGAGCCGCTCTCGGACGAACTGCGCGAGCAGTTCGACCAGATCTGGACCAACGTCAAGGCCGCCTAGATCGACGCCGCCTGAATTCGAGGATGGCGATCTCCATCCCGGAGGTCGCGCTCAGAGCCCAACCGTTTTTACTATCGATCGACGTTCCAGCGACGATCGTGTTTCGGGGAGCGTGATCCGTTCGACCGCGTTCGTGGTCGTGTTTGTACATATCACCCAACGCCCCGTGACGGAGCGAGCGCGAATCCATCAGTAACTGGTCGGCTATCGTTCGGACATACCGATCCGGCATTCGAACGATGGCCGGCGGGGGTCACGCCACGACGACGATCACTCCTGTGGAGCGGTGGCTGACCCATCGACCCCGACGGTTTCGTCCGGTTTCGGGTCGCTCGATGGGGACGCTGGAACACAAATTTTATAACCTACCATTGGCACCGTCAGGGTATGCCGTTTGATCACACTAGTACCGGCCGACGAGACGTCACTCGGGCGTCCATCGGCGACGGCTTCGGTACGTCGAGCATCGGATCGAGCCGCCAGTGCGTTCGCCCGTCCGTGCCGACGACCGGAACCGAGTGCCCGGGCCACGCACGGACCACCCACCGCCCACGGGACGCATAACATGTCGGTCCTCACGATATCCGACCTCCGAAAGGAGTTCGGCGATCTGGTCGCGGTCGACGACGTGAACTTCGAGGTGAGCGACGGCGAGTTCGTCTCCATCCTGGGCCCGTCGGGATCGGGCAAATCGACCATCCTCCGGATGATCGCCGGCTTCGAGACGCCGACCGCCGGAACGATCGAGATCGAGGACACCGACGTCACCGCCGCCCCGCCGTTCGACCGCGAGGTGAACATGGTGTTCCAGAGCCTCGCGCTCTTCCCGCACCTCACGGTGGCCGAGAACATCGGCTACGGCCTCGTCGAGAGCGGCGTCCCGGAGGACGAGCGGCGCGAGCGGATCGCGGAGATGCTGGAGGTCGTGGAGCTTTCGGGCTATCAGGACCGGAACATCGACCAGCTCTCCGGCGGGGAACAACAGCGCGTCGCGCTCGCGCGAGCGATCGTGAACGAGCCCAAGATCGTCCTCTTCGACGAGCCGCTGGCGAGCCTCGACCGGAAGCTGCGCCAGCACATGCAGTTCGAACTCCAGCGGATCCAGGAGGAGACCGGGATCACCTTCCTGTACGTCACCCACGACCAGGAGGTCGCGATGGCGGTCTCCGACCGGATGCTCGTGCTCAACGACGGGGAGATGGAACAGCTCGACAGCGTCGAGACCATCTACGACAAACCCGCATCGAAGTTCGTTGCACAGTTCATCGGCGACATCAACCTCGTTCCCGCATCCGTCGTCGAGGCGAACGGGACCGACGTGACCGTCGAATCGCGGGGCAACCGGATCCACGTCTCGAACGCCGCCGGGCGGTGCGTCGACGCGGTCTCGCTGGAGGTCGGCGCCGACGTCTCGGTGGGCATCAGGCCGACGGGGATCACGCTGGGTGCTCCCGACCGCGAGGACGTGTTCTCGGTCACTGGCAAGGTTCGAAACCGTGGGTACGCCGGGGATGAAACGGTCTACACCATCGACACGGAGTACGGCTCGTTCACCGCGAACACCGAGGACCGCACCTACGACATCGGCCAGGACGTCACCGTCTGGTGGCCCGCGGACGAGGTGTACCTCTTCGCGCCGGAAGGGGAGAAGGCGGTCCCGACTGCAAGCGACGGTGGTGAGCCGTGAGCGTCGCGAATCGCAGTCGTCAGGTGATCGAGTCGGGCGCCGAATACGTCCGCGAACACCGCCGGGCCCGTCTCGGACTGCTCGTCGGCATTCCGGCCTCGGTGCTCGTGGCGTTCTTCATCCTGCCGTTGCTGACCATGGCGTGGATGTCCTTCCTCTCGGACATGCCGCCCGCGCCGTTGACCCTGGAACACTACATCCGGATCTTCACCGGCGACACGTATATTACGGTCCTGTGGCGAACGGCGGTGCTCACCGTCCAGTCGACGATCATCGTCGTCGTCCTCGGCTACGTGCTGGCCTACAGCATCGCCCGATTCTCGAAGCGCGCGACGATCGTCCTCCTGTTGATCATCCTCCCGTTCTGGACGAACTACATCGTCCGGATGTACGCGCTCATCAACATCTTCCAGAGCGGCGGCGTGCTGGACACCGTGATGATCCTGGTCGGACTCGCGAGCGAGCCGAGCGGTATCATGTACTCGCACACGGCCGTGCTCATCGGGCTGGCATACGTGTGGCTCCCCCTGGCGACGTTCCCGTTCTACGCCTCGTTGACGAACATGGACGGGGACCTGATCGACGCCTCGAAGGACCTCGGCGCCGGGCCGATCAAGACGTTCCTGCGCGTGACCCTCCCGATGACGAAGAACGGCGTCATCGCGGGAATCGTCCTCGTGGCGATCCCGGCGTTCGGGTCGTTCATCACGCCCGCCCTGCTGGGCGGAACGAACGTGTTGATGGTCGGGATGGTCATCGAACAGCAGTTCGCGGCGTCGTTCAACTGGCCGTTCGGGTCGGCGCTCGGGATGGTCGTCACCGTCGGCGTCGTGCTCCTGATCGGACTCGGATCGTGGCTGGGTGCCGGCGGCAAGCTCGCCGGAGGTGGTGACGAATGAGCGCGTTCAACGCCCTCGAGGGGTTCATCCACCGTCACGGGGACCGCATCGGCCGCGGCCTGATGGTCCTCATCCTGACGCTGATCTGGATCCCGATCGGCGTGGTGGTGCTGATGTCGTTCGCCGGCGAGGGGGTCCTCTCGTTCCCGCCGGAGACCTACACGGTGCGGTGGTACGCCGAAGTGTTGAACAACGACGACGCCATCAGCGCCACGCTGACGTCGCTGCGTGTCAGCTTCGTCGCCACGCCGATCACGGTCCTGATATCGCTCCTTGCAGCCTACGGGGTCGCGCGATACGACTTCCGCGGGAAGAACGCCCTGCAGGCGCTGCTCACCCTCCCGATCATCGTCCCGCTGGTCGTGACTGGCGTCGCGATGACGCTGTTCTTCGGGAACATCAACCTCTCCTCGGGGTTCACCACGGTCGTGATCGCACACATCGTCCGGACCGTGCCGTTCGCCGCCCTGATCATCATCCCGACGGTGATCGGCTTCGACCGGACGCTCGAGGAGGCCTCGAAGGACCTCGGCGCGAGCGAGCTCCGGACGTTCCGGCGGGTGACGCTCCCGAACATCATGCCGGGAGTCATCGCCGGCGGGCTGCTGGCGTTCACGGTCTCGTTCAACGAGTTCGTCTACACGTACTTCGTCCGTGACACGGCCACGCAGACGCTGCCGGTCTACCTGTGGGGGCTGATCCGGTACGGGTTCAGTCCCGAGGTGAACGTCATCAGCGTGCTGTTCCTGCTGTTGGCGGCCGCGATCCTGCTCGTGGCGGTGTCGCTCACCGGGCTCAAGCAGGTCATCCTCCGCGGCTAACCGCCGCGGACCCGTCCGTCGCGGTTCGACCGTTTCGGCTTCGTTTCGCGGTTCGACCGTTTCGGCTTCGGTCGGTGTTCCCCATCCCCGAGTCGACGGCTCGCCGATCGTCAGTCCCGGATCGGGACGTTGAGCACCGTCGGTCCGCGCTCGTCGATCGCCGCGGCGAGTTCCTCCTCGAGGGCCTCGCGGCCGACGACGTCGACGCCGGTCGCGCCGTGGCTCTCGGCGTTGGCAGCGAAGTCGATGTGGGGATCGAAATCCATCGCCGTGAAGCCGTAGTCCTCCTCTGCTCCACCGAGGACGCGCATCGTGTTGTCCTTGAGGATCCGGTAGTTCGCGTTGTTGGCGACGACCACGGTGAGGTCGACGTCGTGTCTGACCGCCGAGTAGATCGTGTTGGGGTAATAGAGGTAGGAGCCGTCGCCGATGACGCCGATCACCGGGCGTGGATCCTCGCGGTCGTTTTCGGCGATCGCCGCGCCGACCGACGCCGGGAGCCCGTACCCGAGGCCGCCGGACTTGTTCCCGTGGAGCTGGTCCGGGCCGAGCCCGAACTCGGAGAAGACGGCCCGCCGGGTGGTGACGCTCTCGTCGACGAGCCGGGCGTCGGGTGCGACCGACCGGATCCCGTCGATGAGTCCCGTCTTCGAGAGCCGGCCGTCCGCCTCCGGTCCCGTCGAGGTCGACTCGGCGGATCGGTCGCGCTTTCTTTCCCGGACGGCCTCGAGTCGACGCTCGCGCTCGGCGTCGGCGACACGGGAGTCGACGGCGTCCGCGAGCGCGCCGAGCGTCGCTCCGATCTCGCCGATAAGGCTCACGTCCGCGGGGTCGTTCTTTCCGAGCTCCCAGGCGTCGACGCCGACGTCCACGACCGTCGTCCCCGGACCGACGACCGGCTCCGTGAACCCGAGCGTCGGCGTGTTCGTCGAGCAGCCGATCCGGACGAGAACGTCGGCGTCGTTGATGTCCCGGACCCCGTCCGCGGTCGCTCCCGAAACGGCCACCCACTGGTCGTGCTCCATCGGGAAGGCGACGTTGGACTGCAGCACCTCGCCGTAGACCGTGGCGCCGGCCGCCTCGGCGAGCCGGGTGGCCTCCGCGACGGCATCGGCCCCCGCCCAGGCGATCTGGTCGCCGACCACCATCGTCGGCGACCCCTCGGCGTCGGCGATCGCCGCGGCTGCGCGCTCGAGATCGTCGGGTTCGGCCGTCCCGAGCGACGGCGGGGGCGTCAGGGGGGCAACCGGCGCGTCGGTCTCGTCCAGCAGGACGTCGAGGGGAAGCGAGAGGAACACTGGTCCAGTCGGCGGCGTGAGCGCAATCTTGAACGCACGCCGGAGCATCTCCGGCAGCGCCACGACCCGCTTCACCTCGGCGCTCCACTTCGTGAACTGGTCGGTCATCTCCACGAGGTCCCCGTGGAGGATCGGCTCCTGGTGCTGGACGTCGGTCCGGTGACAGCCGGCGGTGACCACGAGCGGTGCGTTCGAGACGCTCGCGGCGTAGAGGTTGCCGAGCCCGTGGGCCATTCCGGGCGCCACGTGGAGGTTGACGACGCCGACGGGAAGGCTCTCGCCGGAGCGGACGGCGTCGCCGATCGCCGAGCCGACGCGGTCACGACGGCTGCAGGCGTACCCGGAGGCCATCCCGACGGCGACGTCCTCCTGGAGCCCCAGGACGTATTCGATGTCGGTGCCATCGATCGCCTCCATGATCGGGACCTCGGTCGTTCCGGGGTTCCCGAAGAGGTATTCGGCGCCGTACGATTCCATCGCCTCGACGAAATACTCCGCTCCTGATCGGGTCATACGGGGGTGGCTATACGAGATGGCCCCGCCGTTAATTAGCTATCGCTTGCACTGGATTCGAGTCCGTGCCCGGTGGGTGGCTCGACGTTCGATGATCGACGCATCGACAGAACTAATCCCCAGGCCGTGGGGTGTGGGAGTATGGACCATTCCATCGAGATCGATCCGGATCGGTTCCGCCGCAGCTTCGAGACGTACTCGGCGATCGGTGCGACCGAGAACGAGGGACTTCACCGGCTGACCCTCACCGACGAGGACGCCGAGGTCCGCGACCTGTTCGTCTCCGATCTGGAGTCGCTCGGACTCGAGGTGACGATCGACGAGATGGGGAACGTCTTCGGGCGGCGACCCGGAACGGACCCGGACGCCGACCCGGTGATGATCGGATCACACCTCGACTCCCAGCCGAAGGGTGGGCGGTACGACGGCCAGCTCGGGGTGTTGGTCGCGCTGGAGACGATGCGCGCGCTCGAGGACGCGGACGCCGAGACCGATCGGCCGGTCGAGATCGTGAACTGGACGAACGAGGAGGGATCCCGGTTCGAGAACCCGCTGCTGGGCAGCAGCGTCTTCATCGGCAACACCTCGCTGCAGGAGGCCTACGATCTCACCGACGACGACGGGATCCGGTTCGAGGACGAACTCGAACGTATCGGGTACAAGGGCGACGCGCCGTGTAAAGCGCGACCGATCCATTCCTTCCTCGAGCTGCACATCGAACAGGGCCCCTACCTCGAGGAACACGGAAACGCCGTCGGCGTCGTCGAGGGCGTCTACGGGATGGCGTGGCTCCAGGCCACGATCCACGGCCACGCGGACCACGCCGGTCCGACCCCGATGCACACGCGGACCGATTCGCTGACCGCCGCCGCGAAGGCGATCCGTGAGGTCGAGTCGCTCCCGCTCCGGCTCTCGGAGGACGCGGTCGCGACCGTCGGCCGGATCGACGTCGAGCCCGACTCGATCAACGTCATCCCGAGCCGGACGGACTTCACCATCGACGTCCGGAGCTACGACGACGACGTCGTCGACCGCGCGATCGAGGAGGCCGAGTTCGAGGTCGCGACCGCCGCCGACCGGGCCGGAGCGGAGTACGACCTCGAGCAGATCTGGCGCATCCCGCACACGGAGTTCTCCCCGTCCGTCGCGGACGCCGCGGCCGCGGCCGCCGAGGCGGTCGACGCCTCCTACGAGCGGATGGTCTCCGGCGCCGGCCACGACGCGAAATACCTCAACGAGATCGCCGACACCGCGATGCTGTTCGTGCCCAGCGCCGACGGGAACACCCACAACGAGGCGGAGTTCACGCCCTGGGAGGACTGCGTCACCGGCGCGCGAACGTTCGCGGAGGCGACGCGCCGGCTGGCCACGGCCGAGGACTGAGCCGCCGGCGAGCTGCATCGCCGTCGGAAGCGTCCTTGCGGACCTCAACGAGCGTCCGTGACCGCCTCGCGGAGGGCCCGCGTCGCCGCACCGGGATCCGCCGCGGCGGTGATCCCCGAGATGACGGCGACTCCGGCCGCGCCGGCCTCGACCACCGGGGCAGCGTTGTCGGCGTCGATCCCGCCGATTCCGACGACCGGGATCGGGACCGCCGCGGCGATCTCGCGGACGCGCTCGGGGCCGATCCCGTCCTTCCGGTCGGCGACCTCCTTCGAATCGCTCCCGTAGACCGCGCCCACGCCGAGGTAGTCCGCCCCCGCCTCGACGGCCGCGGTCGCCTCCGCCACCGTCGACGCCGAGCAGCCGACGATCGATTCCGGGTCGAGCTGCTCCCTGGCGACGCTGACGGGGAGGTCCGATTGACCGAGGTGGACCCCGTCGGCGTCGACGGCGGCGGCGAGGTCGATCCGGTCGTTGACGATGAACGCGACGTCGGTCCCCGCGGTCCGGTCCCGGAGCCGCCGACCCAGCCGGTAGCGCTCGCGGGCGTCGACGCCCTTCTCCCGGAGCTGGACCGCGTCGACTCCCGACTCGATGGCCGCGTCGGCGATCGCCGCCGACTCGCGGCCCGCCGACCGGCTCCGCTGCGTCACCAGGTACGTGCGCCACTCCGTGGGGGGCTTCGGTTCGACCGTCTCGTTCGATCCGGGCGTTCCCGACGACATCGGATCGCGGTACGCGGTCGATGCCCTTCGGCGTTTCGGCACGTGACTCGGGCGGCGTTCCGGCACGGACGCCGAACGACGGTCCGGCACGAGACCCACGCGGCCCCCCGGCACGAGATCCACGCGGCGCCCCGGCACAAGACCCAAGTCGATACCGGCCGAATCGGACGTATGGACACCTCCATCGACGTCGACCCGCCGGCCGAGGGGTCCGGATCGTCGGTCGGCGGGACCGACTCGTCGGGACCCCCCGCCGACCGGTCCCGGGTCGGGATGAACGGCCGGCTGTTCGGGGTGCGGGCCTTCGCGGTCGCCGCGGTCGCGCTCGCCGTCGGCGGGTTCCTCGGCGGGCTGGTCCCGATCGTCGGCGGGACGCTGGGTCGGGCGGTCGGGGTCGCGGGCGCGGCGTTCCTGATCGGCGCGCTCCTCGCCGACCGGCGGTACGCCGAGACGGCCCTGGCCGGCGTCGTCGTGGGCGCGGTGACGTCCCTGCTCGGGCTGGTAACCGTCGGCTTCCTGCCGGTCGGCGTGCGGTTCCTCGGGGAGTACGGGGTCGGCGTGGCCGGCTTCGGCGCGGTCCTCGGACTGGTCCTTGCGGTCGTCGGCTATTATTTCGGCCGCGACCTGCGCGACGGCCTGACCCGCGAGGTGGGCGGCTGAGCCGGCCGCGGCGCCTCGGCGCTCCCGAGCGGGGAGTTGGCGGGTCGCCGCACGATGAACCGTCACCGCACGATGAACCGGTCGCCCTCGCGTGCGAGCAGTCCCGCCCCCCGGAGCCGGGCGAGCGCGTCCTCGACCACGTCGGGCGAGGAGCCGACAGCCGCGGCGACCGTCTCCGGCGTCCCGTCCGTCTCGACGACCGCCGCGATGACCTCGGCGTAGAAGCGGCTGTCCGCCTCGAGGCCGAACCGGTCGTCGATCCGCGAGAGGACCGCCTCGATGCGGCCGTGGACCCATCGCTGGGCCAGCGACAGCTCCCGATCGAGCTCCCGCAGCCGGTCGTACTCCATCGCCAGGTCGGCCAGGTCGGCCGGATCCTCGCGGTTCCCGGGGTCGGTCGGATCCTCGCGGTTCCCGGGGTCGGCCGGATCGTCCCGGCGGCCGGCCTCGGTGCCGTCGGTGTGGCCGTTTGCGTTTTCGGTGCCGTCGAGATCCACCGCGTCCGGCCGGTCGATCTCGATGGAGAGGTGGGGACACCGTCCCGACATGTCCAGCCCGGGATTGGCCGGATACGCGCTCTTGACCCCGAAACCGTACGGCGAGACGTTCACCTCGAGCCGGAGGCTCCGGGAGATGCGAAAGTACTTGCGTCGTTTCTCGTCCGTGGTCGACTCGATCAGGCCGGCTTCCTCCAGCTTCCGGAGGTGGTCGATGACGGCCTTCGGGCTGACCCCGAGGTACTCGGAGATCTCCGTCACGTAACAGGACTTCCGGGAGAGCAGCCGAAGGATGCGTCGGCGGTTCTCGTTACCGAGGAGATCGAGCAACACCGCGGAGTCCATTGACGTGAGGTTAGCGATAGTCATATATAAATGCACGCATCGAGGACCGAACGCTGCGACGTTGTGATGTTCCGAGCGCGGTGCAAGATGCAGCGCGCATCTGTAGCAGGGAGCTTCCCTCCTGAGGGACTCTTCTGTGGCGACCCCCAGATGTTTCACTCGCCATCGACAACCCCGTGGTATGGCTGAACACTGTGACAAGTGTGGCACTGGACTTGACCCATCGCAGGCCCGCCACCAACGCTACCACATTGACCATGCGTCGGATTCGGTAGACACGCTGGAGGGTCGTCTTTGCTCGGATTGCTTCTGGGAGTTCAAGGAGTGGCTCGAAACCGAGGAGGTCAGCTAACGGGTCCCCATCGCAGACGACTCCATTAACTCGATCGAATGTTGGTCGGCTGTGACCCCCTCAATCCGTCGTCAATCGCTGGTTTCCAACCGTTGATCGTCACCCACTGTTCGGTCTCCGACCGTTGATCGGCACCCACTGATCGTCGACCACCGATCGGTGGACGTGGACGGCTTCACCGTCCCGGCCCCTCGTCATCGGGCGCCGCGATCGATACCAGGTCCGTCCGTTCGTCAACGTACGCCGCGATGTCGCGTGCAATCTCCTCGTCCATCGGGGGGCGATCGTAGGATTCCTCCAGCTCCCGGACCCGGTCGGTCGCTGACTCGAACGCGGATCGAGCACCGTCGTCGGCCCACGCCTCGTGGGACCGCTTGTCGACGACCGCCGACCGGTGAAACGGCGGATCGGTCGTCGACTCGGACTCGACGTCCTCGAGGAAGTGCCCGCCCGGCTCGACCGCGGCGAGTCGGTCGAGCGAGAGCGTTTCCGCGTCGACTCGGATGCCCTCCCGGAGCCGGTCGACCGCCCGGAGCGTCTCGCAATCGAGGACGAACTTCTCCGGGGAGACGGCCGAGTAGGACTCGAGGACCCCCGCCGCGTTGAGGACGAAGTCGACCCCGCCGAGCGCGGTGGCGGTCCCCACGAGCGTCGACTCGAAGCCGCTCTGGTGGTCGACCCGCTTGGCGTCCGACAGGCTCCCGCCGCCGCGGGAGGGCAGCCCGTAGTGGGCGGCCATCCGACCGGCGAAGGCGGCGAACAGCGCCGACTCGGGGCCGCCGATCGACAGCGACCCGTACCGGTCGTCGACGACCGCCGACGGGACGCCGTAGACGACCGGCGTTCCGGGCGCCACCAGCTGCGCCAGCGTGATCGCCGCGAGGTTCTCCGCGTTCGCCTGCGCCATCGCGGCCGCCAGCGTCGGCGGGCCGGAGGCCCCCGCCATCGTGAACGAGGAGATCACGAGCGGCTGGCGGCGGTCCGCGTAGGCCAACAGCCCCGCGAGCATCTCCGTCCCGATCCGCCGCGGCGGCACCGTGTTGATCAGCCCGGCGACCACCGGCCGCGATAGGTCGGGATCGTCGGTCGCGATCCCCACGAGTTCGAGTCCTTCGCGGGCGCGCTCGGCGCCGTAGGTCGGTCCGAGAACCGGTTTATCCGACAGCGTCAGCGACCGTTCGAGCATCGCCAGATGGCGATCGCTGCGGTCGACGTCGGCGGGTTGACAGAGGTGATACCCCGCACAGGTGATGACGTCGGTCGCTTGTGCGAGCCGCGTGAGTCGTTCGTAGTCGGCGAGCCGGGCATCACGTCGCCCCTCGGCCGCCGTGTGGATCGTCGCGGGGCCGTAGCCCGGCGCCCGAACCGGCGGTCCCTTCTCCCCGACGACGACGTCGTGGTCCGGGTTCCGAGCGTGCAGGGTGAACGAGGCCGGCGCTCGATCGACCGCCTCGGCCACGAGGTCCCCCGGGATCCGAACGACGTCGTCCGCATCGACCGTGGCGCCGTGATTCCGCAGCACCGCGCGGGCTCGCTCGTGGTCCAGCTGGACGCCGAGCTCCTCGAGGACGCGGATCGACGCCTCGTGAACCGCCTCGATACCCGCCTCGCCGAACGGGTCGATCGACATTCCCGAGGACGGCCCCGTGTGGAAATCCGTCACTGTCAACACGTTTTCAACAGCGGCTTATAAGGATTTGCGAGATCGATCTCGTTCAAACTGAAATCCCCTTCAAACCCCGATTCTTTCCCCCGATATCGGCCCATAATCGGCTGACTCGGACGTTGGAAAATCCCGTTCAACGAGGTGATTGTATTTTTATATGTTGTGGATGGGTGCCGAGCGCGGGCGTGCTCGTGACGATCGAACGGTACGTATTTGCACCGGGAGGTTCGATCCGGGAGCGTATGAAGCGACTCGTCAGCACCGACGACGCTCCCGCCGCGGTCGGCGCGTACAGCCAGGCGACGACGAACGGCGATCTCCTGTTCACCGCCGGCCAGCTCCCCCTGACGCCGGAGGGCGAGCTGTTGGACGACGAGCCGGTCTCGGTCCAGACCGAGCGCTGTCTCGCCAACGTCGAGGCGATCCTCGAGTCGGAAGGGCTCGGCCTCGAGGACGTGCTCAAGACGACGATCTACCTCGACGACATCGACGACTTCGAGGAGATGAACGAGACCTACGGCGCCCGCTTCGATGACGAGCCCCCGGCCCGAAGCGCGGTCGAGGTCGGCAACGTTCCGAAGGGCGCGGCCCTCGAGATCGAGGTCGTCGCCGACGCGAGCTGATCGTCGACGCGGACCGATAGCGTCGACCTGTAGCGCCCTGAACCCGCCGAGATCGCGACACCGAAGGTACTTTCGTGTGCCCCGCGATCGTTGGCGTAATGGTGACGTGTGAAGCGTTTGACCGGAACGTCGAGATCAACGGTCAAACGGTGGTCACGATCGTCGAGGAGGCGATGGGACGGTTCTCCGAGGAGTATCGGGAGCGGGCGCTGGCGGCGCTCGCCGAGGAGGGGATCACCGATCCCGACCCCGACGAGTGGTATCCCCAGCAGGCGTGGTTGAACGCCTTCGAGACGATCGCCGACGAGCTCCAGCCGCACGTGCTCGACCGGCTCGGCGAACAGCTCCCGGACGTCGCCGACTGGCCGAACGACTTCGAGACGGTGCCCGCCGGCCTCCGGTCGATCGACGAGGCGTACCGCCGCAACCACCGCGGCGGGGAGATCGGCCACTACCGGTTCGAACGGACCGACGACCGTGCCGGCGAGATCACCTGCCACACCCCGTATCCGTGTCCGTTCGACCGCGGGCTCGTCCGCGGCGTCGCCGAGCGGTACGCGCCGATGGACGCCTTCGTGTTCATCGAGGAGACCGGATCGACCTGCCGGCGAAACGGGGACGACACGTGCGTGTATACGGTGTACTGGTGACTCGTCGTCCCGTCTACAGGCGGAGGGCGGAAGCGGTTCACTGCACT
Source organism: Halopenitus persicus (assembly GCF_002355635.1). Taxonomy (GTDB): domain Archaea; phylum Halobacteriota; class Halobacteria; order Halobacteriales; family Haloferacaceae; genus Halopenitus; species Halopenitus persicus_A. The sequence goes on along the minus strand of NZ_AP017558.1, from coordinate 947,399 downwards.
AGTCGCTCCGGAACGTCCCGATCCGGTCGTCGAGGCGGGTTACGACGATCGCGATGACGGCCCGCCGTTCGGCGGAGTAGTGCTCGTCGGCTCCCGACGTCGCCGCATCCGGGGATGAACGACAGTGGTCACGGGCGTCGTGATCGTTCGGCCGGCGGTCCCACCCGGGTGGACGGAACTCCGTGCTCCGACGGTCACTGATCGTACTCCTCGAGCGCCTCGCGCAGTTCCGCGGCCGTGAGGTCGGCGGCGAGGGTGATGACCTCCTGGAGGTCCTCGTACGTCCCACGAAGGGCGGCGATCCGCTCCGCCTCCATCCCCCCGTCGTCCGGGAGCTGGGATTCGGCCCGCTGGACCGTCCGCAACGTCGTCTGGACCTCGCGCTGGACGTACTGCTGTAACACGTCCTGCAGGATGAACCAGATCTCCCGCTCGGCCGAGTACTGCACCCGTCGCCCGCCCCCCGCGGAGGACCGGCGATGAACGAGCCCGATCCGGGTGAGCGTTCGCGTCACGTTGCTGATCGTCGACTTCGCGTAGCCCGTCTCCTCGACGAGCTCCGGGATCGACAGCGGTTCCGCGGCGAAGTACAACACGCCGTAGATGCGCCCGGCGCTGCGGCTGAGCCCGTAGACCTCCGCCGACTGCTCCATCGACTCGATGACGCGTTCGCGGGCGATCGCCCGGTCTTCGTCCCCGTCACTCATCGCGACCCTCGTCGATCATGGATGTGCGTCCGGTCATGGGTGTGTCTCGTCCGAGGTCCCGACCGCGTCTCGTCCGCCCCGTGTCGTGAGCCCCTGTCGCATCACGTTCCATCAATGCACTCCGTAAGTATTAAATTGTTTGATTTGTTTGTTCGGAGTGTACCGAATAAACGAAACACGAGACTTCCCTCCCTCCACAACCCATGGCAAGCGCCTTTCCACACCAACCAGCCGTCGACCACGCGCCGCGTGAACGAACCAGCGTCGTGGTCGACCACGAGGAACCGACCGACGTGTTGCAGGTTCTCTCCTCGGAGACCGCCCAGGAGATCCTCCTCGCGCTCCGATCGGAGCCGGGGACCGCCTCGGACGTCGCCGACGCCGTCGACCGATCGGTCCAGAACGTCACCTACCACCTCGACCGGCTTCGACGGGCCGACCTGATCACGCCGATCGAGACGTGGTACTCCGAGAAGGGGCGGGAGATGACGGTCTACGCGCTCGCCGCGGAACGGCTCGTCGTGCAGTTCTCCCGGACCGAGGACGACCCGGACCGGCAGGACCGGGACTAGTTTATGTACGCCCTCGGTTGGGACTGCAGTATGGCTCCCAACACGTCACCCCGGAAACGATCGCGGTCCGCGACCCGTCCTTCCGACCGACCGTTGCTCGCGAAAGCCGGCTGATGCTGCTCACCGTCCTCGGCGTCGGCGCCGTCGCGCTCGGGCTCGCGATCGCGTGGTACGGACTCCGTCCCCTCCTCGTCGTCCCGCGAGTGCTTCGTTCCGGCCCGCGGGACCCGAGCGACGTCACGGCCGACGGCTCCGTCGCCGTCTGTCGCGGACGAGCCGCGGCGTCCACCGGCACGGTCCCGGCGCCGTTCACCGGATCGCCGTGTCTCGGCTTCGAGTTCGAGGTCACCGAGCGGCAGCCCTTCGGGGTCGGCCTGCCGTGGTTCCGGGCGCATCTCGACGACGGCGTCGCGACGCGTCGGTTCACCCTCGAGGGATCGGGCGGCGGGATCGACGTCGCCCCATCGTCGAAACGCTTCACGCTCGATACGGCCTCGACCGTCGTCACCGTCGGCACCGACGAGACCCCACCCGACCGGATCCGACGGTTCGTCGACGTTCGAGACGGCCTCGCCCCGGTCGCCGGCTGGATCGCGGCGATCCCCGGACTCGGCGCGCGCCGCTACGTCGAGCGCCGGATCGAGCCCGGCACGGAGTACCTGATCGCGGGCCGCACGGGCCGCACGGACCGAACCGAGGACGAACTCGCGCTGACCGGCGACCTCGTTATCACGGACCGATCCCCGGCCCGGTTCGCGCTCGTCCGCCTGTGGAACGCGGCGTTGCCGACCCTCGTCGCGGCCGTCTTCGTCGGCGCGGGGCTGTGGGCGCTCGTCGGGTGACCGCCGCCGCGGGGGGCTGGGCGCTCGTCGGGTGACCGTCGCCGCCGCGGTTGATGGCCGGCGGACGCGCCCCGGTATATAAATGAACGTCCGATCGTCCGGAGTCTGTATATAAATGAACTCGGACCGGCGCGAAACGATATTTAAACATCCGCGTGAACGATCCGTCACCGTATTTAAGGAGACGCGCGTCGGAGGCCAACGCGTTCATGCCCCTTGCCCTCCCCTCGATCGGGGTTCCGATCGACCACCAGGACGTGATCGACGCGGTCGTCCTCCTCGTCGCGGCGGCCGCCGGCTTCCTCGCCGCGGGCGTCATCGGTCTGCTCGTCGGGCTCGGTGCCGGCTTCGCGTTCATCGAGATGACCGACGAACTCGCCCGGATCGACGACGCGCTCACGCGGCTCGCCCGCGAGAACGAGGCCCTCCACGATCGGGTCGAGACGCTCGAGGGAACGGTGACGGAACTCGAGGACGCGCCCGAGACCGCCGACGACCCGGACCGTTCGGACCCGGATTGACGCGGGGGACGATCACCCGGTCGCGGCCGCCCGGCTCAGAACAGCCCCGAGATCGTGCCGTCCTCGTCGATGTCCATCCCGGCGGCCGCGGGCTCGGCCGGCAGGCCGGGCAGCGTGAGGACGTCGCCGGTGAGGACGACGAGGAACCCGGCGCCGGTCGACGGATAGACCTCGGTCACCTCCAGGGTCCAGTCCTCGGGCGCGCCCTTGCGGCTCGGGTCGTCGCTGAGCGAGTGGAACGTCTTGGACATGCAGACCGGCATGTCGTCGAACCCGAGGTTCGTGAGCCGCTCGATGTCCTCCTCGGCGTCGCCGTGGTACTCCACGCCGTCGGCGCCGTAGATCTCCGTGGCGATCGTCTCGATCTTCTCCTTGATCGGGACGTCGGCCTCGTAGAGGTACTCGAACGCGGAGTCGGACTCGGCCGCGTCGACGAGCTGCTCGGCGAGATCCTCCCCGCCCGCGCCGCCGTCGCTGAAGACGGTCGACTCCGCGACCCGGATCCCCAGATCCTCCTCGCAGTGGTCGATCACCGCCTGCACCTCGGCGTCGGTGTCGCCGGGGAACCGGTTTATCGCCACGACGACGGGGACGCCGAACTGCTGGAGGTTCCGGACGTGTTTATCGAGGTTCTCGAAGCCGCGCTCGACCGCCGCGACGTCCTCGGCCTCGAGCTCCTCGAGTTCGGGCGGCCACATATCCTGTCCGTGATACTTCAGCGCCCGGACGGAGGCCACGAGCGTGACCGCGTCCGGCTCCATCTCGCCGAACCGGCAGACGATGTTCATGAACTTCTCGGCGCCGAGATCGGAACCGAAGCCGGCCTCGGTCACGAGGTACTCCGAGAGGTGGGAGGCGAGCCGGTCGGCCATCAGGGAGTTGGTACCGTGGGCGATGTTGGCGAAGGGACCGCCGTGGACGAACGCCGGCGTTCCCTCGATCGTCTGAACGACGTTCGGCTTGATCGCGTCCTTGAGGAGGATCGTGACCGCCCCCGTGGCGTCGATGTCGTCGACCGTGATCGGAGCGCCGTCGTCGTCGTAGGCGACGATGATCCGGGCCACGCGCTCCTTGAGGTCGGAGAGGCTGTCGGCCAGACACAACACGGCCATCAGCTCCGAGGCGGCCGTGAGGACGAACCCGTCCTCGCGGGGCACGCCGGTGACGTCGCCGCCGAGCCCGATCACCGTCTCGCGCAGGACGCGGTCGTTCATATCGATCGCGCGGGGCCAGTTGACCCAGTTGACCGCGACGTCGAGATCGTTGCCCTGCTTGATGTGGTTGTCCAGCATCGTCGAGATGAGGTTGTGCGCGGTCGTGAGCGCGTGGAGGTCGCCGGTGAAATGGAGGTTGATGTCCTCCATCGGGAGCACCTGCGAGTAGCCCCCCCCGGCGGCGCCGCCCTTGACGCCGAAGACCGGACCGAGCGAGGGCTCGCGGATCGCCACCAGCGCGTCCTTGCCGATCCGGTTGAACGCCTGTCCGAGCCCGACCGTCGTGACGGTCTTTCCCTCCCCGAGGGGCGTCGGGGTCATTCCCGTGACGAGCACGAGCTTGCCGTCGGCGTCGCGCTCGGCCACCGTCTCCTCGATCGCGTCGAGGCGTACCTTCGCCTTGTTTTCCCCGTAGAGCTCGAGGTCGTCCCGCTCGAGTCCGAACGGTTCGACGACGTCGGCGATGTGTTCGGTTTCGGCCGCGTCGGCGATCTCGTAGTCGGTCGGGAACGACGCGTCGTCCTCGGCGTCGGTATCTGATGTCATCGTGTCCGAAACGTTCCGGTGGCCGCGTTATCAAGACTTCCCATACGTATCAGGCGACGTATCAGTCATAGTTACCGGCGCGCTCGAAACGCGTCGATCCCGCATCGACTGCCCGTATGCGGCGCTCTCAACCGGGTGATACGGCCCTCATCTCCCGTCACGGGGACGGAGTGGAAGCGATAGCGGCCGGATGCGTGACACGTTGTGGCCGGCCGCCCCGGCGTCGACCCCGCGGCGGAGTCTTTAGTGGCGACCGCACGGACCGCTCGCGTATGGAGTATCACGAGGCCGTAGCCACGCTGGAGGGACTGCCGCACCTCCGGCCCGACCTGGGGACGGACGCGACCGCCGCCCTCCTGGCGCGGCTCGGCAACCCTCACGAGGCGGTCCCGTCCGTCCAGGTCGCCGGCTCGAACGGCAAGGGAAGCACCGCACGCGTTCTGGCTCGCATCCTCCGGGAGGCGGGCGCCGACGTCGGCCTGTACACCTCGCCGGACCTGAACGACCTCCGGGACCGGATCCGGGTGAACGGACGGCGGATCCCGGAACGGGAGGTCACCCGGTTCGTCGCCGATCGGTGGACGAACGCGGTCGCGGCTGCACCTGACGGGGCCGAGCCGACGTTCTTCGAGGCGTTCACCGGGCTCGCGCTGTGGCATTTCGCCCGACGTGACGTCGACGTCGCGGTGCTCGAGGTCGGCATCGGGGGGCGCTACGACGCCACGAGCGTCGTCGATCCGGTCGCGGCCGCGGTCACGTCCGTGAGCCACGAGCACACGGACGTTCTGGGGGAGGATCTGCCGACGATCGCTCGCGATCTCGCGCAGGTCGCGCCCGACGACGCGCCGCTGGTCACCGGCGCGGCCGGGGATGCGCTTGCGGCGATCCGCGAGGTGACCGACGTCGTGACCGTCGGTCGGGATGACGGGGCAAACGCGGCGGCGGTCGACGTTCGCGTGGCCGAGACGGCGACGTCCGACCGCCGCCCGCCCACATCTGACCGCCGCCTGCCCACATCTGACCGCCGCCCGCCCACATCTGACCGCCGCCCGCCCACGTCCGTCGTCTCGATCGACGGACCGACCCTCGAGGTCCGAACGAGAACGCGACTGATCGGTGCACATCAGGCCGTCAACGCCGGGATCGCGGCGAGCCTCGCGGTCCAGGTGGGTCGCGAAACGGCGCGTGTCGACGTCGACCCCACCGCGGCGGACGTCGCCGACGGGATCCGGACCACGACCGTTCCCGGCCGCTTCGAGGTCCGTTCCGACGAACCGCTCGTGGTCCTGGACGGGGCGCACAACCCCGCCGCCTGCGCGACGGTGGCCGATGCCCTCGACCGGTTCGACTACGGGACCCTCCACCTCGTCCTCGGCGCGGTGCGCGAGAAGGATCACGTCGGGATGGTCCGGTCGCTGCCTGACGCCGACCGGATCCACCTGGCGGCGCCCGCGGTCGACCGCGCCGCGGCCGTCGAAACGCTCGCGGCGGCTCTCGAGACGAGCCTCGAGCGGCCGGTCGGGGTCGACGCCACGGCGGACGCGGTCGATCCGGTGACACGCCACGAGTCGGTCCTCGACGCGGTCGAGCGTGCGATCGCGGCGGCCAAGCCGGACGATTGCGTGCTGGTCACGGGATCGCTGTATGTCGTCGCCGAGGCCCGTGACCGGTGGACGCGCGAGCCGCGCGTCGTCCGCGCCGACACGCCAGCCCGCGCGAGATCGGTGATGCGGAGCGCGAACGTCCCGAAGTCGGTTCGCGAACGTCACGCGGACCGGTTCTCCGGGCTGACGGTTCGGGTCCACGTCCGGCTGGAGACGGCACGCGAGTTGGCCGACGCGATGGACGATCTCGGCGGCACCGGCGTCGTCTCCGGGCTCGACGCTCCGGACCGACACGTCGAGGTCGTGCTCTCGGGGACGCGATCCCGGTTCGGCGCGCTTCGACGCCGCCTTCGTGAGTCCTCGCCCGCGGACCGCCGGCTCGCGTCGGAGATCGGGATCGCGGTGGATCGCGACCGGAGCGGAGCGGACGACCGCGACGCGGCTCCGGACGACCGCGACGCGGCTCCGGACGACGTCCCGTGATCGGTGGCTCGCCCGCCGACACACGACGCATCCGAAACACGAAGTATATGATAATTTACCTTTTGTGTCACCGAACCGGCGCTCGCCGAACCGATCCCGAACGAGGCGGTCTTTTAATGTCGTCCGGGGATCGATCCCAGAACGAGCATGACATCGGCAGTCACTGACGTGGGCCGTGTTGCGGGAGCGGACGCGGGATCGATCCGCCGGTCGCTGACCCACCGATCGACGACGCGAGCGGGTGAGGGTCGATGAGCGAGAGCGACCTCCCGGAGAGCGCGGAGACGGTCATCCTCGGCGCCGGGATCGTCGGAAACAGCCTGTCGTATCACCTCGCCAGATACGGCCGGGAGGACATCGTCCTCATCGACAAGGGGCCGCTGCCGGACCCCGGCGGGTCGACGGGTCACGCGTCGAACTTCCTGATGCCCGTCGAGCACTCCAAGGAGATGACCCATCTCACCCGCCGCAGCATCGAGCAGTACAAGGACTTCGACACGTTCACCAACAGCGGTGGGATCGAGGTCGCCCGCACCGACGAGCGCGTCGAGGAGCTGAAACGCCGCGTCCAGTCGGCGAAGTCCTGGGGTGAACCCGGCGAGCTGCTCACGCCCGAGGAGGTGGAGGACATGGTTCCGTACGTCAACACCGACCTCATCAAGGCCGGCTTCTACAGCCCCGGTGCGGGCACGTGTGATCCCCTTCGAGCCGGCGAGGTGATGCGGGCGCGGGCCGACGCGATCGCCGCCGGCGAGGTCGACCCGGCCGACGCCGGCGACCTCGAGCCCGACGCGGACGTGGTTCCCGCCGCGGACCGCAGCGGCGACGGCGGCCTCCACCTCTCGCCGAACACCGAGATCCTCGACCTCCACGTTGATGGCGGGGAGATCACCGCGGTTGAAACCGACCGCGGGACGATCGAAGCCGACGAGGTCGTCATCGCCGCCGGGCTCTGGAGCCCGAAGCTCGCGAAGATGGCCGGCGTCGAGATCCCGCTGACGCCCGCGGTCCACCAGATGGTGAGCGTCGGGCCGATCTCCTTCTTCGAGGATTACGAGGGGGAGATCTCCTTCCCGGTCGTCCGCGACATGGACACCCAGATGTACGAGCGCCAGCACGGCAACGACCTCGAGGTCGGCTCCTACCAGCACCGGCCGATCCTCTGGGACGTCGAGGACGTGCCGTCGATCGAGGAGGCGCCGCTGTCGCCGACCCAGCCGCCGCTCACCGACGACGCCTTCGAGCAGTCGATGGAGGACGCACTGGAGATCGTCCCCGAGCTGCTCGACGACCCCGAGGCCGGCGTGCGCCACGAGATCGACGGGCTGCTCTCACAGACCCCCGACGGCGCGCCGCTGCTCGGGGAGCTGCAGGACGTCGACGGGCTCTGGTCCGCGGCGGCGATCTGGATCAAGGAGGCCCCCGCGATCGGCGAGGCGATGGCCCAGCGGATGACCCGCGGCTGGACCGACATCGACATCCACGGGTCCGACGTCAATCGGTTCTACGAGTACGGCACCTCCCGCGAGTTCGTGAAGAACCGGGCCCACGAGGGGTTCCAGAAGATCTACGGGATCGTCCACCCGTCCGAGCAGTGGCAGTCCTCGCGCCCGCTCCGGACGAGCCCCTTCCACGACCGCCAGGAGGACCTCGACGCCACCTTCTTCGAGGCGGCCGGCTGGGAACGTCCCCAGTGGTTCGAGTCGAACCGGGACCTGCTGACGCGGTACAACGAGGAGCTCTCGGGGCTCACCCGTCCCAACGAGTGGGACTCGCGGTGGTGGTCGCCGATCATCCTCGCCGAGCACCTGCACATGCGCGACAAGGTCGCGATGGTCGGTGATATGGGATTCACCATCTTCGACCTCGTCGGTCCCGGCGCCACCGAGTACGCCGAGCGGATGGCGGTCGGCCGGATGGACGTCGACGTCGGGAAATCGGTGTACACGCCGATCCTCGCGGAGAACGGCGGCTTCGTCTCCGACCTGTCGATCGTCCGGGTCGGGGAGAACCGCTATCGGGTCATCACCGGCGGCGGGATGGGCGGCCCCGACAAGGCCTGGTTCCGGGATCACCTGCCCGATGACGGATCGGTCCAGATCGTCGATCAGACCTCCTCGCTGTGCACCCTCGGCGTCTGGGGACCGGACGCCCGGAACCTGGTCGACTCGGTGGCCGAGGAGGACATGTCCCACGAGGCGTTCCCGCCCTACACCGCACAAAAGATCACGATCGGCGAGGTCGACGCGTGGGCGCTGCGCATCTCCTACGTCGGCGAACGCGGCTGGGAGATCTACGCGCCCAGCGAACAGGGCGGCCGGCTCTGGGACACCCTCTGGGAGGCCGGCCAGGAGTACGACGTCCGCCCGGTCGGGATGGGCGTCTACGGGACCACCGGTCGGATGGAGAAGGGCTACCGGCTCTACGGCCACGAGCTGGAGCTCGAGTACACCCCCGCCGAGGCCGGGCTGACCTTCCACGGCGTCAAGGACGCCGACTTCATCGGCAAGGAGGCGTACGCGGACGCGATCGAGGAGGAGAACGCCGCGACGCTGTGTACCCTCTCGGTCGACGACCACCTCTCCGAGACCGGCGAACGCCGGTTCATGCTCGGCAACGAGCCCGTGCTCGACTCCGACGGCGAGGTGATCGTCGACGAGGAGGGGCGTGAATCGTACGTCACCAGCGCCGGGACCGCCCCGAGCCTCGGGAAGCACCTGCTGATGGCGTATCTCCCGCCGGAGTACGCCGAGGAGGGCCAACAGCTGTCCGTCGAGTACTTCGGCGAACAGTACCCGGTCACCGTCGAGGTCGCCGGCAGCCGACCGCTGTTCGACCCCGACAACGAGCGCATCCGGAGCTAGCGGGGCTCCCGGACGTCGCTCCACCGGCCGGATGCGGTCACGGCCGGCCGTTTGCCGACGCCCACGGTCGGCCGTTTGCCGACGCCCACGGTCGTCAGCCACCAACGACCGCCAGCCACCAACGACCGCCAGCCACCAACGACCGCCAGCCACCAACGACCGCCAGCCACCAACGACCGCCAGCCACCAACGACTACCAGCCGTTCACGACACCCACCACGTATGAACACACTCGCCTGCGTCAAGCGCGTGCCGGACACCGGCGCGAAGATCGTACTGACCGACGACCAGCGGGGGATCGATACGAGCACCCTCGGGTTCACGATGAGCCCCCACGAGGAGTGCGCCCTCGAGGAGGCGGTCCGGATCGCGGAGAACCGCGACGGGACCGCGACGGCGCTCACCCTCGGACCCGAGGAGGCCGACGAACAGCTCCGGACGGCCCTCGCGATGGGAGCCGACGAGGCCACCCTGCTCGAGACCGGCGAGGGGGAGTGGGGACCGGTCGACACCGCGACGGCGATCGCCGACTACGTCGCCGAGGCGGAGACCGACTTCGACGTCCTGCTCGTCGGCAACGAGTCGGCCGACGCCGCGAACTACCAGGTCGGCACCCACCTGGCCAGCCAGCTCGACCTGCCGTTCGTGGCGGGGATCAAGACGCTGGACGTCGAGGACGGCACCGCGGTCGCAAAGCGCGAGGTCGGCGGCGGCGAGGAGGTCTACGAGGTGGACCTCCCCGCGGTGATCGCCGTCAAGGAGGGGCTCAACGAGCCTCGATATCCCTCGATGCGGTCGAAGATGCGGGCCCGCAAGCAGGAGGTCGCGTCGGCAGCCCCCGAGCCCGCCGGCGCCGACTGCCTGGAAATGGTCCGGCTACAGTCACCCGCCGACGACGGGGGCACCGCCGAGATCCTCGGCGACGGGCCCGACGCGGCCGCCGACGTCCTCGAGGTGCTTCGGGACGACGTGGAGGTGCTGTGAGATGGTCCTCGCGATCGTCGAGGCCGACGGCGACGCGCCGGCCGAGTCCTCGCTTGAGGCCGTCACGCTCGCGCGCGAGGTGGCGGATCGAACCGGCGAGCCGCTCGAGGCGGTCGCCTTCGACGTGGCCGGTCCGGGCGCGGGAGCCAGCGCCGGCGGCGGTCCCGACGAGTCGGGTGACGCCGCCGGCGGATCGATCGGCGACGCCCTCGCAGACGGTCTCGGCGAGTACGGCGTCGACGACGTCCACGTCGTCTCCCACGAGCGCCTCGACGCCTACGCGCCCGAAGCGTACGCCGCGGGGGTCGAGGCGGTCATCGCGGACCGCGACCCGGACGCGGTCGTGGCGCCCGGCAGCGACCGCGGCCAGGAGGTCCTCTCGCAGGTCGCCGCCGGTCGCGGCCAGTCGATGGCGGCAAACTGCTTGGCCGTCGAGTCCGTGGATGCGGACGCCGACGCCGGCGGCGACGCGGTCGAGCTCCCGGACGCGGACGGGAGCTACGAGCTCACCCGCCAGCGGTGGGGCGGCACGCTCATCGAGGAGGCGCTCCTCGGCGGCGACCCGAAGCTGCTCACCGCGGCCGAACACGAGGTCGGCTTCGAACCGGCCGCCGACCCCGCCGACCCGGCGGTCCACGCGCTCACGCCCGACCTCGAGGACGCACACTTCCGCGTGCAGGTGGACCGTTACGAGGAGTCCGACGAGGAGGGCGTCCCGCTGGGCGAGGCCCGGGTCGTCGTGAGCGGCGGCCGCGGCGTCGGGGGTCCCGACGGCTACGACCAACTCGAGGAGCTCGCGGACCTCCTCGGCGGGGCGGTCGGCGCCTCCCGTGCCGCCGTCAACGAGGGCTGGCGTCCGCACGACGACCAGGTCGGCCAGACCGGCGCGAAGATCTCGCCCACCCTCTACATCGCCTGCGGGATCAGCGGCGCGGTCCAGCATATGGTCGGCTGTAAGGGGGCCGACACGATCCTCGCGATCAACACCGACTCCGAGGCCGCGATCATCCAGAAGGCCGACTACGCCGTCATCGCCGACCTCCACGAGGTCGTGCCGGCGCTCAACGAGGCGATCCGCGACGCGAAGTGACCGCGGGTCAGCCGCGGTCGGACCGGTCGTCCGCGGCGCTTCGTTCGCCGCTTTCCGCGTTCGTCTCGCCGCTTTCCGCGTTCGTCTCGCCGCTTTCCGCGTTCGTCTCGCCGCTTTCCGCGTTCGTCTCGCCGCTTTCCGCGTTCGTCTCGCCGCTTTCCGCGTTCGTCTCCCTGCTCTCCACGTTCGTCCCTCCAGTGCGTCCGGATGGCCCGGGCGACTCCATATCGTGCAGATCCGGGCGTTCGGGGACGAGCGTGATCCCCCGGCGCTCGAGCGCGTGGCGCAACTCGCCGACCGCCGACCGGTGGCCGCGCTCGTCGCGCCGGAACGTCGCCGCGAGGCCGCCGATCGCGGCGAGCGCGAGGACGGTGATGGGGGCGCCCGTCAGCACCGCCATGTCCTGCAACGACTGCGCGTTGCCGAGCAGGAGGACCCCGGCGGCGACCACGCCCTGAATGACTCCCCACAGGACGACGCTGCCGGTCGTGGGTGCCTGCCCGCGCTTCGTCGCGAGCACCGAGACGACGAGCGTGGAGACGGCCGCCGAGGTCGCGATGAAGACGACGATCAGCGCCAGGAACGCCAACAGCAGCAGCCGGCTCAGCGGGAGCGCGGCGAGGACCGGAAACCCGGCGACCGCCTCGGAGCCGCCGTAGGCATCGACGGCGTTGAGGACGTTGGCACGCCCGGCGTGCTGGAGCGCGAGCGTGGTGCCGCCCATCACGAGGAACCAGATCATCGAGGCGAGCGCGGTCGCGCCGACCGCGGTGACCGTGACCGTTCGGACCGTTCGTCCCCGCGAGATCGCCGCCAGGAAGACGCCGGCGAAGGGGGCCCACGAGAACCACCACGCCCAGTTCCAGACCGTCCAACTGACGACCCAGCCGCCGTCCCGAAACAGGCTCAGCGGGACGAACTCGACGAGATAGATCCCGAGCGCTCGCCCGCCGCGTTCGAGCACGAACGACCGAGGCCCAACCGCCAGCAGAACGAGGACGAACGCGGCGAAGAGGGCGATCGTCACGCCCGAGAGCCGGCGGATCCCGCGGTGAACGCCGGTTGCAGCCGCGATCACGGCGGTCGCGGTCAGCCCGACGACCAGCGCGACCGGGCCGAACGCACCCGTGATGACGTCCCACTGATACTCGATCCCGACCAGGAACTGTCGACCGACGAACGCGATCGACGTGCCGACGCCCCCGACGGTCGCGAAGACCGCGAGGACGTCGACGGCGCGGGCCCACCGCGAGTCGAGTCCGTCGAGGCCGACGAACGGCGCGAGGACCGTCGAGACGCGCAACGGCGCGCCCCGGTCGTGGACGAAGTACGCGATCGGGAGCCCGACCACGAGGTAGGTGCTCCAGGCCGAGACGCCCCAGTGAAACAGCGCGTACGCGAGCGCGCCGTCGATGGCCGCCGCCGACCGCGGCGCCGCGTCGAAGTACGGCGGCGGCGTCCGATAGTGGAACAACGACTCGGCGGGCCCCCAGAAGACGATCCCGGCCGCGATCCCCGCGGCGAAGAACAGCGCGAAGTACGTCGGATGGGTGTAGGAGGGCTCGGCGTCGGGCCCACCGAGCCGAACGCTTCCCCAGGGGCCGACCACGAGGACCGCACAGAACAGGACCGACAGGAGGACCGCTCCGAGAAAGAGCCACGCCAGGTCCGCGAACACGAAGCCGGTCACGGCCGTGACCGCCGCGCCGGTCGCGTTCGGCGCCCCGATCCAGACGAGAAAGAAGGCGAGCGTCCCGACGATCGGCACCCCGAAGACGATCGGGTCCTGTCGCTCGATGAACGGGAGGATAACCGGCCGGAGCCGGCCGTGGCGGATGTACAGGAGCCGACGCACGGTCGGGTCCTGCGCGTCGGCGGCGTCCGCCTCCCGGTCCTCGTCGGCCCGCGCCGGCAGCAGCGCGAGCCAGGAGAGACCGGTTCCGAAGAAGACCAGCGCGACGACCACCCAGCCCCGTCCCGAGACCACGGAGCCGACGAGCCACGGGAAGAAGAACCCGGAGACGACGACGATCCCCGAGAGCACGAACACGGGACCCAGCGTCGCCCGGAGGGCACGCTCGAGAATTGTGTCCCTCGTTGACATAGTACAATGTACGTGGCCCGCGGTAAAGACGTATCGTCGACGCCTGACGTCACGGCGATGGGAACCACGAGCCGGACGCGCTCGGATCGATGATGAGTCGGACGCGCTCGGATCGCTGACGAGTCGGACGCGCTCGGATCGCTGACGAGTCGGACGCGCTCGGATCGCTGACGAGTCGGATGGACGCCCGAGCGGACGTGATTGTCATTCTATGGCATACCCTTTTATTTCGAACCGCCGTATCGTCGTTCGTGTCGGGAGACCAACGCGACCGGCCGTCCGAGCCCGCGATCGAGGAGCTGTTCGAGCACCCGGAGCGGGTCCGGCTGGTCGAGTGGGCGGCCGCCTCAGGGCCGAAGACGTCGGTGATGCTGTCGGCGGCGGTCGCGGTCCTCGCGTTCATCACCGGCCTCTCGGATCTGAGCGCGGCGACGGTCGCCCTGGCTGGGCCGCTCGGCGGCCTCTTTCCCGGCGCGACCGGGCTCGTCCGGCTCTACGGCGTCTTCTTCGCCTTCCTGATCGGAGCGGTGACCGTCGGGCTCCGTCGGCGCCTTCGGGTGGCGTGGTACGGCGCAGTCCTCGCGCTCCCGCTCGTGGCGCTGTTGCCGTTGCTCACGGCCGACCCGACGGACGTCCCGCTGTTCGCCGTGGCCGCTCTCGCGGTCGGTCACGTGCTCGTGAACCGCGAGGAGTTCGATCGGGCGATCGACCTCACTCCCTTCCAGACCGCGGCGCTGGTGGCGTTCCTGGCCGTCCAGGTCTACGGCACCGTCGGGACCTACGCGCTGCGAGAGGAGTTCGTGGGCGTCGAGTCGGCCACCGACGCCGTCTACTACATCGTCGTCACCGGCACCACCGTGGGTTACGGGGACGCGACGCCGACGACCCAGCTCACCAAGCTGTTCACGCTGTCGGTCATCGTGCTCGGGACCGGCTCGTTTACCGTCGCGACGGGCTCGCTGCTCATCCCGGCGATCGAATCACGGATATCGAGCGCATTCGGAAACATGAACGCATCCGAACTCTCGCTGCTCGAGGACCACGTGCTGGTCCTCGGCCACGGCGACGTCACCGAACCGCTCCTGGAGGAACTCCGCGGCACGACCGACCTCGTGGTCGTGACGGCCGACACCGAGACGGCCGCCGGCCTCCGCGAGGACGGGATCAACGTGGTGACTGCGGACCCGACCGACGCCGAGGCGCTTCGCGGCGCCCGGATCGCCGACGCCGCCGGCGTCGTGGTCGCAACGGCGGACGACGCCAGCGACGTGTTGGCCGTACTTGCGGCCCGGCAGGCCAACCCGGACGTCCGGATCGTTGCGGCCGCGACCGACCGCCGGCACGTCGACAAGCTCGAGAACGTGGGCGCCGACCGCGTCATCACGCCGACCGTCATCGGCGGCCGGCTGCTCGGTCGGGCCGTGATGGACGTGGACGCCGACCCGGTCGAGGACGTCCTCGCTGACGCGGCCGACGCGGAGACCACGACGGACGCCGTCGACGATATGTGACGCCGGTGGCGGAAGCCGACGTCGTCGACGATATGTGACGCCGGTAGCGGAAGCCGACGTCGTCGACGATATGCGACGCCGGTGGCGGAAACGGACGGCTGCTTCCGAGCTGTTTCCGTCGTCCCCATCCACAACGTGTCGATATTCCGTTATTTTTTGTTTCGGGATGAAACGTGTGCGGCGGCGCCCGAGCGATGTGAGGGCCCTGCAGTCCCCGGTTCCGATCGGTTCGGCGACGTATCCGATCGATCCGGAGCTCCGCGACGGCCGAGGGCCCGTCCATGACCGCGTCCGCCCAAAGTTATTTTTACGTGATATGAGTATCGGTAACGAGGGACACTTATGTACGAAACCATCCTGATCCCGTACGACGGAAGCGACGAAGCGCGGCGTGGCGCCGAACACGGAATCGAACTCGCGGCCGCCCTCGGAGCGTCGGTCCACGCGCTGTACGTGGTCGACCTGCCGGGCGCGCCGCGAACGGTCTACATCCGCGACGACGAGGAGCAGATCCGCGAGGAATACCATGGCTACGGCGAGCAGGTGACCGAGGAGCTGTGCGGGATGGCCAGCGAGCATGGGGTCGAGTGTACCGCCGCCGTCCGAACGGGATCGCCGGCGGAGGAGATCGTCGACTACGCGGAGGAGAACGGGCTGGACGCCATCGTCCTCGGGAGCGCGTACCAGGGCAAGTTCCGGGCGATACTCGGCGGCACCTCTGACAAGGTCGTTCGCACCTCCTCGGTGCCGGTGATAACCGACCGGATGTCCGTCGAGGACTGACCGCGCCGGTCACTCGGCCGCGTCCGGGTCGGCAACTCGTCTCTCCCGGAAGTAGATGACGATACTCGCGGCGAGGAAGCTCATCCCGGCGGCCGTCAGGCGGTCCGTGGACATCGCGACCAGCGCGACCGCGAACAGGCCGACCGCCAGCGCCGCCAGCGCGACCGCGACCGGGTCGCCCGTCGTGAAGTTCACCATCGTCGTTCGTCCCATCGACGGCGCCCGTCCACGAATACGTTTCCCCGGTGGTCCGGCCACCTCGAACACGTTCTCCGCCGGCTGGTCAGTACGAGTGTCTGAACTCCCAGTGGTACCGGCAGGCGTCGCAGGTCGCCCACTCGGGGAACCCGAACCGCTCCGGATGACGCGTGCCGTGTCGCATCTCGGTGCGACAGACCGGACACTCGAACGCGATCAGCTCGAGGTCGTCGAACTCGTTGCCGTCGAACGTCGCACGACACCGCGGACAGTCGATGGCGTCGTGGGCGTGTCGGTGGTAGATATCGCTGCCGCACTGTGGGCACGCGAGCGTCGCCGGCGGCCGGTTGTGCCACCCGACGGACCCGTCGATGGTCGTGGTTGCCGTGTCGACGCTCGAGAGTCGGAACTTGTTGGGTCCCTCACCGCTGCGCAGCGGCGCGACCAGCCGTTCACCGACCCGCTTGAGACCGACCAGGATGGCGTGTAACGCGCCCGTCACATGTTACCATTTCTCGCACACGGGGATAAATCGCTCGTCGAGCCGACAGCTTTTCGACCCCGACTCCCCACGCACGCGGTATGTGTGCAACCCACTCGAGACGGGCGCCGATCCACGTGGCACGGGTGTTCGGCGTCCTGATCGCGCTCGCGACGGTGCCGGGCGTCGCCGCGGCACGGCCGGTCGGTTCGGTTCCCATCGAGCCGGCGACGCTCGGTTCGGGGCTCATCGACCCCTCCTCGCCGGTCGTCAGGGCGGTCGGGTCGTTTCTCCTCGTCGCGGCGTTCGGCGGCGGGATCCTCGTTCGTCGCCGCGACCTGCTCGACCGAGCGATCGCCGACACGATGGCCCGCCCGGCCGTTGCGGCCCTCTACGGCCTGGTTGCCTACGGTCTCGTCGCGTTCGCGGGCCTGTACGCCAACGACCTGCTGACGCGGATCGGCCTCGCCGGGCCCCCGGTTGGCTACCTCGCCCCCGTCGTCCTCGGCGTCGGCCTCTCGCTTTTGGGCGGCCTCGGGTTCCTGGTCGTCGGAACGATCGTGACCGACCTGATCGGGGGACGACGCGCTCGCAGCGGGCTGGTGGTCGGCGCGGCGCTCAGCGCGGTCGGCTGGCTGTTCCTCCCGGCCGTGGGCGCCGCGCTCGTCTGGGTCGCGGTGGCGTCCGTCGGGGTGGGCGGGCTGACCAGAACCTGGATCCACAGCTCGCGGACCGCTCCCGCCGACGTTGAAGGATGAGTGCACGTCGGCATCGGGAGATGAGTGCACGTCGGCGTCGGGAGATGAGTGCACGTCGGCATCGGGAGATGAGTGCACGTCGGCGTCGATGACCGCCGGCGTCGCGAGCGACGCCCGCCGCACACGTCGAGCGAAACGTTTGGGACCCCGAATCACACTTCAGGATCGGCGCCGTGTATCCGGTATGCGACACGTGACGCTTCAGATCGACGGCGGAATCCTCGAGTGGGCCGGACAGGCGGCCGCGCTCGCCGGCACGCTGCTTTTGGTCCTGTTCCTCGTGGCGCTCGGCGGAATCGCGTACAAACACCTGCGCGGCGGCATCGAGTGGCCCGACGATCGACCCGGCGACGAGGCCGATGGGTGGAATTCTGGCGCCGCCAACGAGCGTGGCCCGGCGGACGACGAGCGTGGCCCGGCGGACGACGAGCGTGGCCCGGCGGACGACGAGGGCGACGGCGCGACGCTCAAACGTGGGGACGAGGACGACGAGTGGAAGTACTACTGACGAGCCGGGTAGCGGACCGAAAAAGAGGCGGTTCGCGAGCGAGGCGGCCCGTGGGACGGAGCGACGTGACCCGGCTCAGTCACCTCCCACGGCCTCGTCGTCCTCGGCCGAGATGTCGGTCACCATCTGGTCGCCGGTCGTGACGACGTCCACGTCCTCGTCCGCCGTCAGTTCCTCGATCGTCTCGGCGAACTCCTCGGACTCGAGGATCTCGTACTCGTTGCTGAGCCCGAGATAGACGGTGTAACACATCAGACAGAGGATGAACGCGAACGGCAGCCCGGTCGTGATCGCCGCCGTCTGCAGCGCGCTCAGGCCGCCGCCCCACAGCAGGATCGCGGCCACGAGGCCCTCGGTGACCGCCCAGAAGATGCGCTGGGCGCGCGGCACGTCGTGTTTGCCGCCGGAGGTCAGGTGGTCGACGACCAGCGACCCCGAGTCCGAGGACGTCACGAAGAACGTCACCACGAGCAACGTCGCGAGGATCCCCGTGACGGCGCCCAGCGGGAACTGCTGTAGCATCGCGAACATCGCGACCGTCTGGCCGAGTTCGTTGTAGGTCGCTATCGCCGCGCCGCTCCCCTCGAGGGTGTTGAACAGCGCGCTCCCGCCGAAGGTGGACAGCCAGAGGGTCGAGAACAGCGCCGGCAGGAACAGGACGCCGAGGACGAACTCGCGGACGGTTCGGCCCCGCGAGATGCGTGCGATGAACATCCCGACGAACGGCGACCACGCGATCCACCAGCCCCAGTAGAAGACGGTCCAGGCGGTGACCGTCGAGCCGCCCTGGCCGAGCGTCCCGGTGAAGAAGCTGATCGCCAGGATGTTGCCGAAGTAGGCGCCGAGGCCCTCGACCCACGCTCCGAAGATGTAGACCGTCGGACCGACGATCAGCAGGAATCCGAGCAGGGCGAACATCAGATAGAGGTTGATCGTGCTCAGCCGCTTGACGCCACCCTCCAGTCCTGCAGCGACGGAGAGGGTCGCGATCCCGGTGATGATCGCGATGAGCACGATCTGCGGGATCGTCCCCGTCGGGATCGAGAACAGGCCGAGCATGTCGCCGCCGACGTAGGAGAGTCCCGTGTTGATCTGTGCCACGCCGAGTCCGAGGGAGGTCGCCAGGCCGAACAGCGTCGCGAACACCGTCACGAGGTCGATGACGTGGCCGGGCCAGCCGTAGATCCGGTCGCCGAGCAGCGGCCAGAAGATCGACCGGAACGTCAGCGGGAGGCCGCGGTTGAACGAGAAGAACGCCAGCCCGAGGCCGACGAGCCCGTAGATCGCCCACGGGTGGAAGCCCCAGTGGAAGAACGTCTGGGCCATCGCGGCCGAGGCGGCCGCTCCGGTCCCCGCTTCGGCGCCGAAGAAGCCGGGCACCGTCTGGAGGTAATACAGCGGCTCGGAGACGCTGAAGAACATCAGGCCGATCCCCATTCCGGCGCTGAACAGCATCGCCATCCAGGCGAAGTCGCTGAACTCCTTTTCGGCCTCGACGCCGCCGATCTTGATGTTGCCGTACTTGCTGAACGCGAAGAACAGCAGCGTGATGATGAAGACGTTCACCGCCAACAGGTAGAACCACCCGAAGTTCTCCCCGATGAAGTTGAACAGCCACGTGTACGCGCTCGCCGCGTCCTCGCCCAGTCCGATCGTCAACACGACGAACGCGGCGATGAGCAACAGCGCGACCGGGAACACGATCGGATGGATGTCGAAGCCGAACCGCTGGATGTTGGTGTCGCCCGGCTCCCGGTCGGAGTCGGGATGGAACAGTTCGACCTGCAGCCCTTCGGACATCTCGCCGACGGCCTCCTCCTCGCCGTCGCTCATGCGGCCACCCCCCGACGATCGGTTCGGCGGTCGTTTGGTACACGATACCTCGATCCGTTCGGTGGCGCGTCCGCCGAAGTCGTCGTGTTGGTAGTTACCATATGACAGCGCCTCAATATATGTACGTACAGTATCATTAATAAACGTTCATCCGGAATTATGGCGGTCTTTAAATACGGTTCGACGGTCGAATCGGCCGCCTTCGCCGTTTCGAGCCCGTCAGGTTCCGGTATCGTTGACGGCCGCCACCTCCGGACGGGCGGAGCGTTCCCCCTGTTTCTCCTTGACATCCTCCCCGCGCTGAAGCGCGAGGCTTTCTCCTTGATTCTCCGTAACCGAACGGACACGGGCCGGAGGGTCCGACGCCGGACGGAAAACGTCGTCGGACACTTCCGTCCGTCCCCGAGCAGCACCGATCGGCACCGGAACAGCAACGGTCAGCACCGGAACAGCACCGACTGGCCCCGGGCTCACTCGTGCTCGGCGTCCGTGGCGAGTACGTCGACGTCGGGATGGTTTATCACGTCGACGGGGTAGCCGCTGTCGGCGATCGCGTCGACGATCCGGCGGGCGTGTTGGGCGCCGCTCGTTTCGACCTGGAAGATGAGGTAGGCCTCGCCGACGTCGAGATCCTCGAGCGCGCGGTCGTGTCGCACCGTCTGGATGTTCGCGTCGTGGTCGGCGATCAGGCTGGAGATCTCGGCCATCTTGCCGGGGCGGTCCTCGATGTGGACCTGCAGCCGGAGGATCTGCCGGCGGCGCGTCAGCGCGTGGACGAGAACGGTCCGTAGCATCGTCATATCGAGGTTCCCGCCGCACAGCAGCGGCATCACCGTCTCGTCGGCGACGTCGAGGTCGTCGCTCCGGATCGCCGCGACCGATGCCGCGCCCGCGCCCTCGACCACCTGCTTTGCCCGCTCCATCAACAACAGGATCGCGTCGGCGATCTCGCCGTTCGTCACGGTGACGACCTCGTCGACGTGGCGCTCGATGATCGACAGCGTCAGCTCCGAGATCCCGCCGGTCGCGATCCCGTCGGCGATCGTGTCGACCTCCTCGAGCGTCTGCGGGATCCCCTTCTCGAGGCTGTCCGGAACCGTGGCGGCGCCCGTGGCCTGCACGCCGACGACGCGCGTCTCGGGACTCAGCTCCGCGACGGCGATGGCGATCCCCGAGATCAGCCCGCCGCCGCCGATCGGAACGACGATCGTGTCGACGTCGGGGACGTCCTCGCACATCTCCACGCCGAGGGTTCCCTGCCCGGCGACGATCTCCGGGTCGTCGAACGCGTGGATGAACTCGGCGTCGGTCTCGGTCACGAGCTCCTGGGCGTACGCCATCGCCGCCCTGAAGTCCTGGCCGACCAGTTCGACGCTCGCGCCGTATCCTCGGGTCGCGTCCACCTTCGTCTGCGGAGCGGTCGTCGGCATCACGATCGTGGCGTCCACGCCGAGGGTGGTGGCCGCGAGCGCGACCCCCTGTGCGTGGTTGCCCGCGCTCGCGGCCACGACGTGGTCCGGATTCCCTTCCTCGAGGCACGCGCGGATCTTGTTGTATGCGCCGCGCGTCTTGAACGACCCCGTCCACTGGAGATGCTCGAGCTTCAGCATGACGCGGTCCGCCCCGGTCATCCCCTCCAGCGAGGTGCTGCGCTCCACCGGCGTGGGCTTGACGACCGTCGGATCGTCGATCCGCCGTGCTGCCGCCTCGACGTCCGCGAACGTGACCGTCTCGGTTCCGCCGTCGGTCACCGGCCGGCCCGGTCCCCGGTCGTGGGGCGGAGCGGTCACGGGCGATCACCGACCGTGTTCCATCGTTGCAGAACCGATCGCAGCGTGTCGGCACCTGGCCACGACCGTAACCCGTGTCCGTGTGATGTGTGTGTATGTGTAATGTGAACGGTAGTCATTGCCCATCGGAAGACGGGATCCGATCGTCATCAAGATGGCGCCGATCGCTTTGGATCGGTCCCTTTCGGGCGGATCGTCCCGCCACGTCCACATCACGTCAAATACCCGTGAGGTGTTGTCGTCGAGCCGATCGACCCGACGACCGGGAAAGACCTAATGACGGTGTCGACCCTTGTCGAACCCAGTCGGTTCGTCGCCCGTGCCGGGAACCGGCCCCCCCACTTCACAATGTCACTCGAGACACCCACACCGACGGACGACGGGGCGGCGGCACTGCTCGCCGATCCCCGGTTCGAGTTGATGCCGTTCGACAGCTTCGGCGAACAGATGACGCACCTCCCGGACGGCGCGGCGATCGCGGTCACCACCTCGCCGACGCTCGGGATCGACGCCACCGTCGAGTGGACCGAGACCGCAAGCGAGGCGGGCTACGAGGTCATCCCGCACGTCGCGGCGCGGTACGTCCGGGACCGAGATCACCTGGATTCGATCGCCGGGCGACTCCGGGAGGCCGGGGTCACCGACGTCTTCGTTCCCGGCGGCGACCGGGAGGAGCCCGCGGGGGAGTTCGAGTCCGCCCACGACCTGCTCGTTGCGCTGGAGGACCTCGAGTACGAGTTCGAGGAGGTCGGCATCACCGGCTATCCGGAGGGCCACGACTTCCTGAGCGAGGCGACCCTCGCGGACGCGATGGACCGGAAAGCGCCATACGCGAGCTATCTCGTCACGCAGCTGTGTTACGACCCCGAGACGATCCTCGAGTGGATCGAGACGATCCGCGACCGCGGCGTCGACCTCCCCGTCGAGGTCGGCATTCCCGGCGTGATGAACTACCAGCGGCTGCTCGGCATCTCCAAGAAGGTCGGCGTCGGCGACTCGGTCCGGTTCCTTCGGAAAACCAGCGGCATCCTCGGGTTCATCAAGGAGATCGTCGGCTCGCGCGGCCAGTACGCCCCCGACGAGCTGATCGACGGGCTCGCGCCCCACGCCGCCGATCCCCACTACGACATCCGCGGCGTTCACATCTACACGTTCAATCAGGTGCCGGACACCGAGTCCTGGCGGCTCGGTCGGCTCGAGAACTGACGGATTCGACGTCGCGCCCCGGGTACCGCCGAGAACGCTACCTGCGCGATCGAAGGTGCTACCTGCGCGATCGAAGGTGCCTCTCGTGGGCGATCAAAGGTGTTACTTGCGCCGATAGACGACGCGGAGGCCGCCACGGCGGCGGAACAGTCGCGTCAGGAACCGCTCGACGCGGCCCGGCTCGGTCGACGGCAGCGGGGCTCCCGGAAGGTAGTTCTCGAAGCCGACGGATCCGTCGGCGTGCGATGCGTCGTCGGAGGCGGAATCGCTTCCGGTCGTGGACTGGTTCGTCATATCCGTTCGTTGGGGCCCGACCCGTGAAAGGATTCCGGAATCGACCGTAGCGGGTGGTATACCGGCGCATACCGCCGGTTACGTGATGCAGACGGAATGGTCTCGTCGACGGCTCGGTCCGCGGCGGGGAGTCGCTCCGTCTCGCCGGCCGAACCGCGTCGTGTCCGAAACCACAACAAATATTTTATTTGGTATGTAGTGGTTCAGAATACGGTCGTGACCGATCGATGCGAATCACATCGATCGTCGAATACCCGGATGAACGCGCGATATAGGGCCCATCTAGCGATATTATTCATTCGGATCGGGCCCCGGACGTGTGGTGGTATCGAAAGTGACGCCTTTCTTTTATAGTGGTCGGGGAACGACACCATATACCGATGTCACGAGACGACCATCCGAACTACCCGAGCGTCGACCAGTCCGACCGCGTCCTGCCCAGGAACCTGCGACAGACGGGGGATCCGGGCATCGAGATGCTCGTGTCCACGCGCGTCCGCAAATCGCCCTTCTTCCACAAGTCGTTCAACGAGGAGGGCGCCTGGCGGTGTACGGTTTATAACCGGATCTATCACCCGCGCGGGCTCGTCGACCCCGAGGACGGCGGCGCGATGGCCGAGTACGAGGCGCTGACGAACAGCGTCACCCTCTGGGACGTCGCCGTCGAGCGCCAGATCCGGGTCAAGGGACCCGACGCCGAGGCGATGACCGACTACCTCATCACGCGTGATGCGACCGAGATCGAGCCGATGCACGGCCGATACGTCATCCTCTGCAACGAGGACGGCGGGATCCTCAACGACCCCGTCCTGCTGCGGGTCGACGAGGACGAGTTCTGGTTCTCCATCTCGGACTCCACGCTGATGCAGTGGATCCAGGGCGTCAACGTGGGGATGGACTTCGACGTGGAGGTCGACGAGATCGACGTCGCGCCGATGCAGATCCAGGGGCCGCTCTCGGAGGACGTAATGGTCGAGGTGGTCGGCGAGGAGGTCTCGGAGATCCCCTATTACGGCCTGATGGAGGCGGAGATCAACGGCGCGGACGTGCTCGTGAGCCAGACCGGCTTCTCCGGCGAGAAGGGCTTCGAGGTCTACGTCAAGGACGCGACCAAACACGCCGAGCGCGTCTGGGACCCCGTCCTCGACACCGTCAAGGACCACGGCGGGATGCAGATCGCGCCGGGCCACCACCGTCGGATCGCGGCCGGCATCCTCTCGTGGGGCCAGGACATGGATCACGAGACCTCCCCGTTCCAAGTCAACCTCGGCTATCACGTCCCCGACGACAAGGACGGCGAGTACATCGGCAAGGAGGCGCTGGAGCGCCAGAAGGCGCGGATCGAGGACGGCGAGTACCCGTTCACACTCAAGCTCGTCGGGCTGAAGATGGCCGGCGAGCCGATCCGCGATTACGCGCCCGACTTCTGGCTGATCTCCGACCCCGAGACGGGCGAGGAGTGCGGCTACGTCACCTCGCCGTGGTGGAGTCCGGATCTCGAGACCAACATCGCGCTCGGGTTCGTCCCGGCCGAAAAGCTCGAGGCGCCGCTCGACGACCGCGTCTACGACGCCGACCTGGACACCGAGTTCCGCGTCCACCTTCCCGACGAGTACGCCGAGACGCCCGGCGAGCCCGTGTTCGCCACCGTCGCGAAGGTGCCGTTCAAGGAGTCGGTCAATCCGAGCGCCCGCGAGCAGGCCAAGCTGAGCGCCAAGCAGGCGGCCGAGGAGTAAGACGGGACGGCGGGCTCAGCCCCGTCGTCGGTCGCGCTCACGGTAGACCGGCCGGAGGTCGGTGGCGTCCTTGTCGTATCCGAGCCAGACGCTCAACGCGGACGCCACGAACACGAGATACACCGGGAAGCAGGCCACCAGAAGGAAGCCGACGAGGAGCAGCGAGGCCTTGCCAGCCGCGTAGAGGCCTGCCATCGCGACCACGCCGAGAACGGTGGCCGCGATCAGCCCCAGGCGGAACGCGTGCGCGGCGTCCGGACCCGGTGCGGTCTTCACCCGTTTCATTACGTCGTCGTGCGTGATGCGGGAATAAAACGGTGTCACTTCGCCGGTTTCGCCGCCGAGTGTCAACCTGTGACGAACACTCACGCAGCCGTCGGCCCATCTTCCACGGCACCGCCAGCCCGTCCTCCACGGCACCGCCAGCCCGTCCTCCACGGCATCGCCAGCCCGTCCTCCGCGGACCGTCGCTGCGGATCCGGGCGACCGTGGTCGATTTAAAAACCTTCATAATTCATCGTGTGCCTTCATGCGAACGCAGCGCGATGGGCCCATATATCATGGGCATCGGTAACCGACTCCAGGAACTGGGCCGGTTCCTCGACGAGTGTGAACGTCGCGGCGAGGCCATCGACGACGTCGACGTGGCGACGATCACCGGCGTCGAGGCGGACCGGCTCACGGCGGACCTCGAGGTGACGCTGTCGATCGATCCGACCGCGGACGGGGCCGCCCTTCGGGATCCGCGGGTCGGCTCCGACGGGACGGTTCGATTCGCCCTCGCGTCGACGACCGCACTGACGCCCACGACCGACCACGACGTCTCGACGCGTCCGACCGGCGCCGACCTCCGTCCGGATGGGACCCTCACCGTGACGCTCGCGGCAACGGTGCCGGCGGATCGTTCGCGGGCCGCCGAGCCCGACCCGGACGTGGAAGCGGACGCGGACGACGGGACCGCTGGCGGCGCTGCTGCGGCCGACGCCGACCCGGCGGAAGCGACCGAAACGGCGCTGTCCGCCGTGGCGGGAGCGGAGACGGCCGCCGCCGATGGACCGGCGGCCGCCGGAGCGTCGGCGGCGACGTCCCCCGACGACGCTCGAGCGACGCCGACCGACGTTCGAACGGAATCGGACGGTCGTGAGACGGCGGCCACGTTCACGTCCGACCGTGACGTCCCGCCTTTTAAGGATCCCGAGCTGCTGGCGGAGGTGTACGAGGCCTGCGAAACGTTCGCCGAGATGGCCGATGCCCTGGAGATGGACGTCACCGGCGAGACGGTCCGTCGGTACATGATCGACTACGACATCCACGAGCCGAACACCTACCGGACCGGCGATGCAGCGGACGACGGCGACGACCAGGAGGACGACGTCGGATCGTCGACCGATCCGTCGCGAGCGAGCGACCGGGCCACGCCGGAGACCGACCGACCCGCGCCGGGGACCGAGTCCGCCGACGTCGATCACCCGAGCCCGTCCGCCGACGTCGATCACCCGAGCCCGTCCGCCGACGTCGATCACTCGACTCGGTCCGTCGACGCCGACGAGCCCGTCGTCCTCTCGGACGGGATCGGGCTCCCCGAGGACGTGACCGTCGACGCGCTCATCGAGACGGTGATGCGGTCGAACACGATCTACGAGGTCAAACGTGACGTCGACGTCGACCGGGAGGACGCCCTCGAGCTGCTCAAGGAGCTGAACCTCCTGGAGTTCGTCGTCGGCCAGCTCGCGACCGAGGGGGAACGCGAGACGACCCGCGAGGACATCATCGCGTGTCTGCGTGAGTCCGCCGCCGCGCGGTGACTCGCCGCCGCTCCGCCGATCTGCCCATCCGCCGATCCGCTCTCGACTGCACGAATCGACCGCTACTGCCGGTGGAACTTTGCCGGACGGGCGCGTTCCTCCGATCGGATACCCCGTCGATGACCACCTTCGCCGAGGTCCGATTCGCCCACGAGGACGGCGCGCTCGCGGACACCTTCGCGTCGACCCCGAAGCTGGACGTCCGAGTGCTGCCCGAGACGAGCACGGATCCCGAGCGTGAGGTCTACGTGCTCCAGTTCGGTGCGATGGCCCCCGACGTGGTCGCCGAGGCACTCGAACGGGACCGGACCGTCGAGACGGTGCATCCGATGCCCGAGTTCGACGCGCGGAACCTCTGGGGGGTCACCTTCGCCGAGACCGCCGTCCTGCTTTCGCCCCAGGTCACGCGCCACGGCGGGTTCGTGATCGACGCCCGAAGCGCGGCGCCACGTTCCGAATCGACGCCTCGAGGCTGGCACGAACAGTGGCTGCTCCCCGATCGGGAGGCGCTCCACGACGTCTGGGAACACGCCCGCGAGGCGGGCTTCTCCTTCGAGGTCGTCGACGTCCGGCAGCTGCCGGGCGCCGACATGAAGTATCCGGTCCGTGATGCGCTCACGGAGAAACAGCGGGCGGCGCTCGTCGTCGCGTACGAACTCGGCTACTTCGCGGATCCCCGCGAGGCCTCCCTGGCGGACGTCGCGGCGGAGCTCGGCTGCTCCGCCTCGGCGGCCGGCGGCCGCCTCAAGCGCGGGACCCGCGCGTTGATCGAGCGAACCCTCCTCGTGGATCGGCCGGATCGCCCACGCTAGCGACTGCACGAGAGCGCCCGTCGTCGGTCCCGTCCGTCTTCGGGCAAACGTTTTATGTCGGATCGACGAAGATGGCGCATCCGACGATCCGTGCTAGCTGATGTCTCCGTGGTGAGTGGTCGACGACGACGTGACTGGCGTCCCGCAACCGTCCGTCAACCACCCTCTCCCCGACGTCCAACGATCGATCGAGGTACCCCTTGCGGCCGCCAGGCAGCGGTTCCGCGTGGTGGACTGTTGGGGCGCGTACAGCCGTCTCGACACACACGATGATCATCTCGACCAGCGTCTACGTAGCCCATCCCGACCTCGCGCTCTCGCCCACGATCCGGGCGCTGCCGGACGCCTCGATCGGCGTCGTCTCCGACACCGGGACGGACCCGGTCCACGCCGGCCACTTCTTCTGGGTCGAGGCTCCCGATTTCGAGGCGTTCGAGGAGGCACTGGCGGCGGATCACACCGTCGCGTCCTTCACGCCGGTCACCGAGGCCGACCCGCGCCGCACCTACCGGATCGAGTACACCGACGCCGCGACGCTTATCACGCCGCCCGTCTCGGCGGCCGGCGGGCTCGTGCTCGAATCGCGGAGCCACCGCGACGGGTGGAAGCTCCGGTTGGAGCTGCAGGACCACGAAACCATGGAGGAACTGAGCGCCTTCGCCGACCGGAACGGGATCCGGTTCGACGTCCTCGAGCTCCGGCAAACCGAGGACGTAGCCGAGGAGTCGACGTTCGGACTGACCGAACCGCAGATCGAGGCGCTGGTCAACGCCTACCGCAACGGCTACTACGACGATCCCCGCGAGGTCACCCTCGAGGGGCTCTCGGAGCTGCTCGGAATATCCCGAACGGCCGTCAGCGGTCGTCTCCGTCGCGGATCGGCGCGACTGATCGAGGAGATCCTCGTCGACGAGCCGATCGACGAGGAGTGACTCCCGTACTTTCAATACCCGTCCGGCTGTAGGTCCGGCTTGGACCATGAACATTGCTGATATCGCGGTGCCGGAATACGTCGAGGTCGACGTCGACGAGCGTCTCGCCAAGGTCCGCTCCCTCTTCGATCGGGAGAATCCGAAGGGCATCATCGTTACCGAGGACGGCGACTACGCGGGTGTCGTCGGAGAGAAACAGCTGATCCGGTCGCGGATGGGGGACGACACCAAGGTCTCGGCCGTGATGAAGCCGGCGCCCGAGATCGCCCTCCGTGAGGACATCCGGGAGGCGGCCCGGCTGCTCATCGAGGGGAACGTCAAGATCGCGCCGGTGTACGACGGGGAGAAGCTGTACGGGATCATCACCGAGGACGCGATCCTCGAGGCCGTCATCGACAGCCTCGACGCCAACACCGTCGACCAGGTGTACACGGCAGACGTGATCACGATCGGCGAGAAGGAACACGTGGGGCAGGCGATCAACCGCCTCCGGAAGCACGGCATCTCGCGACTGCCGGTGCACAACGAGGCCGGGGGTCTCACCGGGGTCGTCACCACCAACGACATCGTCGACTTCGTCGTCCGCGACCAGGACCGACAGGGCAGCGGCGACCGCGCGGGCGACATCGATCGGATGCTGGACCTACCGGTCTACGACCTGATGTCGAGTCCGGCGCTCACCGCGCGCCCCGACGAGACCACGAAAGTCGCTCTCGAGCGGATGTTCGACAACGACGTGGCGGGGCTCGTCGTCACGTCGGATGACGAGGGCTCGGTCACCGGGATCATCACCAAGACCGACATCCTCCGCTCGCTCACCTTCACCGAGGAGGAGTCGATGGACGTCCAGATCACCAACATCGAGCTTCTCGACACGATCTCCCGCGACCACGTCATCGAGTCGATCCAGGACGTGACGAACAAATACGAGAAGATGCAGGTGTTCCACGCGCACGTCCGGCTGCAGGAACACAAGGAGAAGCTCCGCGGCACCCCGCTCATCCAGTGTCAGATCCGGCTGCGGACGAGCAAGGGACAGGTCATCGGCACCGGCGAGGGCTACGGCGCCGAACACGGCTTCCACGTCGCGCTCGACAAGCTCGAGCGGAACGTCCTCGAACTCAAGGGCGTCAACGCCGACGAGAAGTACCGCGGCCAGCTGCTCCGCAAGCTCGGCGAACTCTAGCCGTCGCCGACGGCGCTCGCTTTTTCGATCGGTTGCCCGTGACTTGGACGGTGTCGACGTCGCCCGACTCAAAAGGGGTCGGGCCCGCCCGACGGGCCCGCAGTCTCGATCCCCGATCCGGTGATCCGGAACGTCGCCTGGTCCCCGGTTTCCTTCGACCGGTGTTTCTCGAGGGTCGCCCGGCGATTGCCGCCGCGAAACCGGTCGACGCGGAGCACCACGCCGGTCCAGTGTTCGAGAGTGTGCCCGCCAAGCGGCCGGGCGCGATCGCTTTCGGGGTCGGTGAACACCTGGTTCGTGATCACGACCGCCAGGTCGTGGCGCCGCGCCAGCGAGAGGAGATGCGTGACCTGGTCGGCAACGTTCCGGAGCGAGTCGCCACGGTCCGCGTCCCCGGTCCGTTCGAGCCGGTAGAACCCCGTCGCGGAATCGAGGACGATCAGGTCGACCTCCGCCGCGAACTCCGCGGCGTCGCGGACCGCTTCCTGCTGGTCGGCGAAATCGTACGCCTCCGTGATGATCAACCGGGAAGCGACCGACTCGACGTCGCCGTCGGATCTCGCGGCAGCGATCTGGCGAAACCGATCGATCGAGAGGCCCTCGGTGTCAATGTACAGCACGCTTCCCCCTTCAGTCGCGACCTCGACGGCAGCCGAGAGGGCCAGATTCGTCTTGCCCGCGGCCGGCGGGCCGTACACCTGCGTGACGACGCCGCGCTCGAACCCGCCGCCGAGCAGGTCGTCGATCGGATCACAACCGAGTGAAACGGGGTCGCTCACCCGCGGCGATACGCGCGGCGCCGAGAAAAGCGGCGCGGATCGGCCACGGACTGGTCGCCGTCCGCGATCCGGAGCCCGTTCGGACTCGCATCCGTGGCGTTTTGGGCCGGGAACCCCACCGGCCCCTTATGAGCGGGCACGACGCGTCGCCGGACGGGACCACGCCGCGGAACCGAGCGCGGCGGTACTACGAGACGATCGACGCCGGCGACTACGCGGCGCTCCGTGAGCTGCTCGCGCCGTCGTTCGTACACGACCGCCCGGATCGAACCCTGGACGGACGCGACCGCTTCCTCGGTTTCATGCGCGAGGAGCGACCACGGACGGACACGCGCCACGCGATCGACGGCGTGTACGCCAACGGCGATGACGTGGCGGTTCAAGGACGGCTGCTCGACGACGAGGGCACGGAGCTGTTCGCGTTCGTCGACGTCTTCGAGACCGTCGACCGTGAGGAGGGGGCGGGCGTGATCTTCATCACTCTGCGGACGTACACGCGGTGACGCACGCCGGCTCGAGGACCGCCGGCTCGAGGACCGCCGGCTCGAGGACCGCCGTCTCGAGGACCGCCGTCTCGAGGACCCCGAGTTTTTAACCCATCACGACGCCACCGGCAACTGTGCGACTCGTCCAGGTGATGATCCCGGCCGGCAAGCGCGCGGCGATCCTCGACGCGCTCGACGACGAGGGGATCGACTACGTCGTGACCGACGAGACGAGCGGCCGCAAGTACACCGGCGTGGTCTCGTTTCCCCTGCCGACGGCCGCCGTCGAGCCGGTTCTCGACCGGCTGCGCGAGGCCGGGATCGACGAGGAGACCTACACCGTCATCGTCGACGCCGAGACGGTAATATCCCGGCGGTTCGAGCAGCTCGAGGAGCGATACGCCGAGGAGTCCGAACACAGCGAGGACCGGATCGCCAAGGAGGAGCTCCAGGCGAAGGCGACCGACCTCGTCTCGGGGACCCGGACGTACGTCCTGATGACGGTCATCTCGGCGGTCATCGCCACCGCCGGGCTGCTGCTCGACTCGCCCGCGACGGTCGTCGGATCGATGGTGATCGCGCCGCTCATCGGGCCCGCGATGTCGGCCGCCGTCGGAACCGTGGTCGACGACGACGCGCTGTTCGGCCGCGGCGTCCGGCTCCAGGTGCTCGGCGTCCTTCTGGCGGTCGGATCCGCGGCCGTCTTCGCGGCGGGGCTCCGGACGCTCAACCTCGTCCCGCCCGGCCTCGACCCGCTCGCGCTCGCGGAGGTCTCCGAGCGACTCGCTCCGAACGTGCTCGTCCTCGCGGTGGCGCTGGGTGCCGGGATCGCGGGCGTCCTCTCGCTGATGACCGGGGTATCCTCCGCGCTCGTGGGCGTGATGATCGCCGTCGCGTTGATCCCGCCCGCCGCGGCGGTCGGGATCGGGATCGCCTTCGGCATCCCGCGGCTCGCGCTCGGGGCCGGCGTGCTCGTGCTCGTCAACGTCCTCTCGATCAACCTCGCCGCGCTGGTCGTCCTCTGGTACGAGGGATATCGCCCCGACTCGTGGTTCCGGGAGGCGGAGGCCAAGTCGGCGCTGTTCAAGCGGACGGCGCTGCTGGTGGCAGCGATCGCGCTGCTGTCGGTCTTCCTCGGCGGCGTCACCTACGACACCTACGTCGCGTCGACGACCGAACAGGACGTCCGCGAGGCCGTCGAAACCGAACTCGAGCTCGCGGAGGCACAGCTGAACCTCATCGAGCTCGAACTGGAACGGACCGGTCGAATACCGCCCCTGCGGACCGAACGCGTGGTAATCACCGTCGGTGCCGAGCCGGGAGTAACCGTCTCCGGGCTCGCCGACCGCCTCGACGCCCGGATCCAGCCGGTCGTCGACGGGCCGGTCGCGGTCGAGGTCCGCGTCCTGACGGTCGACCGTTCGGGCTGATCGTCGACCGTTCGGGCTGATCGTCGACCGTTCGGACTGATCGTCGACCGTTCGGACTGACACAAATCGTTCTTTGTGTCATCGGTGACTTAAGGCCGGTTCCCCACACAGTACCGGTATGGACAGACGACTGATCGGCGTGCTGGCGGTGGCCGCGACCCTCCTCCTGGCGGGCTGTGCGGGCGTGGCCGGCGACGCAACGCCAACCGACGACGGGGAACCGGACCGAACGATCGAGGTGACCGCTGACGGCGAGGCGACGGCCGAGCCCGACCGGGCGACGATCACCGTGGCCGTTGAGGCGCAGGGCAACTCCTCGGCGGCCGTCCGCGAGGAGATCGCCGCCGACGGGCAGTCGCTTCGCTCGGCCCTCCGGGAGTGGGGGATCGAGGACGACCAGATCCGGACGACACGCTACGACATTCGGGAGCGCCGTCCGAGGCCGGAGGCGGAACGTGAGGGCGCCGAGCCCGAATACGTCGGCGTTCACCGGTACGAGATCGAGGTCCACGACGTGGCAGCGGTCGGCGAGGTCATCGACGTCGCGGTCGATTCCGGCGCCGACAGCGTCAACCGCGTGCGGTTCGGACTGAGCGAGGAACGCGAGGCGGAGCTGCGGACGACGGCCTTCGAGAACGCCGTCGAGAACGCGGACGGCCGCGCCCGGATGCTCGCCGACAACACCGGCCTCGAGGTCGTCAACGTCTACACCATCTCGACGATGGACGACCACGTCTCGCCGTACCGAGCCGAGCCGATGGCGGTCACCGAGGACGCAGGCGGTGGCGGCGCGGCGACCTCGATCGAGACCGGCGACGTGAGCGTCGACGTGCAGGTACACGTCGTCTTCGAGGCCGAGACGACCGGGTGAGGACCGACGGACGAACATATTCGGAGCGGCGAATAGGGGCGTGGAGAACCAACGGTCCGATATGCAGACGACCACCGAGGCTGCGGGGCAGGACGCGTCGACGGATGCGCCGGCGGAGCGCTCGACGGAGACGACGGTGACCGTTCGCTGTACGGGCCACGTCCGGACCGCGCTCGACCGCTCGGAGTTCGAGTACCGGTTCGAGGGCGACACGCTGCGGGAGTTTCTCGACGCGCTCTTCGCGGACTACCCCGAGCTGCAGGACCTCCTCATCGCCGAGTCGGAGGACGAATCGACCGCACACGGCTGGGCGCCAACGCCCGAGGAGCTGCCGGGAACGTGGCGCAAGAACCCCGTGGGCGAACAGACGGTCGCGTATGCCCGGGTGCTCGTGAACGGCCGGTTCAACGAGAACCAGGAGGGGTTCGACACGGCGCTCGCGGACGGCGACCGGGTCGCGCTGGTCTATCCGTTCATCTTCTGCTGTTAGCGTGAGCCGGGCGGTGAACTACCGGCCCAGGTCCGCGTGCGCCGACGAGAGGTGTCGCGACCCGAGCGCAGCCAGCAGGGACAGCTCGCCGGCGAGCGCTCCGACGGCGATCGCCTCCGCGAGCGCGTCGGCGTTGCTCCCCGCCGGGTCGCCGCCGCCGCGGACGCCGAGGATCTCGAGGCCCTCGGCCTGGGTCGGGAGCTTCGTGCCGCCGCCGACGGTGCCGACCTCCAGGCTCGCGATCGAGACGGAGACGTAGAGGTCGCCGTCGTCGGTCACCTCGGCGGTCGTGATCGCGTTGGCGCCCTCGACGACCTGCGCCGCGTCCTGGCCGGTGGCGAGGAACATCGCGGCGACGACGTTCGCGACGTGGGCGTTGAACCCGAGGGAGCCGGCCTTCGCCGACCCGACCAGGTTCTTCCGGGTGTTTATCTCGGCGACCGCCTCGGGGGTGGTGTGGAGCCGGTCGGCGACCACGGCCGCGGGGATGGTCACGTCGGCGGTCACCGACCGACCGCGCCCCTCGATCGCGTTGATCGCGGCCGGCTTCTTGTCGGTACAGAGGTTGCCCGAGAGCGCGACGAGCGAGGCGTCCGTCTCCGCCTCGATCAGCTCGCAGGCCTCGCCGGTGGCGATGGTGGCCATGTTCATCCCCATCGCGTCCTTCGTGTCGTAGCGGAACCGGAGGTAGACGTTGTTCCCGACCACGTACGGCGTGACGTCGGTCACCTCTCCGTGGCTCGTCGTGGACTCGGCCGCCTCGCGGAGCCGGTCCGCGTTGTCGCGCGTCCACTCCGCGAGCGCCTCCGACTCGACGATCCCGTCCGTTTTAAAAACCGGCGCGCGGGTCATCCCGGTCTTCGTCACGCGCGCGGTCGCGCCCCCGGCCGCATCGAGCACGCCGCAGCCGCGGTTGACCGACGCGACGAGCGCGCCCTCGGTGGTCGCGAGCGGGAGATACCGCTCGCCCGAGAGCGCCCCGCCCGAGACCGTCACGGGGCCCGCAACGCCGAGGGGGATCTGCACCGCGCCGACCATGTTCTCGACGTTCGGCTCCGCGGCGGCCGCGTCGAAGGCGTACGCGCCGGTCGTCTCCAGGTCGGCGCCCGACTCCTCGGCGACGAGCAGCCGGCGGGCCGTCGCCGCCGCGTCCGCGTCGGCGTGGTCCTCGAGTTCGTGCAGACGGATCTCGCCCTCGCGAACGCGCGCCGCGAGGTCCTCGGCGGATGACATACGCGGGTGTGCTCGCGGCGCGGGCTAAGGCGTGTCGGTTCGACGCACGCGAGCTGACGGACGTACGCCGGCCCACGTGACGGCGGCGATCGGCGCCGGCTGGCGGCGGGACGTCGATCCGGAGCCCGAACCGTTAACCCGATTCGCGCCGGTCGAACGCGTATGACCGACGCCGCGGATCTCGTCCTGCTGGACGGGGAGATCCACACGCTCACGGACCCGGACGAGACCTACGAGGCGCTGGCGGCTCGAGACGGCGGGATCGTCCGTCTCGGGTCGAGCTACGACGTCGAGTTCCTCGTCGGGACCGATACGACCGTCATCGACCTCGACGGACGCGTCCTTCTCCCGGGATTCGTCGACGCGCACACGCACGTGACGGTCGCTGGACGGAAACTCGTCCACGCCGACCTGTCGACGGCCACGAGCCCGGAGGAGGCCGTTGACGCGCTGCGGGAACGGGCGTTCGAGACCGAACCGGACGGCGCTGCGGCCACCGGGAACGCCGACGGTACCGAGTGGGTCATCGGCTACGGCTACGACGAGTCGACGTGGGAGCCCGCCCGGTATCTCACCCGCGGGGACCTCGATCCGGTCGCCGACGATCGTCCGGTGGTCGCCTTCCGGGAGGACATGCACGTCGTCTCGGTGAACTCGGCCGCACTCGACCGGTTCGCGGCGGCGATCCCCGACGACTGCATCCGAACCACCGACGGCGAACCGACCGGCGTCCTCGTCGAGGAGGGCGTCGACCCGATCAACGACGCCATCGAGCCCGGGCTGGATGAGACGCGCGAGCTGGTCGAATCGGCTCTGAACGCCGCCGCCGAACGCGGGATCACGACGGTCCACGATATGGTTCGACGATCGCACGCCCCCCGCGTTTACCGCGAGCTGGCGGCGGCGACCGAGTTGCCCACGCGCGTCCGGATCAACTACTGGAGCGATCACCTCGAGGCGCTCGTCGAGGCGGGACTCCCGACGAACGCCGGCGACGAGTTCGTGCAGGTCGGTGCGATCAAATCGTTCACCGACGGCAGCCTCGGCGGCCGAACCGCGAAGCTCTCGACTCCGTACGACGACGCGCCGGGCGAGACCGGCCAGTGGGTCGTCGACCCCGACGACCTGGCCGAGCTGGTCGCCGACGCGACGGGGGCGGGCTATCAGTTCACGGCACACGCGATCGGCGACGAGGCGGTCGACGCCGTGCTCGACGCCTACGAGATCGCCGACGCGACCGACGGGGACGAGCGCCACCGGATCGAGCACGTCGAGCTCGCCAGTGACGAGGCGATCGACCGGATCGCGGACGACAACGTGATCGCGTCGGTACAGCCGAACTTCCTCAAGTGGGCCGGCGACGGAGGGCTGTATGAACGACGGATCGGCGATCGGACCTCCGAAACGAACCGCTATCGAGACCTCCTCGACGCCGGCGCTCGGCTCGCGTTCGGATCGGACGGGATGCCGATGGATCCCCTCGTCGGCCTTCATTGGGCGGTCAACGCCCCGGCCGCGGCCCAGCGGCTGTCCGTCACCGAGGCGCTGCGCGCGTACACCTCCGGCGGCGCGGTCGCGGGCTTCGACGAGGACCGACTGGGGACGATCGAGGTCGGGAAGCGGGCCGACCTCGTCGCGCTTGCCGACTCGCCGTGGGACCGTCCCGAGTCGATCCGCGACATCGACGTTGACCTGACGGTCGTCGATGGCGACGTCGTTTATCGGGATCCGTGACGTCCCCTCGGGGAGTTTCTCGGGACCAGTGGGGTGGTCCCGAGGTGGTTTTTAAGGGTACCCGGGAACCGACCGGATCGAGCCAGCTCCGTCGCGTGGATCGTCGCCGCGAATGGTGAGAAACGTGATGTCCAGTGGGATCGTCGGACATCACCGCCTCTGATCGATATACGGTCTTTCAGGGATCGAGTTATATATCTGCGACGTTATATTTGAAATATGCGCCCAGAAACCAACACAGAGACCGGATCGGTGTACGAATGTTTCGACTGTCTCGCTCGAACGGTCGATCCCGAGACCCCGACCTGTGACGACTGCGGCGGCGACCTGTGGCACATCGGGCAGTCGCGGGATATGTGAGTCGTCGACCGCATACTCCATTTTTCCGTCGACCATCGTATTTCCTCTCCCCCGTCGACCATCGTATTTCCTCTCCCCCGTCGACCATCGTATTTTCGTCCCGCCGCTTGGCATCGACTGACGTCTTCATCCGGCAGTTCGTCCCGCCGACGATACGCTTAAGGCGATGTACAAATATGTACACTACAAGACGAACCTATACATCGGTGCCCACAATGAACATCACAACCATCATCGAGCGCGTGACGGCGGGCGAGGATCTGAGCGTCGAGGAGGCTCGGGAGGCGGCCCGGATCGTCTTCGAGGAGGCCACGGAGGCCCAGATCGGGGCGCTGCTGGCGGCGCTTCGGGCGAAGGGCGAGACGGAGGCGGAGATCGCGGGGTTCGCGACGGGAATGCGCGACGCGGCCCGGACGATCGAGCCGAACCGCGAGTACCTCGTCGACACCTGCGGCACCGGCGGCGACGACTACGACACGATCAACGTCTCCACCACCGCCGCCATCGTCGCGGCGGGAGCCGGAGCCGCCGTGGCCAAACACGGCAACTACTCGGTCTCCTCCACCTCGGGGAGCGCCGACGTGCTCGAGGTGGCGGGCGTCGACGTCGAGGCCGAGCCGCCGGCCGTCGAGGCCGCGATCGACGAGGACGGGATCGGCTTCATGCTCGCGCCGGTGTTCCACCCCGCGATGAAGGCCGTGATCGGGCCGCGCAAGGAGCTCGGCGTGCGGACGGTCTTCAACGTGCTCGGCCCGCTCACCAATCCGGCCGGAGCGGAGGGACAGGTCCTCGGCGTCTACGACGCCGACCTCGTCCCGCAGATCGCCCGGTCGCTCGCGCACATGCCCGTCGAGCACGCGCTGGTCGTCCACGGCTCCGGAATGGACGAGATCGCGCTCCACGACGAGACGGTCGTCGCGGAGGTCGAGGGCGAGGACGTCACCGAGTACACGATCGAACCTGCCGACCTCGGGCTCGAACGCGCGCCGATCGGGGACGTCGCAGGCGGCGGCCCCGAGGAGAACGCCGCCGACCTCCGCGGGATCGTCACGGGCGACGTGACCGGGCCGAAGCGTGACCTGATCCTCGCGAACGCCGGCGCGGCCGTCTACGTCGCGGGGCTGGCCGACTCGCTCGAGGCGGGCGTCGACGCCGCCGCCGAGGCCATCGACTCCGGCGCCGCCGCCGAGAAGCTCGACGCGCTGTGCGGCGACACGGCCGAGTCGGCGCACGGGGACGCGGACGTCGGGGCCGAGGCGGACGACTGATGGCTCGCGCGAAGGTCTGCGGGCTCACGCGCGGCGCCGACGTCCGCGCGGCGATCGAAGCCGGCGCGGACGCGATCGGGATCATCACCGAGGTCCCGGTCGAGACGCCTCGAGAGGTCGACCCGGCGACCGCGGCGGACCTGCTGGCCGGCGTGCCGCCGTTCGTGACTGCCACGCTCGTGACGATGCCGGACTCGCCGGAGCGGGCGGTCGAGCTCGTCCGGACCGTCGGTCCCGACGCGCTGCAGCTCCACGGCGAGTGGACCGCCGAGGAGATCGGCTACGTCCGCGCCGAGACGGGCGTGAAGGTCCTGCTCACCGTGGACGCCGACGATCACGCCCGTGCCCAGCGGGCAGACGAGGCGGTCGACGCGCTCGTGGTCGACTCGACGACAGAGGAGGGCGCGGGCGGAACCGGACGGACCCACGATTGGGAGTCGACGGGCCGGCTGGCCGCCCGGCTCGCGTCGCCGGTCGTGCTCGCGGGCGGGCTCACCCCGGAGAACGTGGCCGAGGCCGTCGAGACCGCCGACCCGTACGCGGTCGACGTCGCCTCCGGCGTGGAGCTGACCGGCGGTCGAAAGGACCACAACGCGCTCGCCCGGTTCGTCCGCAACGCCGGCCGGGAGGTGACGCTCGCGTGACGTCTCGTTCGGAACCCGCCGATCGGATCGCCGATCCGCTCGTGGACCTCGATCCGTCGCTGTCCCGGGAGGCGTTCGTCGACCACGTCGCCGATGCCGACGGCCCGGCCGTGGTCCGGATCGCGGTCGAGCTCGACGTCGACGTCTCGCCGCTGACCGCCTACGCCGCGTTGACCGACCGGAGCGACCACGGCTTCCTGCTGGAGTCGGCCGAGAAGGTCGCCTCGAGCGACCCTGACGGGGCCTTCGCGCCCGGCGCCGACGCCGACCGCCACGCGCGGTACTCGTTCGTCGGCTACGACCCCGAGGCGGTCCTCTCGGTGTATCCCGACCGGACCGACCTGACGCGGCTCGGGCCCGCGGCCGACCTGCTCGCGGAGACTGCGGACGCGGATGTGAACTCGACCGGCGACGCGATCGGCCCGAACGCCGGCGACGTCCTCGACCGCGTTCGGGGCGCGTTCCCGGACGTGGAGCGCCGCGGATTCCCGGAAACCAACCGACAGACGCTCTCGGGCGGGTTCGTCGGATTCCTGTCGTACGACGCGATCTACGACCTCTGGCTCGAGGAGGTCGGCGTCGATCGTCCCGAGCCCGTCGTTCCCGACGCCGAGTTCTGTCTCACGACGCGGACGCTCGTCTTCGACGAGGTCGCCGGCACCGTCGACCTCGTCCTCACGCCGGTCGTCACTCCCGACGACGACCCGGGCGCGGTCTACGACGACCGGATCGCGGAGGCTGCCGGCGTCCGCACCGATCTTCGGGATGCCGCGGAGCCGGCGCCCGGCGGGTTCGCCGGGATCGCCGAGACGGCGGATCCCCGGGACGCCTACGAGGCGGCCGTTCGAACGACCAAGGAGCGCGTCCTCGACGGCGAGATCTACCAGGGCGTCATCTCCCGAACGCGGGAGCTATACGGCGACGTGGACCCGACGGGGCTCTACGACGCGCTCCGGGAGATCAACCCGTCGCCGTATATGTACCTCCTGCGCCACGGCGACCGGTCGATCGTCGGCGCGAGCCCGGAGACGCTCGTGTCGGTTCAGGGGGATCGGATCGTCTCGAACCCGATCGCCGGGACCTGCTCCCGCGGGGAGAGCCCGGTCGAGGACCGGCGGCTCGCCGGCGAGATGCTCGCCGACGAGAAGGAGCGCGCCGAGCACACGATGCTCGTCGACCTCGCACGCAACGACGTCCGGCGCGTGTCGGCGCCGGGATCCGTGCGCGTCGAGGAGTTCATGAACGTCCTCAAGTACAGCCACGTCCAGCACATCGAGTCGACCGTGACCGGGACGCTCGCCGCCGGCGCCGACGCCTTCGACGCGACGCGGGCGACGTTCCCCGCGGGGACGCTCACCGGCGCGCCGAAGGTTCGAGCGATGGAGATCATCGACGAACTCGAGCGGTCTCCCCGGGGCGTCTACGGCGGCGGCGTCGGGTACTACTCCTGGACCGGCGACGCCGACTTCGCGATCGTCATCCGGACGGCGACGATCGACCACGACGTTTCGATCGACGACGCTCCGATCGAGGCCGTTCCGGACGCGCCGTCCTCCGAGACCGGGCCCACGGACCGAATCACGATCCAGGCCGGAGCGGGGTTGGTCGCCGACTCGGACCCGACCGCCGAGTACGAGGAGACCGAACAGAAGATGGACGGCGTGCGCGCCGCGGTCGAGGCGATCCGGGAGACGGGGGGTGAGGCGGACCGATGACCACGCGCGTCACGTTCGTGGACAACTACGACTCGTTCACGTACAACCTCGTGGAGTACGTCTCCGAACAGCCGCTTCCGGGCGGCGTCGAGACGACCGTCCTGAAGAACCGGGCGACGCTTGCGGACGTTCGGGAAACCGACCCGGACGCGATCGTGATCAGCCCCGGTCCGGGACACCCGAAGAACGACCGGGACGTCGGCGTCACGACCGACGTGCTTCGCGAGCTCTCGCCGACGATCCCGACGCTTGGGGTCTGTCTCGGGCTCGAGGCCGCGGTCCACGAGTACGGCGGCTCGGTCGGTCACGCTCCCGAGCCGGTTCACGGCAAGGCCTTCCCGATCGACCACGACGGGGCGGGCGTCTTCGTCGGCCTCGATCAGGGGTTCCGCGCGGGGCGATACCACTCGCTGATCGCGACCGACGTCCCCGACTGCTTCGTGGTCTCGGCGACGACCGACCACGACGGGACGGAACTCGTGATGGGGATCCGCCACCGTGAACGTCCGATCGAGTGCGTCCAGTTCCATCCGGAGAGCGTCCTCACGGGCGTCGGCCACGACGTCGTTCGGAACTTCCTGACGGAGGTGGCCGCCGCTGAGGCGGCGGAATCGGCGGAAGCAGTGGGATCCATCGGGTCGACGGACTCGACGGTTCCGATGGAGCGATAGTCGTCCCGCGAGTTCGAACCGGTCGATGCCGGCCGACGGTCGGTGGCGACAGGACCCCCGACGGCTACAGGACTCCCGGCGGCTACAGGAGTCCAGACGTCGACAGCAGCAACAGCAGCGCGACGACGACGGCGGCGATCGTGACGAGCTTCCATGCGATCGCGAGCACGACCCGGCCGATCACGATAACGATCGCGACCGCCACGAGCGCGATCAGCACCTGTCCCAACGGGGTGGACGCGAAGCCCGGTTGCAGGGGAAGCGTTCCGACCGTCGACGCGAGGTCGGCGGTGACCGTCGCAGTCTCCGGGACGGGAAGGATGCCGTTCATACCGTCCCGGAGGGACACCGACGGCATAAGTCTGTGGCCCAGCCGCCCGCTCCGTCCGACATTTATAAGAATGTAGTTAGATCGACGTCGAATCGGCGATGTTCGGCTCGTTTCGCGGAGCTCCGTCGTCGATGCGTGTCCGTGTGATTGACCCTCTCCCGTTCTCCGAACACCCCTTCGATTCCACTGTATAAACCGCCGGCTGCTGTCGATGTCCGGGGTTTCGTATTCACTTTCGCTCCGGAGGGGGCATCCTTATGTGGGTCGCCGACCGATTACGGAGACGTGCGTGCGCGGGACGGTTGCCGCGCCGACGAATACTACTCAAGTACTCGACACGATCGCCCACGTGGACCGGGAAGGGAAGATACAAGGGTCCACCGCGACAGTCCAATATCACGATAGATGCACGAGACAGCACACGATCGAGGGGGCGTCATCCCGCGATGAGCGGGAGCGATCTCTCCGCCGACGAACTCGAACTGCCGATCAAACGAACCACGGGCGAGACGCTCGAGGACCGGCTCACGGCCAACGCCTATCACAACATTCTGCCCGCCCGATATCTCCGGAAGGACGCCGACGGAAACCAGATCGAAACCCAGGAGGATCTGTTCGTCCGCGTCGCGAAGAACGTCGCGCTCGCGGAGGCGGTCTACGAGGCCGAAAAGCGGGACGTCGAGATCACGGTCACGCCCGACCAGATCAAGCCGGACCACCCGCGCCGCGACGAGCTCGCGAGCGAGGTCTTCGGCGCCGGCGTCACCGCCGGCGACGACGCCGAAACGACCCTGACCGCACACAACGTCAACAAGTTCTCCTACGAGACGATCGTCCCCGAGCTTCCGGCCGAAGTGCGCGATCACGTCGAGGAGACGGCGTCGACGTTCCGCGAGGGGATGGAGTCGCTCTCCTTTATGCCGAACTCGCCGACGCTGATGAACGCCGGCGACGAGCTCCAGCAACTGTCGGCCTGTTTCGTCGACTCTCCCGACGACGACATCACCGACATCCACCA
The DNA here is from genome assembly GCF_002355635.1 of Halopenitus persicus. Taxonomy (GTDB): domain Archaea; phylum Halobacteriota; class Halobacteria; order Halobacteriales; family Haloferacaceae; genus Halopenitus; species Halopenitus persicus_A. The sequence continues at coordinate 905,006 of NZ_AP017558.1, read as the reverse complement.
GACCGCCAAGGAGGCCGCGGAGGTCTTCCAAAGCGGGGGCGGTATGGGCTATGCCTTCTGGCGATTACGCCCCTACGGCGACGCCGTCGGCTCCACGGGCGGGATCGCCTCGGGGCCGATCACCTTTATGCGGACCTACGACCAGATGTGTGAGACGATCGCACAGGGCGGCGCCCGGCGCGGCGCCCAGATGGGCGTGATGCGCGTCTCCCACCCCGACGTCATCCAGTTCATCCACGCGAAGAACAAGGACGTCTCCCTGGCGCACTCGCTGCGGCTCAACGACCCGGACGACTACACCCACACCTCCTTCAAGGACGCCCTCGATGAGGCCCGCGAGCTGATCGACGACGAGGGGCGCGTCCCCAAACACCTCCGGAACGCCGTCGAGGGCCACCTCTCGAACTTCAACATCTCCGTGGGCGTCACCGACGACTTCATGGAGGCGCTGTACAACGACGAGGAGTTCACCTTCACGAACCCCCGTACCGAGGAACCCCACATCGCCACCGCCGAGACGAAGGAGCTCTACGATATGTTCGACCTCGGCCACCACGTCGAGGTCGGCGAGGAGCTGTCGGTTCCGGCCGACGAGATCTGGGAGCACATGGTCGAGGGCGCCCACGAGAACGGCGAACCCGGCGTCATCTACCTTGAACGGGTCAACAAGCAGCACTCCTTCGACGTCGAGGAGCATCCCGACCACCGCATCCTCGCGACGAATCCCTGCGGAGAACAGCCGCTCGAGGAGTACGAGGCCTGTAACCTCGGTCACATCAACCTCTCGACGCTGGCGGACCTGGACGCGCCCGACTGGCGCGTCTGGAGCGAGGAGCACGCCGACGAGTACGACTCGACGGAGGCGGCCGTCGACGCCTTCCTCGAGGAGGCGATCGACTTCGAGGCGTTCGACGAGCGCATCGACTACGGCACGCGATTCCTCGAGAACGTGGTCACGATGTCGGACTTCCCGGTCCCGGAGATCGAGCAGAAGGTCCGGGACATGCGGAAGATCGGCCTCGGCGTGATGGGGCTGGCCCAGCTGTACATCCAGCTCGGCGTCCGGTACGGCTCCGAGACCGGCAACGAGATCGCCGGCCAGCTGATGACCCACATCAACCACGTCTCGAAGGAGACCTCCCACGAGCTGGCCGCGGAGCGCGGCTCCTTCAACGACTGGGCCGACTCGAAGTACGCGGACCCCACCGAGTACCGCGAATGGTTCGAACACCACACGGGCGAGGACGCCGACGAGTGGGCCGACGGCTACCCGATCCGCAACCACAACACGACGACGATCGCACCGACCGGCACGACCTCGATGGTCGGCAACACGACCGGCGGCTGCGAGCCCATCTACAACGTCGCCTACTACAAGAACGTCTCCGACGACGTCCAGGGCGACGAGATGCTCGTCGAGTTCGACGACTACTTCCTGCGGACGCTCGAGGCCAACGACATCGACGTCGACGCGGTCAAACGCGAGGCCCAGGAACAGATGTCGAACAACGAGTTCGACGGCGTCGAGGGGCTCGAGACGGTTCCGAACCCCATCGGCGAGCTGTTCGTCGTCACCGGCGACCTCTCGGGCAAACAGCACGCAGCCGTCCAGTGTGCCTGTCAGCGCGGCGTCGACTCGGCCATCTCGAAGACCTGTAACTTCCCCAACTCGGCGTCGGCCGAGGACATGGACGAGGTCTACCGCTACATCTACGACCACGGCGGGAAGGGCGTCACCGTCTACCGCGACGGCACGCGCTCGAAGCAGGTGCTGACGACGCGCGCGAAGAACGCTGAGTTCGCCGACGAGTCCGAGGCGGCCGAGACGATCGTCGAGCAGATCCAGGAGGTCTTCGGCGGCGTCGAGGCGTTCCTCGACAACGAGGACGTCCGAGCCCAGCTCGACGCGGAGATCGACGAGCTGCTCGAGGCCAGCGAGCGGCCGACGGTCAACTACGCGGAGACGCGCCCCCGTCCGGACTCGCTGAACGGCGTCACCCAGCGGATCGAGACGGGCTACGGCAAGCTCTACGTGACGATCAACGAGGACGAGAACGGCGGGCCCTTCGAGCTGTTCGCCAACATCGGCCACTCGGGCGGCTACACGAACTCCTTCACGGAGGCGCTCGCGAAGGTCATCTCGACGGCGCTCCGCTCGGGGGTCGACCCCGTCGAGATCGTCGACGAGCTGCAGGGCACCCGCAGCCCGAAGGTCGCCTGGGACAAGGGCGAGCAGATCCAGTCGATCCCGGACGCCATCGGCACGGCGCTGCGGCGCTACCTCGACGACGAGATCGACAAGGGGATCCCCCAACAGCAGTCCCTGAGCGAGCTCGAGGAGAACGGCGCCGAGGACGTGCCCGCCACCGGCGCGGAGCAGACGGACGGCGGCGGGGTTGCCGCCGACGCGGCGGCCGGCGAGGCCGGTCAGGCGCCGAGCGTCGACGACGTGGCCGCCGAGCCCGACCAGGACGCCACGCAGGACCTCATCGCCGCCGGCGAGTCGCCGGAGTGTCCGGAGTGTGGCGGCCTCAGCCTCTACTTCTCGGAGGGCTGCAAGACGTGCGAGTCCTGCGGCTGGTCCGAGTGCTGAAGCTGAAGCGATAACGGCGCCGACGTTCGTTTTTCGGTTCGTCGCGGTTTCGTGGGTCGGTTCGCTTTCGCTGTCGCCGGTCGGCTCACCGCGAGAGATACGACACGATCCGACAGTTCCGCCAGCCGTGCGCGTGCGTGGTGCGAGTCGGCGCGTCGACGTCGAAGGAATCGACGGCGGCGTGGAAGACGGCCTCGGGGTCGTCGTATCGCCGGAAGAGCCACCAGGTGCGCGCGAGCAGGCGAAACCGCCGCGTGAGCGAAAGCTCGGGGGTTTGTGAGAGCGTGTCGTATCCCAGATCACGGATCAGCCGGTGGTGGTCCGCATAGAGGACCGCCGCCAGCAGGACCGCGAGCTGGCAGTCCTCTGGCAGGTACCGGATCCCCGCCACGCCCTCGGCGTAGAGGCCCTCGGTGCGGGCAAGCTCCGCCCGGATCGCGGACGCGACCGACTCGTCGAAGCGCAGCTCCCGGACCTGATCGACGGAGGCGCCGTGCTCGCGCAGCGTCTCGGCGGGCAGGTAGACCCGGTCGCGCTCGCGGACGTCCTCGCCGACGTCACGGAGGAAGTTGCTCATCTGGAACGCCTCGCCGAGCTTCGTGGCGTGCGGGAGCGCCCGCTCGGGGTCGTCGACGTCCATCACCGCGGTCATCATCCGGCCGACCGCCGCCGCCGACCCGTCCATATATGCCTCGAGATCGGCGTACGTCTCGTAGCGTGACCGGTCGACGTCGCTGGCCATCGCCGCGAGGAAGACGTCGACGTCGGCCTCGGCGATACCCGTTTCGGCTCTGAGGTCCCGGAACGCCGCGAGCACCTCGTCGTCGGGGTCCTCGCCCGGCGGCTCCTCGCCGAGGACGACCCGGCGGATCCGCTCGAGTTCGGCCCGTTGCTCGGCCGGCGGGGCGGCGTCGGCCGCGTCGACGACCTCGTCGGCGACGCGAAAGAAGCCGTAGAGGACGTACGTGGGATATCGGATCCGTTCGGGGAGCAGGCGCGTGGCGACGTGGAAGGTCGCCCCCGTTCGCTGCTGGATCCGCTTGCCGCGGGCGACCCGGTCGTCCTCGATCATCGGTTCACCCTCGGCGCGTCGCGATCGGCCATCACGGAGCGATCGGACGTGGATGTGCGGGTTCCCATACCATCGGATCACACGGGACGTAGACCCATAATTGTTCGTGCGGTTTCGCTCCCCGGCGACGGCGCCGCACGCCGATCGGCTCGATTATACGTCGCTTACGGAGAATCAAGGAGAAAGCCCCACACTTCAGCGCGGGGATGAATCCGACAACTCTTCTCTAATCCTCGGTTCGATGGCACGGCAGGATATTCTATGCTGTATAATCCATACCTTCAAGTAATTTTATTTACATAGATTACGTATGGCAAAACAGGTCGTCACGCGCACCTATACTGCTTCCATTCGGAATCAGTCACGGGTGCAAGACGACCTTGACGCCCTCGGGTTCGCAGCCTCGAAACTCTGGAACGTCGGACGGTGGACATGCAGCCGGGTCTGGGACGAGATCGGACACATCCCAAACCACACCGAACTCACAGCGTCCCTCAAGACCCACGACCGCTATGATGACCTGCATTCTCAGTCAAGTTCGTTCGAGACGGCTTCGCCGTCTCGTGATGCCAATGAGCTTCGCTCATTGAGCACAGCGAGTCCTTCAAGAACTCGCTGAAGCGTTCAGTGGGTGGTATGGCAAACGACGCAACGGAGATACGAGAGCGAACCCGCCCGGCTACCGCAAACGCGGTGACGACCACCCGCGTTCGACGGTGACGTTCAAAGCCGCCGGCTTCAAACTCGACACTCAGTACGACCGCGTCCGACTCTCTAAAGGATCGAACCTCAAAGAGTATTGGTCGGACTTCATCCTCTGTAAATTCCAAACTCGTCCCGACGTTGACCTCTCCGCCGTGGAGACCGTCCAACAAGTGAAGGCGGTTTGGTCAGGCGATGCGTGGGTGCTTCACTTCGTCTGTAAGGTTGAGAGTGAGGTAGCTGAGTCGCCCGGCGAGAAGACCGTCGGTATCGACCTCGGGATCAACAACTTCGCCGCACTCGCCTACGAAGACGGCCACAGCGATCTCTACCCGTTGAACTGTCTGAAGCAGGATGACTACTACTTCAGCAAGCGACTCGCGCAGTGTGCCGACTCAAACTCTGCGCAAGCCACGCGGCTGAATCAGAAGAAGTCGGCTCGCCGCACGCACTACTTCCACACGCTCTCGAAGCACATCGTTCAGCGGTGTGTTGAGAAGGGCGTGGGGACGATCGCGATTGGAGATCTGTCCGGCATCCGTGAGGATGACGAGAACGGTGAGTCGAAGAATTGGGGCAAACACGGCAATCTCGACTTGCATTCGTGGGCGTTCGACCGGTTCACGGAGCTGCTCACGTATAAGGCCGAGGTGGAAGGCATCAGTCGTGTTTAGTTAACTATGAAAAGTGAGGCGTGATGATTTCTGAGTGGTCTATGCCCGAAATCACACGCCTCAGCGGTGGTTGCGACTGGATCGATTTGGATTTTGTGGAGCGCGAGCGGACACCCCGATCGGCGATGAAGCTTGGTATTCAACTTCACGTTGCTGGTCTCTCACTTTCGAATACCATCTCGATTCTTGATAAGTTGGGTGTCACACGCAGCCGAAAAGCCGTCCACGATTGGGTACAGAAAGCCGATCTGCAACTTGACGGAGGTGCCAATCCGGAACAAGTGGCGGTTGATGAGAGCGTGATCCGAATCAATGATCAGCAGTACTGGTTGTACGCGGCGGTCGATCCATCTACAAACCACTTCCTTCATATTCGGCTCTTTTCCACGTATACGACTGCAGTAACTGAGATCTTTCTCAGAGAGCTCCGTGAGAAACACGATGTTGATGACACGCTATTTCTTGTCGATGATGCGGATTGGTTGCAAACCGCGCTCCAACGACACGGCCTCGATTTCAGATACGAACGCCACGGAAATCGTAACAGCGTCGAACGTATCTTCCGTGAGATAAAACGACGCACCTCTTCGTTCTCAAACTGTTTTAGCCACGTTGATCCAAGCACAGCTGAAACGTGGTTACACACCTTCGCCGTCTGGCACAATGCTACAAACTAAACACGACTAAGGCATCACCGTTGAGGAGGTGTCCGAGCGTGACACGTCGAAGTCGTGTTCGTGTTGTGGCCGCAAGCGGGATGGGAACCGTGTTGAACGCGGACTGTACGTCTGCGACGAGTGCGGGACGACGGCGAACGCGGACGTGAACGGGGCGGAGAACATTCGGCAGAAAGTATCTCCGAGTTCACCGAATCTGTCGGTGAATAGGAGTAACGGCTGGTTGGCACAGCCATCGACGTTCCTGTTTGACAAGGAGACTGGCGCGTTCGCGCCTCAAGAACGGGTCACGTCGTAAACCACAATATCCCAACCCAGCGGCGCGGTGCCGTGGGAATCCTCGCGCTTCAGCGCGGGGAGGATGTCAACGGACAGATCGTGTGTCCCTACCGAGGCGGGTCGTCGGTCCCCTCAATAGAAGGTGTCGCTACAGTCGTAGATCACGCCGTGGGTCGGGCAGACGTACTTGCAGTGACGGTGGATCATCGGCTCCGAACATAACGGACAGGGTCGTCCGCCGGCCCCACCATCGGCCGGGCCCGACTCTCCGGACTGCCCCGATTCGCCCGCCTGCCCCGGTTCGATCGCCTGCTCCGACATACTGCGAAATAGCTGCCGACAGCTCTTAATTCCGATCGGTCTCGGGATCGCACGCATCCTCATCGGAGGGCACGTCCCGCGAACCGCCGGCGCGTCCCCACGTCCCGCGCTTGCGGGGGTCGAAGACGCGCGCGTCGAACCGGTCGGCGCGGACGAGTCCGACGCCGAAGGCCGCGGCCACGGCGGCCGGCAGAAGGGCCCCGAACCGGAGGCCGATCCCGCCCCAGAGGATCACGAAGCTCACCATGTCGTCGAGCATGAACGGACACGACTCGAGCCGGGCGAGCAGCCGGTCGCGGTCGAAGGCCCGATCGAGCGCGAGGACGGCGACGGTCGCCGAGAGCACCCAGCCGAGATAGTTCGAGAGCGGGACGCCGTAAAACGCGCCGCCGGCGTCGTAGCGCCAGAACCCCAGCGCGACCGCGCCGGGGTCCAACACGACGTCCATCGCGACCACGGTCGCGATCACGGCCAGCAGGCGGACGGCCGGGTTGCCGGCTCGTGGGCCCAACAGCAACAGACACAGCAGGTAGGCGTTCACTACGAGCGGGATGAAGAAGACCGGAAGCGCGAGCGGGACGCCGCCGAGCATCGGCCCGAGGTCGACCCCGTAGCTGAACGCGCCGTAGGGCCAGCCGGTGGCCACGCCGACCGCCTCGATCACGTAGGTGTAGGCCACGAGCACGCCCAGCCACGCGGCTGCCCGTCGGTCGACGAGCGGCAACACGCCGGCGACCAGCGGGGACCGCATCACCAGCACGCCGGCCAGCAGAAACCACGGGTTGAACGCCAGCGGGTCCGGCAGCCACCCCGCCGCGCTCGCGACGAGCGAGACCGCGCCGACGACGGGGAACACCACCGCGATCGTGAACCGGTTCTCCGCGACGATCCGGTCGAACGCGGCCTCGACGTCGTCCCGCGTTCGCGGGAGCCGGCTCGTCGTTGATTCGAGCGCTCCGGTCCCCGAATCCTCACGCGACACTCACGATCACCCCGATGAGGGCCCGCATTTCGAGCAGGTCCCACGCTTCCGCCGGGCTCACGATCCGGGTCAGGCCGCCGATCGTGAGGAGCGTGCCGACGACGGTGTTGAGCGCCGGGAACCACCAGTAGGCCCGGTCGACCGCCACGCCGGTCGTCGCGACGCCGACGACGAAGGCCGGGTAGACGCCCAACAGCGCCCCGATCCGGGGATCGATGAGTGCGAACGCGGCCGCCGCAAGCGTCCAACAGCCGGCACAGTAGCCGTAGGTCCGCCGCTCGCCCAGCACGGTCGCGGTCGTTCGGATCCCCGCCGCCCGGTCGGGTTCGATGTCGGGGATCGCCGAGAACGTGTGCATCGCCATCGCCCACGTCCAGGCGCCGGCGAGGGCGGCCACCGGGGGGTGGGTTCCCGACACCGCCGTGTAGGCGGCCGCGCCCGGCAGGACGTACAGGCCGTTCGCGGCCGAGTCGAGAAGCGGCGTCGTCTTGAACCGGACCGGCGGCGCGCTGTAGCCGACCGCGAGGAGGAAGAAGCCGACGAGGTACGGCCACGCGATCGACGGCGTCACGGCGACCGTCACGAGTCCCAGCACGCCGGCCGCGACCATCGCGGCGGTGACGACTCGATCGCCGCGCCACCGCGCCTCGCGTCCCTCCGCGGCCGCCTTCTTCGGGTTCTCGGCGTCGATCTCCGCGTCGAACCGGTCGTTGACGCCGTACAGCAGGACGTTGGCCGGCACGAGGAAGTAGCCGAACAGGACGAGCGCGGGCGGGGCGACCAGCTCCGGGACGGAACCGGCGCCGAAGGCGACGCCCACGACGACCGGCCCGGCCAGATAGAACCAGAACCGGGGCCGCGACAGCACCAGCAGGTACCGAAGCCGGTCGCGAGCAGTCGGTGCGGGCGCGGGGGGCGCTGCGTCGGCGTCGTCCTCCCCGACCGGCTCGCTCGACGTCACGATCCCGTCACGTACTCGGCGGTCAGTTGGCCGCTGATGAGACACATCGGGACGCCGATCCCCGGCGTGGTGTACGAGCCGGTGAAGTAGAGCCCGTCGACCGCCTCGGAGACGTGCGGCGGCCGGAGCAGCGACGTCTGCCGGAGCGTGTGCGCGAGCCCGAGCGCCGACCCCCGGTAGCTGTTGTATCGGTCGGCGAAGTCACTCACCGAGAACGTCTCCTCGACGACGATCCGGTCGCGCAGGTCAGTCCCCGTATGCTCGGCGACGTCCTCCAGGATCAGGTCCCGATACCACGCCCGCGTCTCCGGGTCGTCGTCCAATCCGGGGGCGATCGGCACCAACGCGAAGAGGTTGCTGTGGCCCGCGGGAGCCACCGTGTCGTCGGTCTTCGAGGGGACACAGAGGTAGTAGGCGGGGTCGCGTGGCCACTCCGGGGTCTCGAAGATCCGATCGAAGTGCTGCGCCCACTCGGTGGGCAGGACGAGCGTATGATGGGCCAGCTCGGGGACGTCGCCCTCGACGCCGAGATAGATCAGAAACGCCGACGGCGCATACGTCCGGGACTCCCAGTACTCGTCGGTGTACTGCCGTTTGTTCGGCGGCAGCAGCTCCCGCTCGGTGTGGGCGTAATCGGCGTCCGAGACGACCAGATCGGCGAGGTACCGCTCGCCGTTCGCGGCGTCGACCGCGAACCCGCCGCGACGCCCCTCGATCGCGGTGGCCTCGGCGTTCCTCACGTACTCCACGCCCAGCTCCGCGCCGAGGTCGACGATCGCGTCGACGACCGCGCCGATCCCGCCGTCGGGATAGTAGACGCCCATATTGAAATCGACGTGGCTCATCAGGTTGTACAGTCCCGGCGTGTTCGTGGGCGACCCGCCGAGAAACACGAGCGAATACTGCATCAGCTGCTGGAGCTTCGGATGCTCGAAGTATCCCTCGACGTGGTCCTGCATCGAGCCGAGCAGCGAGAGCCCGTGGGCGTGCCGGAGGACGTCGCGGTCGACGTAGTCCCGCAGCCGCGGGCGGTCCTCGTAGACGAAATGCTCCATCCCGACCTCGTAGGTGTACTCCGCCTCCTCGAGGTATCGTTCGAGCGCCTTGCCGGCGCCAGGCTCGTAGGACTCGAACAGTTCCTTGTTCGCCTCGCGGTCGGGCCCCACGTCCACGCGATCCCCGTCCTTCCAGAAGACACGGTAATGCGGGTCCAGCCGGGAGATCGAGTAGTAGTCGGACGGCGACCGGTCGAAGTGGCCGAAGAACCGCTCGAAGACGTCGGGCATCAGGTACCACGACGGGCCCATGTCGAACCGGAACCCGTCGGTCTCCAGCCGGCTGGCCCGGCCGCCGAGCTGCTCGTTCTTCTCGAGGAGGGTCACGTCGGCGCCGGCGTCGGCCAGGTAACAGGCCGTCGAGAGGCCGCCGAATCCGCCGCCGATGACGACGACCGACTCGCCCGCAAGCGAGTCGATCTCCGGATCCACGTCCATGGCGGTCGTACGGGCGTCCACGGTATAAAAGCCGGCGCGACGTGCCGCGACTCCGCCGTCCGTCGCGACCGTAGCCGTCCCGTCCGCTTCGCCGTTCAGTTCTCGAGCGCCGCGCACGCCGCGTCGACCCGGTCGCCGATCGTGGACCGGTCGGCGACCGGTAGCAGGGGTGGCCGGACGTCGGCGTTCGAAACCACGCCGCGGTGTGCCAGCGCCGCCTTGGTCGCGGGAGCGAACCCGTGGTCGGTACACGCCTCGAAGAGCGGGCTGATCGCGCCCTGCTGGAGTTCACGACCACGGGGGTCCTCGGCGTGTTCGAACGCCGCTCGGAGGACCCGCGGCACGACGTTCGAGAGCGCGTTGATCCCGCCGTCGCCGCCGGCCCGGAGCGCGGGAACCAACAGCGCGTCGTATCCCTGGAGACACCGGAACGCGTCGGGCGTCTCCCGGACGAGCCGCGAGAAGTACGCCAGGTCGCCGCTGGAGTCCTTGATCCCGATCGCCCGATCGTGGTCGGCGACCGCGGCCACCGTTTCGGGCTCGATCCGGGTGCCGACGCACTGCGGAATGTTGTATAACAGCACGGGAAGCGGCGACCGGTCGAGCACCGTCTCGAACACCCGACGGTTCCCCGCCGGCGCGGTCGCGGTCGCGAAGTACGGCGCGACCACGGCGGCCGCGTCGGCGCCGGCCGCCTCGGCCGCCTCGATCGCGGCGACCGTGTCCGGCACGTTCGTGGCGGCGGCCCCGGCGATCACCGGCACGTCGACCGTCTCCGCGGTCACTTCGATCACGCGGCGGCGCTCGGCGGCGGTCAGGCTCGGGAACTCCCCGGTCGTTCCGCACGGAAAGACCCCGTCGATCCCGCCCGCCTCGAGGTGATCGAGGAGGGCGACGAGCGCCTGCTCGTCGACGGCGGACTCACCGTCGTCGGTGGCTCCGGAGTTGGCGTCGACCCCGCCGTCGGTGAACGGCGTGACGATCGGCGCGGTGATCCCGGTGAGTTGCTCTCGGACGTTCATGTGCGACCGATCGGTCGACCCTCATAAATAACCGCCTCACGACGACCGGTGGCGTTTCGCGATCAGCGACGCGAATGGTGGCGTTTCGCGATCAGCGACGCGAACCCGTTCGACGGTCGGATCACAGGGGTTATCGGGGGCAACGATAAATCCGCCGATACATGTCACAACGAGAAACCTGGGCGACCCGCGTCGGGTTCGTCCTCGCGGCGATCGGTAGCGCGGTCGGACTCGGGAACCTCTGGCAGTTCCCGTTCAAGACGGCGACCAACGGCGGTGCGGCGTTCGTCGTCTTCTACCTCGCTGCCGTCTTCCTGATCGGCTTCCCGGCGATGCTCTCCGAGTTCGTGCTCGGCCGCCGGACGAAACGAAACGCGATCGACGCGTTCGGGCGACTCGGATCCGGACCCTGGCGGGTCGCCGGCGCGCTCGCGGTGGTCACCGGCTTCTGGATCCTCTCGTACTACAACGTCGTCGGCGGGTGGGTCCTGCGGTACATCCTCGGCAGCGTGAACGGCGCGTACTTCGCGAACCCCGGCGAGTACTTCGCCGCCGTCTCCGCCGGTCCCGGCGCGGTCCTCGCGCAGGCCGTCTTCCTGGCGATCGTCGTCGGGATCGTCGCGCTCGGCATCGAGGACGGTATCGAGAAGGCGACGAAAGTGATGGTCCCGAGCATCGTCGTCCTGATGGTCGCGCTGGCGATCTGGGTCTCGACGCTGCCCGGTTCCGGCGAGGGATACGCCTTCTTCCTGTCGCCGGATCTCTCGACGATGGTCGCAAACGCCGGCAGCATCATCCCGTTCGCGGTCGGGCAGGCGTTCTTCACCCTCTCGCTCGGGATGGCGATCATGATCACCTACTCCTCGTACGTCGGCCGCGACGACAACCTCATCCTCGACGGCGGGTCGGTCGTCATCACGAACACGCTCGTGGGAATCCTCGCCGGCCTCGTCGTCTTCCCGATCCTGCTGACGATCGGTGCGGGGGCGGACATCACGACCGAGACCGGCGGCGCCGGCGCCCTGTTCGTCGCCACCGCTGCCGGGTTCGGGTCGGTGCCGTTCGGCCGCCTCTTCGGCGTCGTCTTCTTCGCCGTCGTGTTCATCGCCGCGCTCTCCTCGGCGATCAGCCTCCTCGAGGTGACGGTCTCGTACGCCAACGACAATTATGACGTTCCGCGACCGGCCCTCTCGGTCGCCATCGGCGTCGCGCTCTTCCTGCTCGGCGTTCCCTCCGCGTGGAACACCGGCTGGCTGACCTGGTTCGACAACATCGCCTACCAGCTCCTGCTCCCGCTGTCGGTGCTGCTCACCGTCCTGTTCGTCGGCTGGGTGCTGGGACGGGAGGCCGTCGACGAGCTGCTCTCGGGCGCCGAGGCGTACGCGACGTTCGGCACGGTCTGGATCTGGACGATCCGGCTCGTGGTCGTCGGCGGCGTCCTCCTCACGCTCGCGCTCGGGATCAACGAGCTGTTCCTCGTCGAGGACGCGGCCTTCTTCGCCCCGTTCTGACCGCAGCCGTCCGTTGACAGGTTTTTGGCCCGTTGATCCCGCCGTCGCTCCGTCTCGTCAGCCTTTTTCGCGCCGGCACCCGAGCGCACGACGATGACGAGATCCACGTGGCGGACCCGAATCGGGTTCATCCTGGCCGCCGTCGGAAGCGCGGTCGGCATCGGGAACATCTGGCGGTTCCCGTGGTTGACCGCCGAAAACGGCGGCGCGGCGTTCCTGACGGTGTATCTCCTGTTGGTGGTCGGGGTCGGCGTCCCGGGACTCATCGGCGAGTTCGTGATCGGTCGCCGCAGCAACCGCAACCCGGTCGGAGCCTTCGACGAGCTTGCCGGCCGGTGGTTTCGCCCGCTCGGCGCGATCGCGCTGTTCGCGTCGACCGTGATCCTCTCGTTCTACTCGGTCGTCGGCGGCTGGATCCTCCGGTACACGGTCGCGAGCACGACCGGCGCGTACTTCACGGCGCCCCAGGAGTACTTCGCCGCGATCGATTACGGGCTCGGCGCCGTTGGCTTTCACGTCCTCTTTCTGGCGATGACCGTCGCCATCGTCTACCTCGGCGTCGAGCGCGGGATCGAGCTGTCGACGACGGTGATGGTGCCGGGGATCGTCGTCCTCTTCGGCGCGCTCGCGGTCTGGGCGTCGACGCTGCCGGGTGCCGGCGGCGGCTACGACTTCTACCTCTCGCTGGACGTCGCGTACCTGCGTGAGAACCTCTTCAGCGTACTTCCGGCCGCGGCCGGACAGGCGCTGTTCACCCTCTCGGTCGGCGCCGGCACGATGCTCACCTACTCCTCGTATCTCGGCGAGGACCGGTCGCTGGCCGCCGACGGTACCCTGATCGCCGTCCTCAACACCGCGATCGGCGTGCTCGCCGGCCTGGTCATCTTCCCGCTGCTGTTCTCGTTGGGCGTTTCGCCCGGCCAGGGCGGTCCGGGTGCGCTGTTCGTGGGTCTCGCCGGCGCGTTCGCCGAGCTTCCCTACAGCCGCCTCGTCGGCGTCGTCTTCTTCGGCGTCGTCCTGCTGGCCGCCCTCTCCTCGGCGATCAGCATCCTCGAGGTGCTCGTGGCCTACCTCGTCGACGAACACGGCCTCTCTCGGCAACGAGCGACCCTCGGAACGGGCGGACTCTTTGTACTCACCGGCAGCGTTGCCGCCCTCTCGCCGTCGGTCTTCGCGTTGCTCGCCGACACGCTCGCGAACGTCGTCCTCACGGCCGGGCTCCTCGGGTTCCTGCTGTTCGACGGCTGGGTGCTCGGACGGATCGCCCGCGAGGAGTACGCACGCGGCGCCGGGCCGATCGCCCGTCTCTTCGAGCTCCCGTGGTACTACGCGATCGCCGTCGTTCTGCCGGTCTTTCTCGCGTTCACGCTGGTCACCGGCGTCGGTGGTATCCTCGGGGTCGACGTCTCGACCGGCGGGGCCGCTGCGGTCGCGCTCCTCGGCGTCGTCGGCGCGATCCTCGCGCTTCGTCGGCGCGCCACTCCCGCGTGAGCGCGTTGACGTGACCGACGCCGACGCTCCTCGAGGGGTACAATTATACCGTTTCACGCCCTGAATCCACCCGTGCGTGCACAGTCGTCGGCCATCGGGGGGATCATGATCCTCGGCGTCGTCATCGCCGTCTCGACCACGGCCGGCGTCGCCGGACTCGCCGCCGTGACCGACGACGCCGCCGACCGTTCGTCGGCGACGCTGGTCGAGACGGAGGTGACTGCCTCCGCCGTCACCGTGACCCACGCCGGCGGCGATGCGCTTCCTGCCGGCGACGTGTCGATACGGGTGGAACACGACGGCGAGGTCGACCGCTATCGGCTGAACGGGACGGACGGTCCCGGAGCCGTCACTCCCGTCGAGGCAGAGACCTGGCAGCCCGGCGACGAGTGGCGACTCACGTCGCCGCCGTACGATCCCGACGACGCCGTCGTCGTCGAGGTGATACACGATCCCACCGGCGAGGTGCTCGACCGAACGTCCCGTGACCCGACCGGGACGGACGAGCCGGACGGGGACGACGCTGACGATGACGGCGATGACGGCGATGACGGCGATGACGTCGATGATGACGGTGTGGACGGCGAGGATAGCGAGGCCGACGAGGGCGAGGCTGACGCTGACGAGGACGCTGACGACGCTGACGACGCTGACGACGACGCTGACGATGAGGACGACGATGAGGACGACGACGAGGACGACTGACGCTGACGATGAGGACGACGACGAGGACGTCTGACGCCGGTCGGATCAACCGGTCGACTCGGATACCCAGCCGCCGCCGTTTCGACGGACGACGTACCATCCCATCGACAGGCCCTTATGGGCGGTTCTCGAACTCCGGGGTATGACTGCCGTCGGCATCGACGCGATCGAGATCCGAACGGGCAAGCTACAGCTCGACCTGCCGAACACCTTCGCGCCGCGCAAGGGCGAGGACCCCGAGAAGTACACCAAGGGGCTGGGCCTCGAGACGTCCTCGTTCCCGGACGTCTACGAGGACATCGTCACGATGGGGGCCAACGCGGCCAAGCGGTTGCTGGACCGAAAGGGGATCGAGCCTGACGAGATCGGCCGGATCGACGTCGCGACCGAGTCGGCCTTCGACCACTCGAAGCCGGTGTCGACGTACATCGCGGGCTGTCTCGAGCAGGTCTACGACGGCGACTTCAGACACGCCAACAAGGGCGAGCGGAAGTTCGCCTGCGTTTCCGGTACCCAGGCGATCGACGACGCCTACAACTGGATCCGCGCCGGACGCAACCGCGGGCGGGCGGCGCTGGTGATCGCGACGGACACGGCGCTGTACGAGCGCGGCGACCCGGGTGAGGCCACCCAGGGGGCGGGCGCGGTCGCGATGCTCGTCACCGAGGATCCCTCGATCGTCGAACTGTCCACGGATCAGGGCTACGGGAGCATGGACGAGACCGACTTTCTCAAGCCGAACCAGCAGTTCCCCAGCGTCGACGGCAAGCGCTCGATGCAGGTGTACCTCGCGCGGATGCGCGAGGCGCTCGAGGACTACGAGTCGGTCGCCGGCGCCGTGGAGCCCGACACAGTCGCGTACGCCCCGTTCCACACGCCGTTCCCGGGGATGGTCCGCAAGGCCGGTCTCTTCGCCTACCGGCACATCACGCGTAACACTCCGGTCGAGGACGAGCTGGCCGACGCCATCGGGCGCCAGCCCCGGGAGGCCGACTACGAGTCCCGGGAGGCCTACGAGGAGGCGATCAGCGAGTACATGGACGCGCTCAAGGGAACCGACCGGTACCGGGAGTGGTACGCCGCCACGATCGAGCCGACCCTCGAGCTCTCGCGGGTCGTCGGCAACTGGTATACGGGATCGGTCCACCTCGCCCGCACCAGCGCGCTGCGGCACGCGGCCGAGCGCGGTCTCGACGAGGAGTTCGTCGGCGAGCGCCTACTGGTCGGCTCGTACGGCTCCGGCGCGCAGGCGGAGATCCACTCCGAGACGGTCCAGCCCGGCTGGCGCGAGGAGATCGAGGCGATCGACATCGACGAGCAGCTCTCGTCACGGTACGACCTGTCCTTCGAGGAGTACACGCAGGTCCACGAGGTCCACGATTACGACAAGTCGGTCGACGTCGAGGAGTTCACCGTGCCTGACGGCGAGTTCGTCTTCACCGGCTGGGGCCGGATGAACGAGCGCACCTACGAATACGTCGAGTAGCGCGCCGCGGCTGCCGGCGTCACCGGTTCACGGTGTTGGGATTCAAACGTCCGGATCGATCGGCACGCCGTCCTCGGTCCGCGGGGCGACGTGGTCGATGAAGGACTCCACGTCCGGCTCCCGGACCGTCACCGACACCGCGATGTCGCCGAGCTCGTCCGGCGCGCCGACCGCGAAGGTGACGACGCCCTCGAAGGCCGGCTGCTTCTTGATCGCGAACTCGAACCCGTCCTCGTCGGCGGTCTCGAAGAACACGCGACGGGCCGTATCGAGGATCTCCTGGTCGTGGAGCACGTCGGAGAAGGGATCGAGCGTGTGCGTCTCCGCGATCAGTCGCCGGTCGCGAAACTCCAGGTCGGCCTCCGGGAAGACGTTCCGGACCGCGTCGGCGACCCGGTCGGTCACCTCCGTGTCGTTGACCGGCGCCTCGATCCGTACGTCGATGCTGTAGATCACGCTCCACCACCCCGGTTGGCCCGGTCGGTCCGGACGGCATCGCCGGCGGCCGCGTCGTCGGTGTCGGCCGCGTCGTCGGTGTCGGCCGCGTCGTCGGTGTCGTCAGCATCGGCCGCGTCAGCGCTCGCCGCTTCGACTCCGAGCAGGTCCCGGACCCGGTCACGGAACGCCGACAACGACTCGGTGTTGTCGATCTCGACGTCGGCCGCCTCGATCACCTCGCCGAGGCCCAGCTCGAGCTCCCGCTCGTCGCGCTCCCGGAGGGCCTCGACGTCCGCGTCCGCCGCGTCGCGGCCGCGTTCCGCGAGCCGTTTCGCGCGGACGTCGAAGGGGGCCCGGATCGCCACGAGCGTGAAGTCGTCGCCGAACGCCTCCTGGAACCGTTCGAGCTCGACCGGCGACCGGAGCCCGTCGACGAGCACCGTGTCGGCGTCGCTCGCGTCGTCGTCCCCGCCCGAGTCCGCGTCCGCGATCGCCTCCCGGATCCGGGGGACGGTTCGGGCCGCGATCGCGTCCGGGCCCTCCTCCTCGCGGAGCGTGCCGGCGATCCGGCCGTGGTGTTCGGCCGGGTCGAGCCCGCGGTTTCGACACGCCTCGCGGATCACGTCGCCCATCACGACGACCGGGATCCCAGCCTCGTCCGCGACCGTCGCCGCTTCCCCCTTCCCGCTTCCGGGAAGCCCGACGGTACCGATGACTCGCATTATCGGGTCGTCGGCCATGCCGGCCATTAAGCGCTGCGGAGCGCCCCCGACCGGGGACGTCGGCGCCGCGATCGTCGTCAAGCGGCACGGAGGAACCTCATTCCTTATAAGCGATCGACCGTACGTGCGAGTGAGGGCACGTAGCTCAGCCCGGATAGAGCGTCGGACTTCTAATCCGATGGTCGTGGGTTCGAATCCCACCGTGCCCGTACAGGGAGGAGCGTCGCGACGACCGAACCGGTACCCAGGGGATTCGAATCCCTGGAAGTCACAGCCCGCACAGCCGAGCGAAGCGAGGCGAGCAGGACTGTCTTCCTCCGGTTCGAATCCCACCGTGCCCGTTCCTCACGTCGTTCGTCACGCACGGTTGACCCCCCGTTCGCTTCGCTTACGGGGATCCCACCGTGCCCGAACTCGCGTCCCTTCCGTCCGGGATATATAAGGCACGTCCGCACGACGTACGGTACATCCGCGGGGACGGGCGACGACCCGTTCCCGGTCGCGGCACACACGACAGGACGTGTCCCAATGACGACGCAGCCATCCGACGACCGGCCGATCGAGGGCGAGACGATGAGCGACGCGGCGATCGATGCCGCCCTTCAGTCACACGGCGCGGGCGTACTCGCGCTCGCGGACGGAAACGACGCGTACGCCATCCCGATCTCGTTCGGCTATGACGCCGGTCGGGTCGTCTTCGTCTACTGGCAGTTCGGCGCCGAGAGCCGGAAGGTCGCGTTCACGGAGGCGACCGACCGCGCGTGTCTGACCGTCGTCGAGCACCGGTCGCCGACCGACTGGCGGAGCGTCATCGTTCGCGGGCCGCTGTCCCCGATCGAGCCCGACGAGCGAACGACCGTCGGGAAGCTGATGGACGAGAACGCCTGGGTGCCGGACCTGTCGGTTCTCGAGGCGCGTCGCCTGTCGCCCATCCCCTACGAGCTGTCGATCGAGGAGGCCACCGGGCTCCGCGGAGCGGACGCCGACCCGTTGCTGGAGTAGATCGTTCCCCGACGTGCCGTCCGCCGGGCGTTCCGCCGTACGCTTTTAACTGAGGCGTCCGAACGGACGCCCATGCGAGGCATCAAGATCGGGACCGCCTTCGGCATCCCGATCAGACTCAATTGGACGTTCCTGCTTGTCCTGCCCTTCTTCGCCTTTCTGATCGGCCAGGACATCTCGATGATCGCGTCGACGATCGGCGGCGCGCTCCCGGTGACGATCGACGTCGAGAACCTCTCGGGCGGCTCGCTGCCGTGGGTCCTCGGGCTCGCCTCCGCGCTCGGGCTGTTCGTCGGCGTCCTGCTCCACGAGTTCGGGCACTCGCTGGTGGCGATGCGGTACGGCTACGAGATCGACTCGATCACGCTGTGGCTGCTCGGCGGGCTCGCCAGCTTCACGGAGTTCCCCGAGGACTGGCGCCACGAGTTCTGGATCGCGATCGCCGGCCCGGTCGTCTCGATCCTGGTCGGGGTCGGCTGTTACGCCCTCCTCCTGCTCACGAGCGGCATCCCGTCGGGGTCGCTCGGCTTTCCGGGCGGGATCGACGCGGTCCGGTTCGTCTTCGGCTATCTGGCGGTGTTGAACGTCGTCCTCGCGGTGTTCAACATGCTGCCGGCGTTCCCGATGGACGGCGGCCGGGTCCTCCGGGCGCTGCTCGCGCGGAACGCGCCGCACGCGGAGGCGACCCAGCGCGCCGCCGCGATCGGGAAGGCCTTTGCGTTCGTGCTCGCGATCGTGGGGCTGTTCTCCAACTGGTTCCTCATCTTCCTCGCGCTGTTCATCTACATCGCGGCCTCCGGCGAGGCACAGCAGACGACCCTCAACGCCGCCTTCGAGGGGGTCACGGTCGCCGACGTGATGACCCCGGCGCCCGAGCTCGACGTCGTCACGGAGGAGACGACCGTCGCCGAGCTGATCGACCGGATGTTTCGCGAGCGCCACACCGGGTTTCCCGTGATGGACGGCGAGGTCCTCGTCGGAATGGTGACGCTGGAGGACGCCCGCGGAGTCGCCGAGGTCGAACGCGACGCCTACCGCGTCGAGGACGTGATGGAGGTCGACCTGGTGACGGTCTCGCCGGACACCGAGGCGATGGACGCGCTCCAGACGATGCAGCGCAACGGCGTCGGACGCCTCCCGGTCGTCGACGGGGACGGGGATCTGGTCGGACTCGTCTCGCGGACCGACCTGATGACGGCGTTCAACGTCATCCGGAACAGCGGCCGCCCGACGGCGGTAACCGGCCGCGCGCTGGGCGGCGATCGCGGCGTGCCCTCGGTCGAACGGTAACCGGCCGCGCGCTGGGCGGCGATCGCGGCGTGCCCTCGGTCGAACGGTAACCGGCCGCGCGCTGGGCGACGATGGCCACGAGCAGCGACGATGGTCGAACGAGAATGGACGGTGGTCGAACGAGAAGCGGCCGCTGACCGGACGTCGAGGTCGGTCTATCCGTCCGTTTCGGTCTCGTCCGCCCCCGGCGCGTCCCGCTTGACGCTTTCGACCGCGTCCACCGCGGCCGACCGCGAGGTGTACCCCTCGCCGGAGTCGGCGAGCACGTTGCCGTTCCGGTGGCGGAGCCGCCAGCGCCACTCGCCGGCGTTGTCCTCGTAGACCTCGAAGGCGGCGTCCTCGAAATCAAGGACGTCAGCGTCCGGCACGTAGTTTTGTACCCGTTCGACCGCGTCCGTCGCGTTCCGTTTCGACGCGTATCCCTGCCCGGAATCCGCGATGATGTTGCCGTTGTCGTGTCGGAGCCGCCAGCGCCACTTGCCGGCGTTGTCCTCGTAGACCTCGAAGGTTGCGCCCATGGTTCGAGTACTACTGTTCGGGCAGCGACATAATTGTACCGCCGACCGGGGCGCGACGGGATGCGACGTGATCGGCCGAGACGGACGCCCCCGAGGAGCCCCGTCGACGTCCTACTCGTCGTCGAGGATTTCAAGCGGGGCCTCGACCGCGTTCGATCGAACGCTCTCGATCCCCTGGCGAGCCTTCGACCGCGAGGAGTACCCTTGTCCCGAGTCCGCGAGGATCTCTCCGTTCTCGTGGATGAGCCGCCACCGGTATTTCCCGGCTGCGTCCCGGTAGAGCTCGAACGCCGTCGGGTCGATCCGGAGATAGTCCGCGCCCGCGACGTGCGAGCGGACGCCGTTCATCGCTCGAACCGCGTTGGATCGGGAGGCGTATCCCTCGCTCGAGTCGGCGATGACGTTGCCGTTGTCGTGCCGGAGCCGCCAGCGCCATTCGCCGGCGTTGTCCTCGAAGAGTTCGAAGCTGCTCTGGCTTGGGGCCGATTCAGAGGGCACCGCCAGGTCCGGATCGTCGGCGTCATCGGGCACCGAGGCGTCCGCCGAGCCCTCATCGCCCACCGCGCGCGCGTCGTCTCCGCCGGTTGCATCGGCCCCGCCGGCCGCGTGCGCCTCGTCTTTCGGAGCCACGTCCGGTTCGATCCGCAACACGCCGGCCCCGAGCGCGTTCCGCATCACGCTGTGCATTCCCTGTTGGCACTTCTGGCGTGAGCTGTACCCCTGCCCGGAGTCGGCGATGACGTTGCCGTTCCGGTGCCGAAGCCGCCAGCGGTACTCGTCGGCGGCGTCCGCGTACAGCTCGAATCGGGCCCGACTGCTTCGGACCGCCTCCAACTCGCCCTCGGTCGCCGCCAGCTCCTCCTCCAGCTCGCGAACGCGGGTCTCCGTCTCCTCGAGCTCCGCCGTCGTCCCGGCAGCCGTCTCCTGTAGCTGCTCGTGTTCCTCGTACACCGGATCGGTGGCGATCGGAACGATCGCTCCCGCGAGGGCGATGAGCAGGATCCCGAGCGCGTAGAGGGCCATCACGCCCGTGTGTCCCGCGCCCGGCTCCCAGCCACCCGGATAGACCACCACGAACCAGGCTATCGCGACGAGACAGATCCCCGTACCGAGTGTCGCCAGCGTCGTCGCTCGTTTCCGGAGCGGGAACCGAACGATCGATCCGAGCATCACCA
This sequence comes from Halopenitus persicus, assembly GCF_002355635.1. GTDB lineage: Archaea > Halobacteriota > Halobacteria > Halobacteriales > Haloferacaceae > Halopenitus > Halopenitus persicus_A. Next base: position 883,892 of record NZ_AP017558.1, on the reverse strand, counting down.
CCGGGGCGCCGATCCCGCTGAGCACGACGCCGTACTGGCGATACGCGTAGTTCACCGCCCCCGCGCCCGAACCGCCGGCGTTTCCGGCCGTATACAGAACCACGCCGAGCAGCGTGAGGACGACCCCAAGCGCGAACAGCCAGTATCCGCGCACCTCGTCGTCGGTCCGTGGCGTTCCGATCCGCTCCGCGTACACGTCGGTCAGCCGGTTCGACGGTTTGTTATTCGGCATACGGTACCCATCACCGCGTGGGTATTTACCAGTATGGGTCGGATCGACGGGCTACGCAGCCACTGCGCCGCTGCGTTCCTCGGTTCGGCAATTCATCCGGTCAGCGCGGCCGCCTCGCGGAGCCGGGTTTCGGTGATCCCATCGTATTCGGCCCGTCGATGGCATCCCGGACACAGCGTGACGACGTTTCCGAGGTAATGGGCGTCGGCGACCGTATGCCGGTCCGACTCCGCGAACAGCCGCACCGGCAGGAGGTGATGGACGTCGGGATTGCGTCCCAGCTCGTCCCGCGTCGTGCCACAGATCACGCAGGCGTGGCCGTCCCGCTCGAGCGCCCGCCGGCGAACCGCCGCCCAGCCCGGCCCGTAGTTTCGGTCGCTTCCCCCACCCCTCCAGTTCGGATGGCCCTCGCCCGTGAACGACTCCGAGAGCCACCGGGCGTGACACGAACGGCTGCACAGAACCACGTCATATTGGTCCCGTTCGAACGGGCGTCGTTTCACCTCCGTTCCACAGATCGAACAGTCACGCACTTTCCTGCCGCCCCTCCAATTCGGATGGCTGGTCCCCGAGACGACCGGTGGATCCTGCCAATCCTCGGACTCGACACACGATCGACAGTATCGTCCGGGTTTCTCGGACGGATAATACTCGAACTCGGATCCACACAGCTCACACGAGGACGTCGTTGGTCCTCCTCGATAATTCGGGTTATTCGACCCGGCATATGCTCCGGACTCCTTGAGACACTCCTCGGAACAGTACCGCTTCGCATACGGTGAGTGAAATCGCTCGCCACAGTGGTCGCACGTTCGGTTCGGAAGCTTCTCGCCGTGTATTTGGCTGTGGTGGACCCCCAGGCCGCGTTGGCTATCAAATGATCTCTCACACTGTGGACATTGATGGGCCATATTCCAGCTGTGGCGCCTTCAGTAATAATGGTTCTCGAAGATAGATTATGTCAAAAATATTTGAGTCCGGGTGCGAGAATCGAACCCGCGTCTCAGCCTCCACAAGGCTGAAGGATAACCACTACCCCAACCCGGACACGCAGCCGTACGTATCCCGGTGTGACGGATATACGTTACGACTTCCCCGTTCCGTGCGACGATTCGGCATACGCTGATGATCCGTTTCTCCGAATCAGTGGATGAAACGACACCACGCCCCTTTTACTCACCCACCGCCTATTTCGCCCCAACTGTGGCGATCACGGACAAGATCTACGTGAAGAACCACCGCCAGCTGGCATCCCAGCTAGAGGCGAGCCTGCCGAAGGGAGCCTTCGCCGGCGCGACGCTCGATCTCCTGTTCACCGGCGACGGGATCGCGAAGCTCGATTCGGCGACCCGCGATCGGGTCCTCGACTTCGCCGAGGACTTCCTGGATTGCGACTGCGATCAGAACCCCTACTGCGGCTGTCCGGAGCGGAAGTTCGCCCGCTATCTCCTCGAGCTGCGAGCCGAGGGACTCGGCCCGAACGCGATCGTCGACGTGATGACCGACGATTATATGGTCTACGCGTACACCGGCGACGTCCGGTCGTTCCTCGACGACTCCATCCGGACGATGGAGGCCGTCGAAACGCTGGCGGACGTCGACGGTCATCCGGAGATGGCCGACCGCGCCCGACAAGCGAAACGCGATCTTTCGGGCTAACCGCTCCTCCCTCCGGAGTTCGTCCGGAGTCCGTCCGAGATCGACCGTCGGCTATCGTTTAAACTCGATCGCGGCTCCCTGTCCGAACCCGACACAGAGCGTCGCAAGCCCGCGGTCGACGTCGCGAACGTTCATCTCGTGAACCAGCGTCACCGGGAGCCGGGCTCCCGAGGCGCCGAGCGGGTGCCCGATCGCGATCGCGCCGCCGTTCACGTTGAACCGGTCGTCCGGGATCCCGAGTTCGCGTTTCGAGTGGACGCACTGCGAGGCGAACGCCTCGTTGAGCTCCACCAGGTCGTAGTCCTCGATCGACGTCCCAGCCCGCTCGAGGAGGCCGCGAGTCGCCGGTACGGGCCCGATCCCCATCACCGTCGGGTCGACGCCGGCGACGGCGTTCGTGCCGACCTCGGCGAGAACGTCGAGCCCGTGGTCCGCGGCGAACGCCCGACTCGTGACGAGCGTCGCCGCCGCGCCGTCGGATATCTGGGAGGCGTTCCCGGCCGTCACCGTGCCGTCCCCGGTGAATGCCGGCGGCAGTTCGGCGAGCGCCTCCAGGGAGGTGTCCGGGCGGATCCCCTCGTCCGTCTCGACGATCCCATCGGGCGTCTCGATGGGGACGATCTCCCGGTCGAACCGGCCGGATTCGGCGGCTTCGGCCGCCCGTCGATGGCTCTGGACCGCGTATTCGTCCTGTGTTCGACGGCTCACGTCGTACCGCTCGGCGACCGTCTCGGCGGTCATCCCCATCTGTAGCTGGAAGACGTCGTATCGCTCGGACAGCTCCGGATGAAGGGTCTCGTAGGTGCTCGTATCCATCGGCACCCGGGACATGTTCTCCACGCCGCCGGCGATGATGCACTCGCGGTTGCCGGCCGCGATCGCGTCCGCTGCCGAGATGATCGCCTGCATCGAGGAGGCACACCACCGGTTGATCGTCGTCGCGGGCACGCGCTCGCCGAGCTCCGACAGCAGCGCGATGACCCGCGCGACGTTGTTGTCCTGTTCGCCGCGCTGCTGGGCGACTCCCCACATCAGGTCGTCGACGTGGTCGGCGGTGAGGCCGGTGGTCTCGAGGATCCGGTCGATCAACGCGACCGACAGGTCCTCGCTACGCACTTCGCTGAGGGCGCCGCCGTCCTTCCCCTGTGGCGTCCGTTGGGCGACCGCGATCACCGGTGTGGTGTCCTGCGACATACCGATCGGTCGGACCGGCGCCGGCTTAAATACGGGGACCGTACGCCGCCGCGGTCGCCGCGGCGCCGAACCGTCGCGCGTCTCCAGGCGCGTCTCCGACCGGCTGCTTCGACGCGCTTAAACGCCGCCCGTCCCAACTTCTGGGGGATGAGTGACCCGGCCCTCGACGTGGTCGAATTCGTGTTGACGACACACCTCTATACGGACCGTCGCGACCTCGACGAGAACGATCTCCCGCCACGGTTTCGACAGGTGTTCTGGACCGACGCGCCCGGTGAGGACGGCCCCGGCGGCGTGGAACGACCGCTCAAGGCCACCGACTCGACGGTCCGGACCGCCACCGGCGTCGAACACCCCTGGGAGGCCGTCTCCGACCTCCTGTTCACGCAGCGAACCGACTTCTCCGGCGAGATCTCGCTCACCCAGCCCGAGATGGCCCTCGAGTGGGTCCACGAGCGGGCCGACGACGACCGGATCGCGACCAACCCGACGCTTGCGACCGCCCTTGAGGACCACGCGGACCTCGAGACGACCGTCACCCACGAGGCGGCGCGGGATAACAACCGTCCGATCCACGCCGATCGCGTCTGGATCGATGCCCTCCTCGAGGAGTACTTCGACGAGGAGGAGGACGCAGAGATGCTCGATCTCGTCAACGTTCGCGCGCCGGAGGAGATCGAGACGACGCTCGACGATCTGGTGCTCACCGGCGACCAGGAGGACGAGATCCAGAAGCTCGTCAAGGCGATCGAGCACCGCGAGTACCTCGCGAGCATCGGCCTCCGGGAGATCGGCAAGCTCCTGTTCGTCGGGCCGCCCGGGACGGGAAAGACGACCGTCTCGCGGGCGCTCGCACACGAACTCGGCCTGCCGTTCGTCGAGGTGAAGCTGTCGATGATCACGAGCCAGTACCTCGGCGAGACGGCCAAGAACGTCGAGAAGACCTTCGAGGTCGCCAAGCGGCTCTCCCCGTGTATCCTCTTCATCGACGAGTTCGACTCGGTCGCGAAGACGCGCCGCTCGGACGAACACGCCGCGCTCAAGCGCGCCGTCAACACCCTGCTCAAGTCGATCGACGACATCTCGCTGGTCCGCGACGAGGTGTTGCTCATCGGCGCGACCAACCACCCGGACCAGCTGGACGCGGCCGCGTGGCGGCGGTTCGACGAGATCGTCAACTTCCCGAAACCCGACCGCCAGATGCGGTCGGACATCCTCCGGATCGTCACCCAGGAGATGGACATCGCCGACTTCGACCCCGACGCGATCGCCGAGTTGACCTCGGGGCTGACCGGGTCGGACCTCCGGATGGTCCTCCGTGAGGCCGTCCTCCGCGCGCTGACCGAGGAGCGAATGACCCTCACCCAGGCGGACGTGGTCGCCGCGGTCGAGGACTTCGAGGAGCGGGACAACTTGAAGAACATGGATATGATCGAGGGCGAGGGCGCGGAGATCGTCGGCGACGGCGGCTCCGGGTCACACGGTCACGACCACGACCACGGCGACTCCGGCCACGACCACGGCGACTCCGGCCACGACCACGGCGACTCCGGCCACGACCACGACACGTAGTTCCCTCCGTCCGTTCAGGATCCCCCCCGTTCTTCGCTCGCCGGTCCCAACGCGCTCACTCGAACCTCGTGAGTCCGTGATCGGTCCGCCGCAGTGATCTCGATCGCGACGGTCTCCGCGATCCGGTCGCGAACCGTCTCCCGCCAGTCGGCGACCGCCGCGACGTGTCGTTCCCGATGCGTCTCGACGTCGTAGATGCCCCGGTTGCGAAGTCGGTCCTCGGTCTCGTCCGGGTCGGGATACGGCGGGGGATCGGCGACGAGGGATCGGGGATCGACGTGCACCGCTCCGGCCGAGGACGTCCCCGAATCTCCGTCGTCCGTCGGCGGATCCGACTCCGTGGCGGCCGCGTCGTGGATCCGCGCGCGCATCCGCCCCGAGAACGGCGGCGTCACCCGGAGCACCGTCCGTCGGGCGCCCCGTTCCCGTGCCTCGAGCGCGGTCACGACGTCGTCGGCGTGGACGACGATGACGCGGATCCGCGTCGGATCCGGGCCCTTATCCGTGGGATCGGTGGGCATACTCGGCGGTACGCCGTGACGGCTGAAAACTTCGTGGACGCGTTCCTCACCGGCGACGATCGCCCAGTGATGATCGTCGAACCGTGAGTCACCCGAATCGTGAGTCGCCCGAACCGTGAGTCGCCCGAACCGTGAGTCGCCCGAACCGTGAGTCACCAGGGCGGGGTGCGCTCGCCCGCATACACGGCGACCTCGAGCCAGTTCTCCTCGGGCGGCAGGGGACACGAGAACGTCTCGGTGTACGCACAGAACGGGTTGTACGCCAGGTTGAAATCGATCGTGACCTCGTCGCCGTCGTCGAGCTCCCCGTCCGGCTCGAGCTCGATGTAGCGGCCGTTGTGGTACGTCTCCTGCCCCGTCGTCTTGTCGCGAAACGGCACGAACAGGGCGGCGTCCGGCTCGCCCTCCTGGCGGTACGCCGCAAGCGTCAGATCCGTCCCGTGCAGCTCGAACGCAAAGGTCACGACCCGAAGATACCGGACGTTCGGGCCGGCGGTCGTCTCGAGCTCGAGCGGCTCGGGGTCGTCGTGGACCGTCACGGTCGCCGGGACGCGATAGTCGGGAGCCGGATCGAAGTACGCCAGCCCGTCGAAGGAATCGCGACGTTCCGGCGGGATCGGCGACTGCGGATGGTCGCCGAAGAACTCGTCCTTCTCCGCACGGCTCTCCTGCACCCGGCGCACGTAGTCATCGGTCATACCTTCGGATCGAACCTCGAGCCGTATGAGCGACCGGATCCGTGGCTGGGGAGCGACCGGTCCCGTGGGCGGACCTTTTACCTTCCGTGCCGACCGAGGGGAGGACATGCAGGCTCGTGATCTGATGATCACCGACGTGCAGACTGTGTCGCCCGACGACGATGTGGCGGACGTGCTCAAGCGGTTCGCGCGCGTCTCCTTTTCGGGATTCCCGGTCGTCGACGACGACCGGTATCTCCTCGGGATCGTCTCCGAGTCCGACCTCGTCGACCTCTTCGAGCCCGAGGACGAGACGCTCTGGATCCCGATCGGCTTCCCGCCGTTCGTCGACACGCTCACCTACCAGATCGACGTTCCGTGGAGCGACATCGATACGGGCCTCGACTTCGTCCGCGAGTCCGGTCGCCCGATCTCCGAGGTGATGACGACCGACGTTGCCACGGTGGAGCCGGACGCCGACGCCGACGTCGTCCTCGACCTGCTCGTCGGCGACCCGGACGTGAACCGGGTTCCGGTCGTCGACTCCGAGGGCCGACTCGTCGGACTCATCGCCAGACAGGACGTGATCCGGGCCGTCCGCGATCGTGGGTTGGACTAACCGCACGTCAGCGTCCCTCGCTGCGGGTTCGCTCCGCCGTCGGGCTTCGAAACCCTCATGGCGTCTCCCATCCCAGTGCCGACGTGAGCAGCTCCCGTGACCTCCTCCTGTTCATCGTTCTCGCTGCCCTCTGGGGGTCGGCGTTTATGGCGATCAACGCAGGGCTCGAGTACTTTCCGCCCGTCCTGTTCGCGGCGTTCCGGTATGACGTCGCCGCGGTCGTGATGCTCGGGTACGCTGCCCTCGTCGTCGAGGACCCGATACCGCGCACCCGCGGCGAGTGGACTCTCGTCGCGATCGGCGGCCTCCTCCTCATCGCCGCCTATCACGTCTTTCTGTTCGTCGGCGAGTCGGACCCGCACGTGACGAGCGCAGTCGCCGCCGTTCTCGTCAGTCTGTCGCCGGTGTTGACGACCGTCTTCGCTCGCGGCTTCCTTCCAAGTGAACGGCTGACCGCCATCGGAACCGTCGGACTCATCGTCGGGCTCGTGGGCGTCGCCGTCCTCACGCGACCGGACCCGGGGAACCTCCTCGGCGACGGGACCGTCCCGAAGCTCCTCGTGTTCCTCGCCGCGGCGGCCTTCGCGCTCGGCACCGTCCTCACCCGCACCGTCGACGCCGAATTGGAGATCGAGACGATGGAGGCGTGGTCGATGGCCATCGGCGCGGCCGTTATGCATCTGGTCTCCGTCGGCCTCGACGAGTCGATCGGCGAGGTCGTCTGGTCGTTGGAGGCGGTCCTCGCGCTGGGCTATCTGTCGATCGGCGCCAGCGCGATCGGGTTTCTCGTCTTCTTCGACCTCCTCGAACGACTCGGTCCGATCGAAATCAACCTCGTCTCGTACGTGGCTCCCGTCTTCGCGGCACTTTCGGGATGGGTCTTCCTCTCGGAGGCGATCACGCCGGCAACGATCGTCGGATTTCTCTTCATCTTTGCCGGGTTCCTTCTCGTGAAACGCGATGCGATCCGGGCCGAGGTCGCGCGCCAGCGCTCGACCCGATGACACGTCGGCACCTCCCGGCGGTACGCTCGGCGACGGCACGAGGGTGGTACTCACTCACATAGGTTTTTGATGCCCGTCGCCGTACGCCGACGTATGCGAATACTCGTCGTCGGATTCGGACGGGTCGGTGCACGAACCGCGCGGGTGCTCGATGCTGAGGGCCACGAGGTGACGGTCGTCGACGACGACCACGAGAAGGTGCTCAGATCCCGGGAGCGTGGGTTCACGACGATCGAGGGTGACGGAAGCGACCGCACGGTGCTCGAAACGGGCGGGATCGACGAGGCTGCGGCCGTCGGCGGGCTCACCGGCACGGTCGAGACGAACCACCACATCTGCCGGATCGGCTCCGAGTACGGCTGTCGGACGGTGATGCGTCTCAGCGAGGACGTCGATCCCGACGTGTACGACCGGTACGAGGCGGACGCCGACGAGGTCATCTATCCCGAACGCTTCGGCGCCGCCGGCGCGAAGACCGCGATCCTCGGCGGCGATTTCAACGCCCTCGGGGACTTGACCGAGGGCTTGCAGCTGATCGTGGTGACGATCGACGGGGACGCACCGGTGGTCGGCGCACACGTCAACGACATCGACCTCGGCGACCACGGACGCATCTACGCGCACGGCCGTGACGGCGACCCATTGACGATTCCGCTTCCGGGCACCGCGGTCGAGGCGGGCGACAGGCTGGCGATACTCGCGGTCACCGGTGCGATCGAGGACGTCGAGTCGACGCTCCTCGGCTGAGGCGGCCGTTTCGAACGAGCGTGTGACGGGGGGCGCGCGGGGTGAGGATGGGGGAACTGCGGATGGTGCGCGCCCGGTCGATCCGGGCGCCGCGGCGACCATAAATCCACGTCAGACGCGCGGCGGTCACCTGACGATCGCGGTGGCTACCCGGGATCTTCCGTGACCGTGGGGTCGCCATAACCACGTGGTCCGTAAACGGGATGGTCGCCCGCACCCTTCGACGGAGCGTGCACTGGGGCAACCTCTTCGATCGACACTCCGCGGAGCACACGGTTGCGGACGTCCGTACGGCGCTCGAGTGCCAACGCTCGGCGGAGTCGAACGGCGAGAGGAACGAGGCGGGGGCTGCGGACGTCTCCGACCCCCGCGCCGGGTCGACCGCCGGTGCCGACGGTGCCGACGGTGACCGCAGTGACCCGAGCATCGACCGGATCGTCGCCGACGCGGACGTGCTGGCGGCCGATCTCCTGGTCGGCGGGGAGGCCCGTGCGGCGCTTGACGTGGTCCGACGCCATTCGTGGCTCACGCTCGTCGCGACCCGGCAGCTGCTCGCGGATGCGCGGGCTGTCATCGCCGACCTCGCCGATCCGGCCCTCGCGTCCGCGTGGCACGCGCTCGCGGCGGACCGGATCGTGCTCATCGAGCAGCCGCCGGGCGATCACCCCGCGCTCGCGGCGGCCTATCACGGCGGCGCGATGCACGTGCTCTCGTTCGATCCGGCCCTCACGAGCGCCGCGGCCGGGGTGGCGCTCCGCGATCGGGTTCCGATCAGCGTTCGGGAGCCGCAGGCGTTCGTCACCGTGTTCGACCCGGAACGGGTTTATCCGACGGTCGTCGGGGGAGAGTATCCCGGTCCGGACCGCGACCCGCGCGGGTAATCAGGTGGCGCCACCGTCGTGAGTTCGTGACGTCCACGGGCTGCCGCCCGCAGGTCCGCCGTCCGTGGACTCGGCAACGATCCGGTGTCCCGTTTTGGCGTCGGTCGAGGTTGATGGCGAGCAGGCGACACGCGCTTCGAGGTGGATAGCGTCCCGCCTCGACGCTGCGTGTCGCGCAACCGCGTGGGCGCCGAGGACGGCGAAACGGGCACGCGACCGGGTGGCGCCCGATCACGTATATACCTCCGGAGCCGCCGGATCGACCGCGGTCGGCCGTGGCCGAACGACTCGTTACCGCTGGGCGAACCACTCGGCGAATTTCGCGAGCGCGCGGCCGCGGTGGGAGACCGCGTTCTTCCGTTCGGTGGCCATCTCCGCGAACGTCGTGCCGTCGTGTTCGAAGATCGGATCGTAGCCGAAGCCGCCGTCGCCGCGCGGGGCGACGATCGTTCCCGGGACGTATCCTTCGAAGAGCTTGACGGGCAGCGCGGCCCGATCGGCGTCGGCGTCGGGGCCGGCCGCGGCCGCGGCGACGCGGTCCTCGCGGTCGATCGGGTCCGGCGTCGCGGCGAACTCCTCGCCGTCGCAGTAGGCGAGCACGCAGCGGAAGGCTGCGCGCCGGTCCGCGAGCTCGGATGCGACCTCCCAGACTCCCTCGACGCCGAGGGTGTCCTCGACGTACGAGGAGTACGGTCCGGGAAACCCGCCGAGTCCCTCGATGAACAGTCCGGCGTCGTCGACCACGACCGGCTCGCCGGCGTGTCGATACGCCTCGCGGGCGCCGTGAGCGGCGATCGGGCCCAGGTCGTCGCTCTGGATCTCGGTGTAGTCGTACGCCAGTCGGTCGATCGACTCGTCGGGGAGGTACGACTCCGCCTCCCGAATCTTCCCCGGATTGGTCGTCACGTAGGTGAGCATATCGGAGGCTCGCCGACCGGACACGAATAGTCGTCGGTCGCCGACGGCGGAGGCGCGGGGTCCTCCGCGAGACGATGTGGTGACTCCGCGAGACGATGTGGTGACTCCGCGAGACGATGTGGTGACTCCGCGAGACGATGTGGTGACTCCGCGAGACGATGTGGTGACTCCGCGAGACGCTGTCGTTACTCCGCGAGGAGGTCCTCGTAGCGCGCCCCCGTCTGTTTCAGCGTCTCCGTCGAGTAGAGGCGTTCGTGGGGGACCGGAAGGTAGTCGGCGGCGAGCTCGTCGATCTTGGCGTCCACCGCGTCGGCCTCCCGGCCGTGGATCATCGTGAACAGGTTGTACGGCCAGTCCTGCTCGGGGCGGCGCGGGCGGTGATAACATAAGGTCACGTACGGGAGGCTGCCCACGCGCTCGCCGTACGCGTCGAGGTCGTCGTCCGGTACGTCCCAGACGACCATACAGTTGTTTCGGAAGCCGGTGACGACGTGGTTGACGACGCACCCGATACGCTTGATGCAACCGTCGCCCAGCAGTCGTCTGGTCGCGGCCCGGACGTCCGCGGCCGACGCGTCGATCTCGGCGGCGACGTCCCGGTACGGCGTCGGCGAGAGCGGGAGGCCGTCCTGGATGGCTATCAGGAGGTCGGCCTCCAGCGGCGACAGATCCCCGCGGGCGTCCTCGGCGATCCGGGTCGCCGAGGCGTCCGCGCCGGCCACGGACTCGCGGGCGAACCGGTCACGGTTGACGACGGGGAACTCGAGGTCGATGTAGTAGTCGGTCAGCATCGGGAGCGCGAGCACCGAACACCCCGTTTCCGACTCGATCGCCGAGAGGATCTCGTCGCGCCGCTGGCGGGAGCCCGCGGTGACGACGAACCACATGTTCCACTCGTGGTCGCGGCGGTAGTTGTGGTTCACCTGCCGGTAGCCGTTCACCGTTGCGGCGATCCCGTCGAATCGGTCCGCCGGCGCTCGGACCGCGGCCAGCGTCGAGGAGCCGATGACGGGGGGATTCAGGACGGCGCCGAACCGGCGGAAGACGCCCGCCTCGCGGAGGCGACGAACGCGTTCGAGGACCGCATCCCCGTCGACGTCGTGACCCGTCTCCGCGGCGATGGCGTCCGCGACGGTCTCGAACGGGCGATCGGCGACCGGGAAGCCGCTCTGGTAGCCGTCGATCAGCGCGGCGTCGACGACGTCGAGGTCCGCACGCCAGTCGGCGTCGAGGCTCATTATCCCCGGTAGGGCCGCCGCGTATCTACGGCTTTCGGAGCGGGACGCGCTCGTCGTGGCGTGGTTCGTGTCTCGTCGTGGCGTGAGTCGGTCTCGTCGACGGCATAGGTCGCGTCTGGTCGTTGGCGTCGGTCACACCCCGACGCCGGTGTGGACGCGTCGGGGCGAGGAACGTCCGGACGACGCCGGAATCGCCGGCCGCCCGTGGCCGGCGAACGGGACGCTTTTGCGCCCGGCGACCGAAGTCGACGTATGGCGAACGCGACCCTCGAGTTCGGCGAGTGGCCCCTCGAACGGCTGATGACCGAGGTCTGCGGATCGGGACCGAAATCCGCCGCGGACCTGACGCGCGAGCAGGCGACGGAGGCGTTCGAGCGCATCCTGGCGGACGAGCCGGATCCGACGACGCTGGGCGCGTTCTGGCTCGCCAACCGCTGGAAGAAGAACGTCCCCGAGGAGCTCGCGGCGTTCACCGACGTGATGTGCGAACGCGTCGAGTACGCCGAGCCGGACGCGGATCCGGTCGACTGCGGCGCCAACTACGACGGCAAGGGCGACACGGCGATCCTCGGCGCCGCGGCGGGGATCGTCGCCGCCGCCGCCGGCACCCCGGTCGTCGCCCACTCCGGCGACCGCGTGCCGACCCAAAAGCAGGACGCCTACAAGCACGTCCTCGACGAGCTCGGCGTCGCGACCGAGCTCACCCCCCGGGACTCCGCGGCGATGGTCGACGAGACCGGCTTCGGATTCTATTACCAGCCGGCATTTAACCCCGCGATCGACGCCCTCCACGAGCGACGCGATCGGATGGGCGTCCGCACCTTCGTGAACACGATCGAGACGCTCGCGAACCCCGCGGGCGCGGACGTCCACCTGGGATCCTTCTATCACCTCGCGTTCGCGAAGAAGATCTGTGACACGTTCGCGGCGAGCCGGTTCCACGACCTGGACCGAGTGATCATGTTCCAGGGGATGGAAGGGTACGACGACATCCGTCCCGGCTACACGAAGGTGGCCGATTGGCGGGCGGCTGGCGCTTCGGACGGAGCCGCCGATGCCGATCCGGCCGAGGAGGTCGCCGATGCCGATGCCGCCGCGGACGCCGCCGACGGTCCGACGTTCACGGACTACGAGATCGAGACCGCGGAGTACGGGATGGACTTCGAGACGGACGACCTGGCCGTCGACGACGTCGCTGCCGACTCCGCCGCGATCACCGAGGCGGTCCTCGCTGGCGACCGGACGGACCGCTTCGCGGACGCGATCGCGCTCAACGCGGCGTTCCGGATCTACGCCCGCGACGACGTCGAGACGCTTGCGGACGGGCTGACGGCGGCGCGCGAGGCCATCGACGACGGGTCCGCCGCCGCGGTTCTCGAGGAGTTGCAGGCGTTCTGACCGTCGACCCCCACCGCCGATCTCACCGTCGACTCCGGTTCGAAGGGGTCGGTTCGAGGTCGCGGGGTTTATCGCTCGTAGGCACCAAGCATTCACGATGACCGAGGCGTATCGCGGGGCGCTCGGCGCGTTCCCGTACGCGGTTCGCGCCAGCGACTCGTGGTTCTTCCGCGTCTACTGGCTCGTGGGATCGCTTGCGGCGCTGTTCGTCGCTCTGGTGGTCACGATGGGGCTGGTCGTCGAGCTGGCCCGGACCTCCGAGCTGGTCCGTGGCGGGCTCGTCTCCTTCTCCCGGTCGCTGTTCGTGCTCGTCGGGTTTCTCGCGGTCGGCCCGCTCGTGGCCCCGGTCCTGCTGGTCGCGCGACGCCACCGTCTCGGAACCGACGTCCATCCGCGATACGACCAGGCGCTGGCGGCCTGTGGGTACGCGTTCCTCGCGTCGCTGTACCTCGCACTCGTGATCTCCGCGCCGCCGGCGTTCCAGACCCCCACCGACTCGGCGCTGTTGGAACTGTTGTACGCCGCGCACCCGATTCTCGGGATCCTTCCGCCGCTCGCGGCTGCCGTGGTGATGGTGCTCGTCCACCGGCGGCTCGGGACCTGAGGGCCCGTCGTCACGGATCCGGTCCCCTCGATACGCCGTCGCAAGGGGACGGCGCGGCTCGAAACGCCGAAAAGGGCCGACCGCCTATCGGGCGTATGACCGACGACGAGACCCCCCCGGCCTCCTCCGGCGGGACGGTGGATGGTGGGGACGATGATGATCCCGTGGACGGCAAGACGGGAACCTTCCTCGTCACCCACGCCGACACGGACTCGGCGGTGCTCAGGGACGTTCACGACGGCCAGGTGCACACCGTGGAAACGAACCCCGGCGTCGAAACCGAGGACGTGCTTGAGGCCACGATCGCCCCGGATCCGCCGTTGGAGGTGACCTATCAGGTCGTCGCCGTCGAGGACCGATGGACCGTTCCGATCGAGGAGAGCGAGGAACCGCCGACGCCACAGGAACGGTCGATCGCCGCCGACCAGCCAGTCGGCGATCTCACGCGGGAGCCGCGTGCGGGCGTCGGCGAGCTGCACGTGCTCACGGTGCCCGAGGAGACGACCGCGGAGGCGGTCGCCGACGTCCTCGAGGACCGGGAGGGGACGCTCGCTCGTGCCGCCAGGTTGGGCGTAAACCGCGTTGAGGTGCGCTCGGAGCCCGGCGTGGTGAGCGTTCGCTACCTTCCCTGACCGCCGGCGCCGGCTGCGGTAATCGGATCCTTCATCATCATCCACTCGGAAGGAACACGTTCAAGTCGCCAGCCCGCCTGTACCCTCATATGTCCGAGGCCCAGGCCGTTCGGCTCTCCTACGAGGACGGCGCTCGAGCGGTCGAACTGGCGCGCGAATCGGTCGAATCGTTCGTACGACACGGCCAGCGCGAACAGCCGGGCAGTATGCGCGACGCCTTCTACAACCGGACCGGCGCGTTCGTTCGCCTCCAGTCGACGCGCGGCCGGGGCCGGCTCCGCGGCTGTGCGGGTACCTACAGCGAGGGCGACCAGCTCGGCCACGCGATCGTCGACGCGGCGATCACTGCCGCCTCCGACGACTCCTGTGGCTCCGAGGTCGGTCCCAAGGAACTCGACTCGTTACAGATCTCGGTGTGCGTCGTCTCACGCACCACGCTCACTGACGACCCGATCGCCGACCTCGAGCTCGGCGTTCACGGCGTGGCGATCGACGCCGGCGGGAACCACGGCTGGATGTATCCGATGTTGCCCGTCGAGAACGACTGGTCGGAAGCCGAGTTCCTCTCGCGTGCCTGTCGGAAGGCGCAGCTGCCGCCGACGGCCTGGCAGGATGATGAGACGATGGTGACGCTCATCGAGGGGCAGGTCTTCCGCGAGCGCGAGGACGGCGGCGCGGTCGAGGCGTTCTCGACCGAGTGATCGACGGCCCGGCTCGATCGACTACTCCTCGGACCCGTATCCGACCCGATCGGCGTCCGCGAGCGCCCGCTCGGCGGCCGCGTCGACGTCGAACGTCCGTTCCTCGACGATCTCCCCGTCCCTGATCAGCGGCGCCAACAGCGGCTCGCCGTCCGCGGGGCCCTCGCGGTCGGCGAGCCCGACGTGGTGACCCCCATCGGGCGTCCGGTAGACCTGCTTGCGCCCCGAGAGCTTGCCGCGCTTCGCGGCCGGCTCGCCGTCCACGCTCACGATGTCGAGCGCGAAATCGACCGGATCGGCGTTCGAGACGTAGCCGCCGACGCCGAACCCGTCCGCCACCTCACGCAGCGACCGCAGATCGGTGGGGGTGAGACCGCCCGAGACGTACACGTCGACGTTCTCGTGGCCGCGCGCGTCGAGCTCCCACCGCACCTCGCGGACGATGTGTCGGAAGTCGCCGCGCCGTGACCCGGTCGTGTCGAGGCGGACGCCGTCGAGATCGTCGCCCAGCTCGCGGGCGGCCCGGATGACCTCGTCCTTCTCGTCGGAGTACGTGTCACAGAGCGCGATCCGCGGGACGTCGGGATCGACCTCCTCCTCGAAGGCCCGCCAGGCCGCCTCCTGGTTTCCGTTCCCGAAACAGATCACCAGCGCGTGCGGCATCGTCCCCGAGGCCTCGCGACCGATCACGTCCCCGGCCGCGACGTGGGAGAACCCGTCGAACCCGGCCACGAGCGCCGACCGCTCGACCGTCGCGGTCATCGCGGGATGAACGTGGCGCGCGCCGAAGGAGAGCACCGTCGAGTTCGGCGCCGCGGCTCGGCAGTCCAGCGCCGCGGTCGCGATCCCCGAGGCGTGTGACAGAAACCCAAGCAGCGACGTCTCGAAGCGCGCGAACGCGAGGTATGGTCCCTCGATCCGCATCACGGGGCCGCCGTCGAACAGCCGCCCCTCGGGGATCGCGTCGACGTCGACGTCGAGTCCGGCGAGGAGCTCGGCCGCGTTCTCAAGGCCCGCGAACAGCTCGAAGTCCCCGTCCGGGAACTGGTCGGCGGTCACCTCGGCGACCACGGTGGGGTTCCGGTCGGACGCCTCGAGCACCCGTTCGGTCCGGTCGAAGTACGCGTCCGTCGCCCGGCCCGCCCGGATCGCGTCGGCCCCGACGATGTCGAACTCGCTCATACCCGCCCTTCGCCTGCAGTCGGAAAAAGCCACTCGGCTCGCTCGTCGCCACCCGCCGGTCGCGGTTCGACGGTCGCGGTTCGGCGGTCGCGGTTCGGCGGTCGCGGTTTGCTGGTCGTGGGTGGCTCGGCGGTCGACCGTCACTCGCGGCGGCGTCTCGCGAGGAGCGCCCCGGCTGCGATCGCGGCGATCGCGGCCACGATTCCGAATCCCGGCGTTCCCTCCGCCGTCGAGTCGGTCTTCCCGGCCGTGGCGGTCTCGACCGTCGGTGTCCCGTCGTCCGGGATCGTCGGCGACGGCGGCGTGACGGTCTCGCCTCCATCGACCGGCTTTACCGGATCGATCGCGGGACGGAGGTCGAAGACGGCGTCGGAATCCGGCGCGTGGACGATCGTCACCCGGGTTCCGTTCCGTTCGATCGCGTAGGCGCCGCTGAAGCCGCCGTCGGCGACGTACCGCGTGCCGTCCTCGCGGTGGACCGCGTCGTGTGCGGCGAGCACCTGTCGGTAGGTCGCGTGGAACTGCGCGGCGTCGAGCGCCGTCCGCCATTCGGTCACCCAGACGTAGCCGTTTCGCTCGGTCGCTCCCCGGTCGTTCCGGTAGGGGAACAGCCGGTCGCCGGCCCAGCCGGCCGTCGAGGGGTGGTCGTAGTTGTAGACGGACTCGGGATGTGACGTCTCGAACAACACCGATCGCCAGTCGAACGTGTTCGCGTCGTACTCCCGACTCTGGTACCAGAACATCGTGAACATCGACGCCTCGCCGGCCGTGTCCGACCCGTTCACGCCCTGGTCGGGGTAGGTCGTCCAGCCGTTCCGGGCGGTGTCGGTGAACGTGATGTTCGCGGTCCGTCGTTGCTCGCGGTGGATTATTTCGGCGGTCGCGTTCGGCGGGCGCTCCATTCGCTCGTCGACGCCGCTCCAGCCCTCCTCCTCGACGATATCGGCGACGTAGGCGGGGCCGTCGGAGTACGGCTGGAACACCGTCAGGAAGACGCCCCAGTTTTCGGGTCCGCTGCTCCCCCCACCGCCGTCCTGGCTCGGGTCCGGCAGGCAGTCCCACTCGCCGGTCTCACAGCGTTCATCGTACCGGTTCTCGACGTAGCCCGCCTCCCCCTCGACGATCCCGTCGATGGCGAGGTCGGAGTCCTGCGTTGCCCCGGCGTACCGCGGGCGCGAGAGGTCGTGGTACTGGTCCTGCATCGCGTGGGTCAGCTCGTGCACCAGCGTGGCCTCGCTGATCCGGATCGCCTCGCCCTCGGGAACGACGATCACGATCCGGTCCTGGCCGGGGGAGTAGAACCCGGCGACCGACCCCGACAGCGTCCCCTGGATCGCCTCCTCGGAGGAGCCGTCCTCGCCGACGATGAACAGCGCCTTCCAGACCTGGTCGTTCCACCGATTGAACTCGTTTCGGGCTCCGTCCACGGAGTCGTTTCCGGACGCCGAGTCGTTTCCTGACGCCGAGTCGTTCCCGGAAACCATCGCCGTGTACTCCTCACGCGTCATCGTCTCGACGGGAACCGTCCGGTTGAAGCTCCGGTTGCGGACGTACTCGACCCGCGCCATTCCGCGGTGGACGACCCTGGTGAGCTCCTCGTCGCTCAGGCCGTCGCTGGGGTCGACGTCGAGCTCGGCGTTATGGCAGACGCCCTCCCAGTAACCGATCGCGTCGTTCGACGTCGCGTTACACGGTTCCGTCGTTTGGGTGGGACCGGGCGGCCGGAACTGCGGGACCGTATCCGGCTCATCGATGCCGGGGGCCGACCCGGACGCCGTGACGGGCGTGGCGGCCACCGCGGCCGGCCCGACCATCGCGGAGACCACCAACGCGGCGGCGAGGAGACCGAGAACCCGTCGCATACCGGGGTATGAACGTAGGGGCGTAAGTACCTTACCCGACGAAAGTCGGTTCCGTCGGACGACGGGAACCGGATCGGTCCCCTCCGGGATGAACTCGCTCGAGGAGATTCGGGGGAGAACTCGTTCGGTGGGGATTCGAGGGAGACTCGACGGAGGGGCTTGATGGGGATCCGTTTTTGCCACCCCGCCGTCGATCGATCGATATGCGCTTCGATCCGACCGAGACCGCCGTGGTCGTCGTCGACATGCAGAACGGCTTCTGTCACCCGGACGGGAGTCTGTATGCGCCGCCGAGCGGGGCGGCGATCGACCCGGTTGCCGAGCTCGTCGAGCGCGGGCGCGAGGCGGGCGCCCGGATCGTCTTCACGCGTGACGTCCATCCGCCCGAGCAGTTCGAGGACACCCACTACTACGACGAGTTCGACCGGTGGGGCGAACACGTTCCCGAAGGCTCCTGGGAGGCCGACATCGTCGACGATCTGTCGGTGCAGGACGACGACCACGTCGTCGAGAAACACACCTACGACGCCTTCCACCGGACCGAGCTGGAGGGCTGGCTGAACGCCCGCGGGATCCGCGATCTGGCGATCTGCGGGACGCTCGCGAACGTCTGCGTCCTCCACACCGCCGGCAGCGCCGGGCTTCGTGACTTCAAGCCCGTCGTCGTCGAGGACGCGCTCGGCTACATCGAGCCCGATCACCGCGAGTACGCGGTCGATCACGCAGACTGGCTCTTCGGAGAGACGACGACGTTGTCCGACGTCGAGTTCGAGTGACGAGAGGGCGAGCTCGGGCGGGAGTGTGGACATTCGGACAGGAGTGCGGGAGTTCGGCGGGAGCACCGAAGCCTCACTCAGGAGTCGTCGACCGTCACGACCTCACAGTCGAGCTTCTCGCGCAGGAACTCGTCGATGTCCGGGTCGGAGAACACCTTTCGGAGCGTTCGTCGCCAGCGGCTCGCCTGCCGGGAGCCGATCACGACGACGTCGGCGTCCTCCGCGGCGACCTCCTCGAGGATCGACTCCTCGACGAGGAACCCCTTGCGAACGACGTAGCGTGCCCGGTCGATCGCCCCGAGCTCACGTTCGACCGCCCGCTTCAGGTCGACGCGGGTGACGTTGTGGCTGTCCTGATACAGGTCGACGTGGAGGACCGTGAGGGAGGCGTCCCGGTCCGCGGCGATCCGGGCCGCCTCCCGGAGCGTGGCCGCGGAGTTGCTCGTCAGCGGGTACCGGACGGGGACCACGACCAGGGTCATGTCCGATCCCTCGACCGCCCGTTACAAGACCCTGCCGTTCCCCGACGCGGCGTGCCGCTTCCGGAGTCACCTCCGCCGTGCCGCTCCCGGTTGCCTCCTACCGGTTTGCCCGCGCTGGATCGACCCCGCCAACGATCCGGATCCGCCCCTCGATCGCGGGGTCGACCCCGCGTTCGGCCGCGTATCGATACAGCTCCTCGTACTGGATCCCCCCTTCGCCGACCCGGTGTCGTTCCTCGAGCGTCGGGAACTCGTGGTCGGAGTGCAGCAGGTACTCCGAGGTCGCGATCGTGTACGTCGCGTCGGGATCGATCGGATCACCGCCGACGGTCGCCTCGCGGATCCGTTCCGCGTCCGCGTCCCAGACGATCCGGGCGTTCGAGACGTGGCCGTGCCACCAGTCGTCCGCGCCGAAGTCGACGTCCGGGGCGGCCATCTCGCGGAGGATCGACCGCAGCTCGGTCCCGGTCACCGCGGCGCGGACGACCGGCTCCTCGAAGGGGACGAGCCCGATGCACGTCGCCTTGGTGACCGCGCCGTCGATCGGATCCCCGGACCGGATCCCGCCGGCGTTCGAGAGCCCGACGTCCGCATCGACCGCCCACCGGAAGGCGTCGGCGACGAAGTTTCCGACGCGGCACTCCCCGCCGTGGACCACCGCGTCGCCGCGCTCGATCGGCTCCGTGACCGTGGCGACGACCTCGTCGAGGGTCGCCCGCTCCAGCCGGTCGGTCAGGGTCGCCCGGAGCCCCGGGACCGGATCGGCGCCGTCGCGCTCGTGGAGGCGTCCCGTCGGCGTCCCGGACCCGGACAGCTCGACCTCCGTGACGGCCCGCCCATTGACCCCCGGCCGGACGAGGAGGGTTCCGTCGATGACGTCGACCAGACGGTCGTGGACGTGGCCGCCGAGGATCGCATCGACGTCGGTCGACCGGGCCAGCTCCTCGTCCCCGCCCCCGAGATGCGAGAGGACGACGACGTGATCGGGGGCCTCACGGTCGCGCATCGTCCCGACCGCGGCCCGGACCGCATCGACGGGATCCTCGAAGGAGAGTTCGGCGGCGTGAGGGTTCAGCGAGTCGGTCGCAGGGTCCGTGACGCCGACGAACCCGACCCGGTCGCCGTCGATCGTTCGGACCGTGGCCGGGACGACGCCCTCGGCACGGCCGAACGGTTCGCCGTCGGCGTCGCGGACGTTCGCGGAGACGAACGTCGGGTCGGACGCGGCGACGATCCCGCGGAGCGCGTCGGGCCCGTAATCGAACTCGTGGTTCCCGAACGTCTCCAGCCGCGTGCCGGCGGCGGCGTAGAAGTCGACCGCCTGTCGGCCGCGCGCGACCAGCGAGCACACGCCCGGCGCGACCGTGTCGCCGGTGCCGACGACGATCGCGTCCGGGCCGTCGAGCGCCCGGAGTCGTCCGGCGAGCGCGGCCGCCCGCTCGGGCGTATCGAAGACGTTCTCGACGTCGGAGTGGTGAAGAAGACGCGGCATCGGATGCCGATCGTACGTCGGGGATCGAATAAAAGGGATCGGCGTGCCCGGTCGGTCCGTTGCCGGCGAGCGCAGGCGGATCGACCTCCAAGCGCAGGCGGGTTGGGGATCTCAATGCGTATGCGGGTTGCGGACACGGAGCCGGTCGGCCTCCGCTCCGGCCCGTGGACTCTGTCCCATCTTTACCCGGATATTGACACGCGGTTTGACGTTTTCCGATGATTCCCACACAAAAGCCGTTTACAGCATAAACGCTTATGTACTATGACCCATATGCGAAAGTGTACCTATGCCACGAAAGCACGACGATCGTCGAACGTTCCTGAAAAGCGTCGGGGCCGCGGCAACCACCGTGGGGCTTGCGGGCTGTGCCGGACTCGGTGGCGGTCCCGAACGGGATACCTTCCTCCTGGGCGCGGTCACGTCGCTGTCGGGCGACCTCCGCTTCGGCGGCGGGGTCACCCAGCGCGGCTACGACATGTGGGCGGACACGATCAACCGCGAGCAGGGCGGAATCGAGATCGGCGGCGACACCTACGAAGTCGAGGTCGAGTACGCCGACGCGCAGTCGAACCCCTCGGCCGGCGCCGACGCCGCCTCGCAGATGATCAACGCCGGCGCCGACGCGCTCCTCGGGCCGTACTCGAGCAACGTGACCCTCTCCGTCTGTCCGATCGCGGAGCAGAACTCGATGCCGCACATCACCGGCAGCGCCGAGTCGCCGCAGATCTGGCAGGAGGGCTATCAGTACAGCTTCGGGAC
Organism: Halopenitus persicus; assembly: GCF_002355635.1. GTDB lineage: Archaea > Halobacteriota > Halobacteria > Halobacteriales > Haloferacaceae > Halopenitus > Halopenitus persicus_A. The sequence continues at coordinate 862,739 of NZ_AP017558.1, read as the reverse complement.
GATTCCGACGGTGAGCATCATCGGCAACGAGGCGACGTCCGCGCTGTTGAACCTCGAGCCCCAGCCCGAGTCGGTCTACGTCACGGGCGTGAACGAGCCGTTCTCGGAGGCGACCGCCGTCTCGATGCGAACCGCGGCCGAGGACGCCGGGGTCACCGTCGAGAACTACGAGCTGTTCCCGCGCGATACGGACTACACGAACGTCGTGAGCGCGGCGCAGAACGCCGATCCGGACCTGCACCTCCACGGCGGACACATCGGCAGCCACGTCGACCTCGTCAGCGCGGCCTCGCAGCTCGGATACTCCCCGGACGGGTTCCTGATGCACTACGGCGTCAACACGGGCTCGTACAAGGACGGGGCCGGCGCCCAGGCGCCCTACACCTTCGGTGCGACCGTGTGGATCCCGAGCGTCGACCGGTCCGGCGGCGTGCTCTTCGACTCCCCGCAGGCGTACGCCGACGCGGCCGAGGCCGCGTACGGCTCCGCGCCCGACTACACGCAGGCCGGCTCGACCGCGGCCGGGATCGTCTACCAGGAGGCGCTCAAGGAGCTCAACGCGGCACCGCCGCTCTCCCAGGACGACAAGGACGAGCTCATCGGCATCCTCGAGGAGATCGAGGTCAACACCTTCTACGGCGACGTCACCTTCGAGGTCGGCGGCGAGTACCACCACAACAACATCAACACGCAGACCCTCCTCATCCAGCTCGGCGAGGACGGGTCGCCCACGATCGTCGGTCCCGAGGACGCCGCGACCGGCGAGCCCAACTACCCCGTCCCCGCCTGGGACGAGCGGTAACTCCCTCGCCAGTATTTTAAATGGTCGATATTGGACTCTTCACGCAGATCGTGATCAACGGCCTCCTGCTCGGGGGGATCTACGTCACGATCGGCGTCGGCTTCTCGCTGGCGTTCGGCGTGCTCGAGGTCGTCGACTTCGCGGTCGGCGAGTACGTGATGGTCGGCGCGTTCATGGGGGCGGTGCTCGCGCCCCTGTTCGGCGCCGAGGGGGTCTTCGTGATCCCGATCGTGCTCGTCGTCTTCTTCGCGGTCGGCGCGCTCATCCAGCCGCTGATCCACCACGTGACGACCGGCGATAGGCCCCACCCGCTGTTGATGGGACTCGTCTTCACGTTCGGGCTGGCGACGTTCCTTCGCGGGGGCGTGCTCACGGTCTTCGGTCCGAACAGCCAGGACGTCCCCTCGTCCCTGTTGACCGGCGGCATCGCCGTCCCGGGGCTCGGAACGTTCCCCGTGGTCCGGACGGTGACCGCCGTCTTCGGCGTGAGCGGCCTGGTCGTGTTCATGTACTACCTGTACCGAACGCGCGGCGGGATGGCCATCCGTGCGATCGCCGAGGACCGGACGAACGCCAGGCTGATGGGGATCAACATCAACCGCTACCAGTCGATCGCCTACGGCGCCTACGCAGCGTTGACCGGGAGCGCCGGCGTCTTCATCGGAATGACGTTCAACGCGAGCCCGGGAATGGGCCTGCAGTACACGGCGTTCGCGTTCTTCATGGTCGTGCTCGCCGGAATGGGATACCTTCCCGGCGTCATCATTGCGGGGATCGTGCTCGGGCTCACCCAGTCGTTCACCGCAGTGTACATCAGCGGGAACGCGGTGCTGCTCGTCCTGTTCGCGATCATCTACGTCGTGTTGCTCGTCTCGCCGGCCGGCATCCTCGGGAAGGGGGAGTGGGCCACATGACCGGAACCGCCCCCGTGATCGACCGATTGCCGGGCGACCGACGATATTGGTTCCTCGCCCTCGGCGTCCTGCTGCTCGCCTGGCCGTTCCTGTTCGGGTCCTTCTGGGCGCGGATCGGCCTCGGCGCGCTGATGTGGATCGGACTGGCCCAGTCGTGGAACATGATCGGCGGCTACGCCGGCTACCTGGACTTCGGCCACGGCGCCTACTTCGGCATCGGCGGGTTCGCGGCCGGGATCGCGATGGTGCAGTTCGGCTACCCGTTCGTCGTCGGGTTCGTCCTCGCGATCGTCGTCGCCGCCGTCCTGGCGTATCTGGTGGCGGTGCCGACGCTTCGGCTCACGGGCGCGTACTTCGCGATCGCGACGTGGGCGCTGGCCGAATCGATCAAGCAGGCGGCGCTGATCCTCGAGATCACCGGCGGGACGTTCGGGTTGAGCCTGCCGCGGTCGCCGGACACGTTCATCGGGATCGCGGTCCCGTTCGCGATCTCGGAGACGTTCTTTTACTACGCGATGTTGCTCCTGTGCACGGCGACGATGCTCGTCACGTACTACCTGTTCGAGCGGCACGAGTTCGGCTACCGGGTGAAGGCGCTGCGTGACGACCAGGACGCGGCCGAGTCGCTCGGCATCGACACGACTCGCGTCAAGCGACAGGTGTACGTGCTCTCCTGCGTCGTTGCCGCGGTGTTCGGGTCGGTGTACGCGTGGTACATCGTCTTCATCCATCCGAACGACGTCCTGGCACCCATCGTCACCGACCGGATGGTGATCATGGCGCTGCTGGGCGGACTCGGAACGCTGACAGGGCCGATCTTCGGCGGGCTGTTGGTGTTCCTGCTCCAGCGCCTCTCGTCGGTGTTCCTCGGATCGAGCACGTTCTACCTCCCGCTGATCGGGGTGCTCATTATGGTCACGGTGCTGTTCGCGCCAAGCGGGATCATCGGGATCCTCCGCGGCGAGGTCGGACGTGACGACGTGCGAAAGAACCTCAAGGAGCTCGGGGAGAAGTTCGATCTACTATGAGCGACCGCGACACCATCCTCAAGACGACCGACCTGACGAAGCGATTCGGTGCGCTGACCGCCAACGACCGGATCTCGCTGGCGGTCGAGCGCGGCGAGATCCGCGGGATCATCGGGCCGAACGGGTCCGGGAAGACGACCTTCTTCAACACCGTCACCGGCTTCTACGAGCCGGACGGCGGGACCGTCCACTTCGACGGCGAGGAGGTGACCGGCTGGGAGCCCCACCGGCTCGCGCGGCGCGGGCTCGGGCGAACGTTCCAGATCGTCTCCCCGTTTAAGAATATGACCGTCCGGCAGAATATGCTCGCGGTCCAGACCGACGACGGCCGGTCCCGCGAGGAGAAACGCGATCGCGTCGGGGAGATCCTCGAGTTCCTCGAGATCGACCACATCGCGGACAACGAGGCTCGCGGGATGTCCGGCGGCCAGCAGAAGCTGCTCGAGCTCGGCCGCGTGCTGATGCTCGATCCCGAGCTCGTGATGCTCGACGAGCCCGCGGCCGGCGTCAACCCGGCCCTCGAGGAGCGGATCATGGACCACATCCACGATCTCAACGACGAGGGGACGACCTTCGTCGTCATCGAACACGACATGCACGTGATGAAGACGCTCGCCGACACGGTGTCAGTCTTCGACTCCGGGAGCCACATCGCACAGGGCGACTTCGAGGAGGTCTCACAGAACGAGGACGTTCGAAAGGCCTACCTCGGCGGAACGACCGCGGAGGACGACGAGGTGCCGGTATGAGCGACGCCACCGACGAATCGAGAGGATCGGGAGGATCGAGAGGATCGGGAGGATCGGGAGCCGATGCCGATCGGACGGCGGACGCCGTCCCGACGCTCTCGGCCACCGACGTCGAGGCCGGCTACGACCAGCATCAGGTGCTCCACGGGATCACCTTCGAGAGCCGCGACGGCGTGACCTGCATCTTCGGGCCGAACGGGTCCGGCAAGTCGACGTTCCTCAAGACCATGAACGGGATCGTCCCCGTCTGGGACGGCACGATCACCTACGGCGACGTCGACCTCACCGAGGAGAAGCCGGAGGACATCGTCACCCACGGCATCGCGACGCTGCCGCAGGGCGGCGGCATCTTCGCCAGCCTCTCCGTCGAGGAGAACCTCAACGTCGGCGCGTTCACCGTCGACGACGCGGACGCGATCGCCGAGCGGAAGGCCGAGGTGCTCGAGGTGTTCCCGGCGCTGGAGGACAAGCTCGACCAGAAGGCGCGCGAGCTCTCGGGCGGCCAGCAGATGATGGTGAGCCTCGGCCGGGCGATGATGACCGGGGCCGACACCTTCCTGCTCGACGAGCCCTCGGCCGGGCTCGCGCCCCGGCTGGTCGACGACGCGTTCGGACTCATCGAGCGGCTCGTCGACCGGGGCGCGCAGGTCATCCTGATCGAGCAGAACGTCCGGGCCGCGCTCCGGCTCGCCGACTACGTCTACATCCTCGCGGAGGGCGAGGTGCAGTTCCACGGTCCCCCCGAGGACCTCTCGGAGGAGGACGAGCTGATGGAGCTGTACCTCGGGCTCTAGCGGTCCGACCCGCGACCATCGCCGACCCGCGACGGGGATCGGGTCGCGCCCCGGGTCCCCGATCGCGGTCGGCCGCGGTCGTGCTATGCAGCCGCCTCGCACGCTCCGGGCGGTTTGAAAGCCCTTTTATGCCATCCCGCAGTATCACGGGGCACAGCCTCTTCGGGGTTGATGATGTGGCGCGCCGATAGGGACCGACCGCCGGTGCGTCCACGCGAGCCCACGAGGGGGAACGGTGACCAACCATGGCAGTTTACGTAGACTACGACACCCCAGCCGACCTCGCGGACCGCGCGCTCGACGCGCTCGAGGTCGCCCGAGACACCGGTACGGTAAAGAAAGGCACGAACGAAACGACCAAGTCCGTCGAACGCGGCAACGCGAAGCTCGCCTTCGTCGCCGAGGACGTCTCGCCGGAGGAGATCGTGATGCACCTTCCCGAACTCGCCGAGGAGAAGGGCATCCCGGTCGTCTTCGTCGAGACCCAGGACGACGTCGGCCACGCGGCCGGCCTCGAGGTCGGCTCCGCGGCGGCCGCGATCGTCGACGCCGGCGAGGCGTCCGACGACGTCGAGGACATCGCCGGAAAGGTCGAGGAACTCCGATAAGCGGTTATGAGCGCAGAAGAGGGAACCGGCGACTCGACGGCCGCGGAGGTCATCGAAGTCGTCGGCAAAACCGGGATGCACGGCGAGGCCATGCAGGTCAAATGCCGCATCCAGGAAGGGTCGAATCAGGGCCGCATCATCACGCGAAACGTCCTGGGCCCCGTCCGCGTGGGCGACGTGCTCCAGCTGCGGGAGACCCAGCGTGACGCCGACTCGATCGGAGGGCAATGACGATGGTCGAGACGCGAACCTGTGATTACACCGGCGAGGAGATCGAGCCCGGCACGGGCACGATGTTCGTGAAGACGGACGGAACGATCCTCCACTTCGTCGACTCGAAGGCGGAGAAGAACTACTTCATGGGCCGTGAAGCCCGCGACCTCGAGTGGACCGAGGCCGGGCAGGCCGCCAAGGGCGAGGACGAATGAGCCACCACGACGAGCGCACCTTCGTGATGGTCAAGCCCGACGGCGTCAACCGCGGGCTGATCGGCGAGATCGTCTCCCGGTTCGAGGACCGCGGGCTCCAGCTCGTCGGCGCGAAGTTCATGCGGATCGACGAGGAGCTCGCCCACGAACACTACGGCGAGCACGCGGACAAGCCGTTCTTCGACGGGCTCGTCGAGTTCATCACGTCCGACCCGGTCTTCGCGATGGTCTGGGAGGGCGCCGACGCGACCCGCCAGGTCCGCGCGATGGTCGGCGAGACCGACCCCGCCGAGTCCGACCCGGGCACGATCCGCGGCGACTTCGGGCTCGATCTGGGCCACAACGTCATCCACGCCTCCGACCACGAGGACGAGGGCGCCAACGAACGCGAGATCGACCTCTTCTTCGAGGAGGACGAGCTCGTCGACTGGACCCGCTCGGGGACGACGTGGGTCTACGAGGACGTCGAGTAACCGCCCGACGCGATCGCTTTTCCTCGCGGAGTTCCGGTTCGACGACCCCCGCCACCGTGAGGGGCCCCGCTGCCTGAGGCTTTATCCCCTCGCCGGCCGAATCGCCGGGTATGGTCGGAATCACCTACGAGGATTTCCTGGACCGCTCCTACGAGCCGACTGATGACGACCTCGTCTGCCGGTTCTACGTCGAGCCGGCGGCGGACATGGACGCCGAGGCGGCCGCGTCGCGGGTCGCCTCGGAGTCCTCCAACGGGACGTGGGCGGCTTTGCAGGTCGAGGGGTCGGTGACCGACCTCTCGGCGACCGCCTTCGACATCGAGCCGACGAGCGTCGGCGGCGACACGCCGGGAACGGACCGGCGCGAGGGCTACGACGTCGCCGTCGCCTACCCGATGGCGCTGTTCGAGCCGGGGAGCATGCCGCAGGTGCTGTCGTGCATCGCCGGCAACATCCTCGGGATGAAGGCGGTCGACCGGATCCGCCTGCGCGACTGCGAGTGGCCCGAACCGCTGGCGACGTCGTTTCCCGGCCCGGCGTACGGCGCCGCCGTGCGCGACCGGATCTTCGACGCCGGCGACCGGCCGATCACCGCGACGGTCCCGAAGCCGAAGGTCGGCCTCTCGACCGACCAGCACGTCGAGGTCGGCTATCAGGCCTGGACCGGCGGGATCGACCTGTTGAAGGACGACGAGAACCTCACCGACCAGGCGTTCAACCCGTTCCACGACCGGCTCACCGAGAGCCTCGACGCACGTGACCGCGCCGAGGAGGAGACCGGGGAGCGCAAGTCGTATCTGGTCAACGTCACCGCGCCCGGCGGGGAGATGCTCGACCGCGTGGACGCGGTCGCCGCGGCGGGCGGCGAGTACGTGATGGTCGACGTCGTCACCTGCGGCTGGGCGTCGGTCCAGCAGGTTCGCGAGCGCTGTGACCGTCACGGACTCGCGATCCACGCCCACCGGGCGATGCACGCGGGCTTCGACCGCCTCCCCGACCACGGCGTCTCGATGCGCGTCATCGCCCAGATCGCCCGACTGTGCGGCGTCGACCAGATCCACACGGGGACCGCGGATCTGGGCAAGCTCGCCAACGAGGACACCGCCGGCATCAACGAGTGGCTCGGCTCGGATCTGTACGGTCTCTCGGACGTGCTGCCCACGGCCTCGGGCGGGCTCCATCCGGGGCTGGTGCCCGAACTCGTCGACCGCCTCGGCACGCGGCTGTGCATCCAGGCCGGCGGCGGGATCCACGGCCATCCCGACGGCACCCACGCCGGCGCGAAGGCTCTCCGGGCCGCCGTCGACGCGGCGGCCGCCGGCGAGGACATCGAGACCGCGGCCGAGCGGGAGCCGGCGCTCGCGACGGCCATCGAGAAGTGGGGGACGGAGACGCCGCGGTAGCGGTTCTCACCGCGATAGCGGACTCGCCCCGGTGGCGGCTGACCTTACCCCGGTCGCGGCGCGGAGATCGCGTCGGGACTATACCGGCTCGCCGAACGCGTAGACGGTGTTGTGGCCGGTGACCTCGACGGTCGCGAAGTCGCCGGGCGCGAGCCCGTGGTCGGTGGCGTTCTGTACGATAACCTGTCGATACGCGGAGTCGCGACACTTCACCGAGTCGCCGGTCCCCTCCTCGACGACGAGCACCTCGCGAACGGTCCCGACCAGCGACTCGTAGGCCTCGCCGACGACGTCCATCTTCAGCTCGGACATCGCCTTCGAGCGCTCCTTCTTGACGGTGCCGCCGAGGCCCTTCATCTCGGCGGCGTCGGTGCCGGGGCGCTTCGAGAAGCGGGTGACGTTGATCTTCTCGGGACGGACCTCCCGCAGGAGGTCCATCGACCGCTCGTGGTCGGCGCTGGTCTCCGTCGGGAACCCGACGATGAAGTCGGTCGAGAGCGTCCAGTGGTCGAGCCGGTCGTCGAACGTCTCCACGACCTCGCGGAACTTGTCGACGCGGTGTTGGCGGCGCATCGACTCGAGCACCTCGTCGCTGCCCGACTGGACCGGCGCGTGGATGAAGTCGTAGAGCTTCTCGTTGCGCGCGAAGACGTCGGCCAGCTCCTCGTGGATCCCGTGGATGCCGCCGGGGTTGGCCATCCCCAGCCGGACCCGGAACTCGCCGTCGATGGCACAGATCCGGTCGAGCAGCTCCGGGAGCTTCCGGTCGCCGTCGTCCCAGCCGTAGACGCCGGTGTCCTGTCCCGTCACCCGGATCTCCTTGGCGCCGGCGTGGACGAGTGCGCGGGCCTTCTCGACGTTCTCCTCGACCGACGGCGAGTCGACGCGGCCGGTCGCGAACTTGGTGATGCAGTACGAGCAGTTGCTCATACAGCCCCGGGCGATCGGGAGGATCCCCACCACGCCGTCGAGGATCGGCTCCGTGTCGGACGCCGGGGTCGGACACTCGCCGTTGCGCACGTGGGTCGGGACGTCGTCCCAGTGGAGCACCTCGGCGTCGATGCCGGCCTCGCGGAACTGCTCGCCCTGTGCGAGCGCCATGCAGCCCGTGACGATCAGGTCGGCGGTCTCCTCGGCCAGCTCCTCGGCGCGGCGCAGCATGTTCCGCTCCGTCTTCTCGACGACGGTGCAGGTGTTGAGGATGGCGACGTCGGCCTCCGTGGGCCCGTCGGCGGGGCGGTGGCCGCCGTCGCGCAGCGCCCGCTCGATCTCGCGGCTCTCACCCCGGTTGGACGTACAGCCGTACGTCTCGATGTGATACGTCGCCATCGGTTGGTCACGCTAACGGCCCGGCGGGCAAAAGGACGACGGATCGACGGGACGGCAGCCGCCCGCCGCGGCTGGCACGTTTGCCGACTGCCGTGGATCGAGGTACCGATTCACGGTGCCGTCCGATGGCGGACGGGTTATCACGCCCCCGCCGCAAGGGACGGTATGGGCTTCGGCAGCTACGATGAATCCGAACAGGAGAACGCGAACCGGGACGACGAGGACGACGGTTCCGAGGCGGTCAACGTCCACGAGAACGACCACGACGGCTCGATGTCCTTCGAGAGCGACGCCTCGACCGACGACCTGGTCGGACGGCTCGACGAGATGAAGGACGACGAAGGCGAATAGGACGAACGGTCGAGACGACCGGGATGAGGCATACGAACGTGGTTCTCTAGGCCCTCTCGGACCGTATGAGGGCGATCCAGTCGAACATTTATACGTGGAGACGACCACTCACGGACGAGATGGCACTCCTCGAGCCCGACGTCCGGTTGCGGTCGGACTCGTCACCGGACGCTCACTCGGACTCGTCACCGGACGCTCACTCGGACTCGTCACCGGACGCTCACTCGGACTCGTCACCGGACGCCCGGTCGGACTCGTCACCGGACGGCGTCGTCTTTCCGGCGGCGGCCGTTCGGCCCGACGGCGGCCGGTTCCGCGTGCTGGTGCCGCTCGCTGACCCGCACCACGAGACTGCGCTCGTCACGCTCGCCTGCGCCGTGGCGAAACGGTACGACGGCGTGGTCGACGCGGTCCACATCGTCACGGTTCCCGACCAGACGTCCCTGGAGCACGCCGCCGACCACCTCGAGGACCACGAGGAGAACTACCACGAGATCCTCGACGCGGCCCGCCGCGACGCCGAAACCGTCGGCGTGCCCGTCGAGACGCACACCATCGTCTCCCACCGCGGCTTCGAGGAGGTCTTCGACGCCGCACGGACCCACGATGCCGACCTCGTCGTGATGGGATGGAGCCCCGACTCGCGCGGCGACCCTGGCCGGATCGAGCGCACCGTCGACGAGGTGGTCGGCGACGTCCCCTGTGACGTCCTCATCTACCGGGATCGAGGGTTCGACCCCTCGCGGGTGCTGCTTCCCACCGCCGGCGGCCCCGACTCCGATCTCGCCGCCGAGATCGCGCGGATCCTCAAAGCACGGTACGGCAGCGAGATCACGCTGTTACACGTGGCGGAGGACGGGGAGCGTGCCGCCGGCGAGGCGTTCCTCGAGGAGTGGGCCCTCGCGCACGGCTTGGAGGACGCCGCCCGGCGGGTCGACACCGGCGACGTGGGGACCGCCATCGCTCGAGCCGCCGACGATGCGACGCTGCTAGCCATCGGGGCGACGGAGCGGGGGCTCCTCACCCGGCTGATTCGTGGCAGCGTGGTGGCCGACGTCGTCGAGGACGTCGACTGCTCGGTGCTGTTGGCGGAACGGTCCCGGACGACCGGGCTTCTCGACCGACTCCTCGGACGTCGGTGACGGCCGCGGCGGCCTGTTCGAGAAGGAACGAACTAAGCGGCTTGACGTCGAACGCCGGATGTATGTTCCCGCACGTCCGCCGTATCCCGGCGTCCGATCGCGAGCGACGCGGCTCCACCGACCCTCGTGGATCGATCCCACGGGTGAGCCGTGGGCGTCCGATCGAGTCCAGGGGGAGTCGAACGTGAGCGGCGACGAGGAGCTCGCGAAGGACCTCGGGTTGCTCGCGGCGTTGACGATCGGGATCGGGACGATGATCGGCGCCGGCATCTTCGTGCTGCCCGGGACCGCCGTGGCGCGGGCCGGGCCGCTGTCGGCGGCCACGTTCGTGATCGGCGGCGTCGTCGCGCTGTTCACGGCGTTGTCGGCCTCCGAGTTGGGGACGGCGATGCCGAAATCGGGCGGCGCCTACTTCTACATCAACCGTGCGCTCGGACCCCTGTTCGGGTCGATATCCGGGTGGGCGAACTGGCTCGGTCTCGCGTTCGCGTCCTCGTTTTATATGTACGGCTTCGGCGAGTACGTCAACACGCTCGTCGGCGCGCCGGCGCTCGCGCTCGGTCCGTTCTCGCTGTCCGCGGCTCAGACCATCGGCCTGGTCGGGGCGGTGCTGTTCGTGGCGGTCAACTACGTCGGCGCCAAGGAGACCGGCGGCCTCCAGAACGCCATCGTCCTGACGCTGCTTGCGATCCTCGGGCTGTTCACGATCGTCGGACTGTTCAACGCCGAGCTGTCGTCGCTGCGCCCGATCGCGCCGCCCGGCGCCGCCGGCGAGGTGTTGCCCGTGACGGCGGTCGTCTTCGTCTCCTACCTCGGGTTCGTGCAGATCACCTCCGTCGCCGAGGAGATCAAGGATCCGGGACGGAACCTTCCGCTCGCCGTCATCGGTTCGGTCGTGATCGTCACGACGATCTACGCGCTGTTCCTCGTCGTCCTGCTGGCGGCCGTCCCGACGGAGATGGTCGCGAACAACGATACCGCGGTCGTCGAGGCGGCACAGCTGCTGTTCGACCGCTACTCGATCCTTGGATACGGCCTCGGGATCCTCGGCTGGGGGGCGTTGCTGTTCGGCGGCCTGCTGGCGACGGCCTCCTCCGCGAACGCCTCGATACTCTCGTCGTCACGGATCAACTTCGCGATGGGCAGAGAGAAGATCGTCACCCCGAAGCTCAACGAGATCCACGGTCGATTCGGCACGCCGTATAAATCGATCGCGGTGACCGGCGCGCTCATCGTCGTCTTTCTCGTGGTTGGAGACCTCGAGCTGCTCGCGACCGCGGGATCGGTGCTCCATCTCATCGTCTACGGCCTGTTGAACCTCGCGCTGATCGTGATGCGGGAGGCCGAGCCCGAGGGCTACGACCCCGACTTCACGGTCCCGCTGTATCCGGTCGTCCCGATCGTCGGGGCGATCACCTCCTTCGCGCTCATCGCCTACATCGAGCCCCGGGTCATCGCGCTCTCGGCCGGGCTGGTCGCCTTCGCGACCCTCTGGTACTTCGGCTACGCCCGAAGCCGGGTTGAAAGCTCCGGCGTGCTCGGGTCGTGGGTCCTCGACCGCGCCGAGGAGATGCCGGACGCGGCCGTCTCCGCCGCCACCTCCGTTCAGCCCGAGGCAGCGGACTACCGCGTGATGGTTCCGTTGTCGAACCCCGCGACCGAGGGCCACCTCATCTCGCTGGCGGCCGCCATCGCAAAGCAGCGTGACGGGACCGTCGTGGCGGTCAACGTCGCCAACGTCCCCGACCAGACCTCCCTCACCGCGGCCCGCGACCGGGGCGCCCACGACGCGGCCTACGACCTGCTGGACCGCGCCAAGGAGGACGCCGAGACGTTCGGCGTCGACGTCGAGACTCACGTGATCCTCTCACACCGGACCTTCGAGGAGGTCTTCGACGCGGCCCGAACCTTCGGCGCCGACCTGACCGTGATGGGTTGGGGCGAGGACGCCCACGGCTCGCCCGGTCGGGCCGAGTCGGCGATCGACGAGATCGCCCATTCGCTGCCCAGCGACATCCTCGTGTTCAAGGACCGCGGGTACGACGCTTCGCAGGTCCTCGTTCCGACCGCCGGCGGCCCCGACTCGGAGCTGTCGGCCGCGATCGCCCGGATGCTGCGTGCCGAGTACGACTCCGAGATCACGCTGTTGCACGTCTCCGACGACGTCGCCGACGGCCGACGCTTCCTCGAGGAGTGGGCGGCCGACAACGACCTCGCGGACGCGACGCTGCGGATCGAATCGGGCGACGTCCAGGAACGGATCGCCGAGGCGGCGTCCGACGCGACGATGCTCGTGATCGGCGCCACCGAGAAGGGGCTGCTCTCGCGGCTCGTGCGCGGCTCGCTCGTGCTCGACGTCCTCTATGACGTCGACTGTTCGGTCCTGATCGCCGAGAAGAAACACGATCGCGGCATCCGGTCGCGACTGTTCGGATCGGGCGCCCGGTCACGAACGTCCCCCGACGACCGATCCGACGACTGATCGATCGGTCCCCGGGATCCATCGTCACTCCAGCGTCATCGTCACTCCAGCGTCATCGTCACTCCAGCGTCATCGATAGCCGAGAGTCACCGTCACTCGGGCGCGCCTTCGAGGATCGCCACGCCGGATGACGCGCCGATCCGATCCGCGCCCGCCTCGATCATCGCCATCGCCGCCTCGTAGCTGCCGATCCCGCCGGAGGCCTTCACCGGGAGGTACTCGCTCATCAGTTCGACGTCGGCGACCCGCGCCCCGCCGTCGGCGAAGCCGGTCGAGGTCTTGACCATGTCCGCGTCGGCGGCGACCGCCGCCTCGCAGGCGCGCCGTTTCTCCGCGTCGGTCAACAGGGCCGTCTCGATGATGACCTTCACCGGGATCGGCACGGCGGCGACCACTCCCGCCAGGTCGGCCGCGACCGCGTCGTCCTCGCCGGCTTTCAGCCGCCCGACGTTGATCACGACGTCCAGCTCGTCGGCGCCCTCGTTCCAGGCGGTGACGGCCGCCTCGCGCGTCGCGGTCGTCGACCCCTGTCCGTGGGGGAAGTCGATCACGGTCGCGAGCAGCGGCTCCGCTGCCTCCGTCTCGTCCGTTGCCGCCGGATCGTCCGTCGTCTTCACCTCGGCCGCCGTCCCTGCTTCGTTCGCCGCCTGCATCTCGAGAAACGCGGCTGCCTCCTCGAGGTAACACGGCGGCACGCACGCGTTCATTCCGTGTTCGCCCGCCGCCTCGAGGACCGTTCGCACGTCGGTCCAGGTCGTCTCCGGGCCGAGTACGGTGTGGTCGATCAGCGGGGCGAGTTCCCGTCGGTTCATACCTGAGGGTCACCACACGTGGGGAAAGACCTGTGGGTCACCACACGTGGGGAAAGACCTGTGGGTCGGTCTCCGGCCGCGAGCACCGATTCCGTCTTCCTCCCGGCCATTTATGAACGATACTGCTATGGTGCGTGATTAATACCAAATATTAGTATATACTTACCATCCGATTGTTATGGTTCGGAACGGCTGGTACGGATCCGCCGCCGAGTCCGATTCTGGAGCGGTACGATCGGCGCTCGCCGTGATGGGGCCCGATTCCGTATCTGATCACGAATCGCTCATAAATACGACCGTTCGATCCGAATACGGTGAATTTCACGCCCCGTTTTGGGCTTGTGTTCCCGACCTTGGATCGATGTGCTGTGTGTTCAAACGCGTTCGACCGTGACGATTCTCCCCGTCGAGATCATCACCGTACGGTGTCGATCCGACGATCGTTAATTTAAGAAGTATGTCCTTTTTACCCTCCAATATTATAAATTACCAGTAGAGCACTTATAAATCCCAACTGGTTTCGTGGCGGCCTACGCGTCCGTCGACGGCGGCTCGACCTCCACGAGGTTCGTCTTGTACTCGGAGAGCTCGATCGCGGAGCGCGCGACCGGCTGCGGGTCGATACGGACCTTGAGCCGCGACCGGACGCGGTCGATCGCGTCCTCGACGACGGCGCTCGAGTCCCGGTCCGAGTCCGGGTCCAACACGACGGTCACCGGGATCGGCGACTCGAAGCGGACGGCGTCGGGGTCGGGGACCGTGACCCGGGCGTACGGGAGCGCGCCCTCGACCTCGGCGACGACGTCGCGGATCGCGGACGGGAACACGTTCATTCCCTTATAAATGAGCATCTCGTCGACGCGGCCGATACACTGCATCCGCGGCGACGTACGCCCGCACTCGCAGTCGGTGCCCGTGATCCGGACGTAATCACCCGACCGGTACCGGAGCAGCGGCGTGGCCTCGCGGCCCAGCGGGGTGTACACGAGCTCGCCCTCCGCGCCCGCCTCGAACGGGATGGCCTCCTCCGTGTCGGGGTCGATCAGCTCGACGTGGGCGTGCCCCTGTCCGCAGTAGTGCATTCCGTCCTCCGCGACGCACTCGGCCCACAGACAGCCGATGACGTCGCCGAGGCCCATCAGCTCGCGGACCAGGTCGGCGTCCCATTCCTCGTAGAGCGCCTCACGGATCTCGGGGGAGGCGATTCCCGGTCCGCCGCCGCCGATCAGCTTGACGGCCGGCAGCTCGTCGACGCCCTGGTCGATGATCTCCGGCGCCCGCTCGGTGAGGTATCGCAGGTGCGAGGTCGTCGTGAAAAGCACCGGCGCGTGCAGGTCCCGCAGGGCGTCCAGCAGCCGTTCGGTGCTTCCGCCGCCCGCCGGGACGACGTTGGCGCCGAGCTCGGTCATCGCCTCGAAGTAGGGCGTGCCGCCCGGCACCATCGTCTGGCCGACGCCGAATATCACCGTCTCCTCGGGGCGGATCCCGGTGGCGTGGAAGCAGCGCTTGATGACCGCGTTCCAGTGCTCGCGGTCCGCCTCGGTCAGCCCGAAGTAGGTCGGCTTGCCGGTCGTGCCCGACGAGGAGATGGTCCGGTTCAGGTCCGCGGTCGGGACCGCCTGGTGCGTGCCGAGCGGGCGGTCGGGGTCCGGGTCGGCCTGGTTGCGTCGCTCGTCCTCCTTCGTCGTGAACGGGATCTCCCGGAACGCCTCGAGGGTCGTGATCGACGCCGGGTCGACGTCCCACTCCCGGAACTTCCGACGGTAGTAGTCGGAGTGCTCGGCGAGATATTCGATCTGCTCCGGCAGCAGCGACTCGTGGCGAGCCACCACGTCGTCCCACGGTTCCGTCTCGATCGGGTCGTACGGTTCCGTCTCGATCGGGTCGTACGAGTCGGTCATGGCGTCCGAATGTGTCGGTCTGTCATCTTGTCTGAATACGTGTGAAATATGGTCTGTTGGTTGGCGTACCAGCCTCCGGTCGTCACATCCGGAGCACGGGGCCTTCCTTCTCCGCCTCGGGCCAGCTGCCGTAGTGCTCGAGGATCTCCGCCGGCGGGCGTTTCTCGGACCACTCGTCCTCGAACTCCTCGAACGGGACCGCCTCCTCGAGGCGCTGCTCCCGGTAGCGCTCGCGGCGCTTCTCGGTCGCCTCCTCGTCGACGGTCAGCGACTCCTCGTCGTATTCGATCTCGTAGATGTTCTCGGCGGCCCAGTGGGAGACGCGGTCGGCCTCGATGTCGTCCATCACGGCCTCCGGATCGCGCTCGAGCGCGTCACCGTAGCCGCAGCCGCCGCCGGAGTGGCCGATGAACAGGTCGCCGTTCTCGTAGGGCTGGGACTCCCGGACGTGGCTGGTAACGTTGTAGTCGGCGTCGAGCGGCTGCTCCTGGAGGAGTTCGATCATGTCGTCCGGGACGTACTCCCCGTTCGCCATCCGCTCCTTCAGGTCCGAGTCGGTGACGGTGAGGCCGGGGATGGTGCGGGGCGGATACCCGCCGAACAGC
Organism: Halopenitus persicus; assembly: GCF_002355635.1. Classification (GTDB taxonomy): domain Archaea; phylum Halobacteriota; class Halobacteria; order Halobacteriales; family Haloferacaceae; genus Halopenitus; species Halopenitus persicus_A. Next base: position 846,918 of record NZ_AP017558.1, on the reverse strand, counting down.
CCCTGGCCGGTCACGAGCTTCGAGTTGTGACAGATCGAGAGCCACTCGACCGCGGGCACGTGGTGTTGCATGTACGCCAGCTGCATCCCGATCCCGCCGCGGTGTTTTCCGTGCCCACACGAGTCGGTTCCGTGCCGGAAGTACTGGTGGGTGAACGGATACTCGTTCTCGACGAACTCCATGTTCGAGGCGTGCCCGAACGGACACCACGGGAAGATCGCCTCGTCCTCGCCGTCCCGCCGGGCCTGTCCGCCCGTGCCGTCGGTGTTCAGCGCGTGCGACATCAGGTCGGCGACCGGCTCCCCGTGCTGGCTCACCGCCCCGAAGGCGTATCCGGCGCCGGTGTTTGCCATCGGTGCCGTGACGTGTTCGTTCTCGGTCTCGTCGTCGTACATCGACCGCGAGAACAGCGTCGTGGTCGAGTCCATCACCACCTGGTTGACCATCACGGCCTGGACGGTCGACGCCTCGGCGTCCGGATACAGGACCGACCCCTTCGGGATCTCGAAGTCGATCAGGTCGTAGGTCCCGTTGCTCTTCGGCAGGTCGTGGAAGGGAACGCTGAACAGGTAGTTCGCCGTGTGGGCGATCGAGGCGACCGGCTGGGAGTTGAACGCGCCGTCGTTCTCCGGTGAGGTCCCGGTGTAGTCGATGGATATCTCCGGTCCCTCCTTCTCCATCGTCGCGTTGAGACGCCAGAGGCCGTCCTCGTATCCCACGGAGTCGGCGAAGTGGACCGTCCGGAAGGTCCCGTCGTTCCAGGAGTCGACCCGCTCCTTTGCGCCCTGCCGGGACTCCTCGATGTTCCGGCGAATGAGCCCCTTGAAGAAATCGGGCCCCTGCTTCTCGATGATGAGGTCCTTCACCCGGCGTCTGACCCGGTCGCAGGTCGTCAGCCGCGCCCGGAGGTCGATCTCGTGCATCCGGGGCGCCCGCGAGATGAAGTTCTTCTGCATCTCGAGCATGTCGGTCTTGAGCTGGTAGTCCTCCCCGATCTTGATCGGCGAGAGCTTCATCCCCTCGTCGTGGCGCGTTCGTGCCGAGATGGGCATCCCGCCGGGCTCGATCGCGCCGGTCTCGGTCGTGTGCACCGCCGCGGAGACCCACGCCATGATCTCCCCCTCGTGGAAGATCGGCATGAAGGCGATCTGGTCCGGGTTGTGGATGCCGCCGTAGAGCGCGTCGTTCGCGTAGAAGACGTCGCCCGGCTCGACGCCGACGGTCTCGTCGTCGGCGAAGTTGTTAATGACGTACTTCAGCGGCGGGATCCCCGTGACGACGTGCAGGTACGCACCCGCCGCCGAATCGATGAGATCCCCCTGTGGCGTGTAGATCGCCACCGCCAGGTCGCGGGCGGCGATGAACTGGGAGACGCCAGACCGCACGAAGACGTCGACGCCCTCGTCGAGGATGAGCCGGAGACGCTCCGAGTAGATCTCGTAGTCGCCGTGGCCGAGGTCGTCCATGCAGGCCAGCTCCTCGTCGGTCGGTTCCTCCAGGTCGAGCCAGTCGATCAGTTGGTCGCGGTTGACAGTCATTGGGTTGCTCCGTTCGTTTCCAGGATTCCGTTTCGGTAGTCGTCCATTCGGTACGTCCAGCCGTCGGGGACCGCGGTCGTCGTGTAGTCCGCGTCGACGACCGCCGGGCCCCGGATCTCCATTCCCGGACGGACGTCGCCGTATTCGAAGACCGGGGTCGAGACGGTCCCGTCGCTCGACTCCCAGTGGACGTCCCGAGTGCCTGCCCGGGCCTCCGCCGGATCGTGTTCGCCGACCGCCGTGGTCGGCAGGTCGATGTCCGAGCTCTCGACGCGGGACTTCAGCGCGAAGTTCTCGACGGTGATGCCGTGGCTCGGCGTCACCGAGTACGAGGAGAACCGGTCCGTGTACTGGTCGATGAAGTGGTCACAGATCGCCTCGACGTCGGCCTCGTCGTGGATCTCGATCCGGGGCGAGCGAACGCGGGCGACGTGGATCTGTCCGCCGAACCGCATGTCGAGCTCGAGCTCGTAGGTGATGTCGTCGGGGTCGTAGCCCTCGCTCTCGATGTCGCGTCGGCCCTTCGCCTGCAGGTCCGCGACGGTCTCGTTGAACGACTCGTAGTCGGTCGCGTACGTGGCCTCCTCGCCCGACTCGCGCAGGTACATCGAGTTGGACTGCTCGTAGATGTGCAGCGTGTCCATCGTCGCCGACCCCATCGCGCAGAAGACCGGCGAGTACGGCGTCGTCACGACGGTGTCGATGTCGAGGTACGACGAGTAGGAGGCGGCGTGGAGGGGACCGGCCCCGCCGAAGCTGTAGAGGATGAACTCCCGCGGGTCGTGGCCCCGAAGCATCGTCTCCTTGCGGACCGTGTTGCCCATGTTGCCGTCGGCGATCCGGCGGATGTTGCGTGCGGCCTCGGAGACAGACATCCCCGCCGGGTCGGCGACGTGGGTCTCGATCGCCTCCTCGGCGCGGTCCACTGCCAGCCGCTGGTTGCCGGCGTAGAACTTCTCGGGGTCGATGAACCCGAGCACCACGTCCGCGTCGGTGACGGTCGGCTTCGTGCCGCCCCGGTTGTAACAGGCCGGACCGGGGTCCGCGCCGGCGCTCTCGGGACCGACCTCCAGCCGGCCGCCGAGCTCGTCGTTGACGGAGGCGATCGACCCGCCGCCCGCGCCGATCGACTTCGACTCGATCATCGTCCCCGAGACGCGCCAGCGGTCGATGATGGGCTCGAACTCGTAGGACTGAACGCCGCCCTGGGTGAGGATGCCGATGTCGAAGCTCGTGCCGCCCATGTCGGTCACGACCGCCTTGTCGTAGCCGAGCACGTCACAGAGGTACTCGCCGCCCTTCAGCCCGGCGACGGGGCCGCCGTTGAATGTCTCGACGGCGGTCGTCTTGTAGGACTCGGCCATGCCGCCGGTGTTGTGCAGCATCTGGACGTCCCCCTCGTAGCCGTACGCCTCCAGCCGCTCCTTGATGTCGGCGATGTGCTCCTGCATCAGCTCCGAGAGGTAGGCGTCGAGCAGCGTCGTGTTGGTCCGCTCGTACTCCTGTTTGGTCGGCATCACCTCCGAGGAGAGGAACACGGGGATGCTCCCGAGGTACGAGGGCGGATACTCCTCGCGGACGAGCTCCCGGATCCGCTGTTCGTGTTCGGGGTACTCGTAGGACCACAGCAGGTTGACGACGATCGCCCGCGCGCCCCGGTCGACGAGGTCGCGGATCTGCTCGCGGGCATGCTCCTCGTCGAGCGGTCGAAGCACGGCCCCCTCGCTGTCGACGCGCTCGCGGATCCCCTTGGTTCGGGAGTCGGGGACGAGGTACTCCGGCTTCTTCGCGTCGGAGATGTTCCGCTGCTCGCTGTCGGTGAGCCCGTCCGCCCAGCGCGGGCCGCGACCGATCTGCGGGTAGTCCTGCACGCCGGCCGTGGTGAGCAGCCCGAGCTTTGGGCCCTTCCGCTCGATCAGCCGGTTCATCGCGGTCGTCGTGGAGTACCGGATCGAGTCCACGTCGGCGATGAGGTCGTCGAGGCCGACGTCGAGCTGGGACGCACACTTGCGGATCCCCTGGAAGAAACACTCCGACATGTCGTGTTCGGTCGTCGGCGTCTTCGCCGAGACCGCCTCGCCGTCGTGGAGGGTGAAGCAGTCGGTGAACGTCCCGCCCGCGTCGATGTTGATCCGCGTCGTCATTGCGACCCTCCGTGCTCTTCCGCCAGCGCGTCCACGTCCAGCTCGGTGTCGTGGGTGATCGGGTGTCCCGGCGGGAGGTACTCGTTTTCGACCATCGTCCCGCAGCCCGGGCAATAGAACTCCACGATCCGCACCCAGTCGGGGTCCGGCGCGAACGAGTAGTCCGCGTCCTCGATCAGTGGTCGGTGGACCTCGTGCGGATGGCGTTCGCGCACCAGGCAGCCGCGTTTGTAGTTCTCGTCGGCCGGCGCGATGGTCTCGGCACACTCGGTGCAGGTCCACGTCCGGTCCTCGAGGTCGATCTCCAGATATTCCGTGATCCGTTTCGTCGTGCTCATCTGGTCTCACTCCGTCGGTCGTGCTCGACTGCGTCGGTCGGTTCGGGTGGCCGTTCGGTTCGGCCGATCGATGCGGTTCCGTCGGTCGCGTTCGGTGTGTGGGTGTGTCCTGTCATCGTTTCTCTTGCGTCTCTCACGTCGTCGCCCCCACGGCCCGTGAGACGGCCTTGAGCTTGCTCGGGTGCGTTTCCGGCAGGATCTCGGTTCCGCTGGCGGGGAACACCGCGCTCGGCGCGGCCTCGAAGCGGGCCTCGATCGTGGACTCGATCTCGTCGGTCGACTCCGCGAGCAGCTCGGGGGTGATCCCGCCGCCGACGCGAAGGTCGGGGAACCGGTCGGCCAGCGTCGCGGGATCGCTGCTGTCCAGCAGGACGCCGTCGATCGGCGTCCGCTCGGCGATCTCGGCCGCGACGTCAACGTCGTATCCCTCCGGCACGAACGCCACGGGAACGCCGAAGAACTCGGCGATGTTTCCGAGCATCTCCAGCGCCCCGACGTCCGTCTCGACGACGGCGGCCGGCGACTGGGCCCCCGTGGCGAACTCGGTCACGAGGAACGCGTCGACGCCAGCTCGGCCGTACGCCCGCGCCACGTCGCCGAAGACCTCGCGGATCAGCGCGGTCGTCTCCGGGTTCGCGTCGAGGCGTGCGTCCGCCAGCAGCTCGTTGAACGTCGCCACCGGGCCGGGGAGCCCGCCGACGACCGCGACGTCGTCGAGGGTCGCGGCGAGCCGCTCCGTTACGTCGAGGACCGTGGGAACGCGTCCTGCGGCAGCCACGTCGGTCGGCGCGCTCAGCTCGCCGCTCCCGGAGACCGATTCGACGACGAACCGGTCGGCCTCGTCGCTCCACTCGACGGCGGCGTCGAGGACGTCACACAGCAGCGTCCGGTCGAGGGTGGTCGCCACCGCGTCGTGTTCGAACAGCCGCTGTGCGCGCTGCCGGCCGTTCGCCGACTGCGTCGCGTCCCGGTGGTACACCTCGTGGGGAACCTGGTTGATCTCCGCCGCCAGCGTGTCGACGAGGGGCACGAACGGCTGCTCCGTCGAGAGCCCGTCCAGGTAGTCGACGGCCGGCGGCGATCCGAAGCTCATCGTTCGATGATCCCGTTTGCGTATTCGTCGATCGTGTACGTCCAGCCGTCCGGGACGACGTAGGTCGTGTCGGTCGCCTCGATCAGTGCTCGTCCCTCGACGACGTTGCCGGGCGCGAGGTCCTCACGCTGGTAGACGTCGGTTTCGACCCAGCCGTCGACGGGCCAGTACGCCTCGCGGGACCCCTTTCGGGCGTCGCCGGGGTCGGCGTCCCCGAGATCGTGGCGGTCCAGGTCCTCGGTGGCGACGGGCCCGACGGCGGTCAACACCAGCGTGTCGAGGTCGATCTCGTCCTCCGGGTCCGCGTCGAACGCGTCGATCACGGGGGCCAGATCGTCCGGTCCCGCGAGCCGGGACGGCACGTCGACCTCGCGGGTCTCGTCGCCGAGACGCGCCAGGATCGACGTTTGGAGCGCGACGTCGTCCGCGTCGAACCCCTCCCCGGCCATGTCCTGGATCGCCTCCGCCTCCAGCCGCTCGACGGTTCGATCGAACGCCTTCTCGTCGACGGAGGGGACGTCGCCCACGACGGTTTCGCCGAGCGCCTCCGAGTAGCGGTGTTCGACGTCCAGGGTCGCTCCGCCGAAGGCGCTGAACTCGGCCGCCGCGGGGGCGGTGATGACGCGGTTGATGCCGGCCGCCTCGGCGAAGGTACAGCAGTGGGTCGGCCCCGCGCCCCCGTAGGCGATCAGGGTGACGTCCGCCGGGTCCTCGCCGCGCTCGGCCAGCTGCGATTCGATGCTGTCGGCGATGTTCCGATCGACGCGCCGTCTGACCTGGAGCGCGGCCTCCGCGACCGAGACGCCGAGCGGGTCGGCGACCTGCCGTTCGAGCGCCTCCTCGGCCCGGTCCGCGTTGAGCTGCTGGTCCCCGCCGAGGAAGTAGTCCGGGTCGATGTAGCCCAGCGCGACGTCCGCGTCCGTCGTCGTCGGCTGGAATCCGCCGAGGTCGTAACACGCCGGGCCCGGCTCCGCGCCGGCGCTTTCGGGGCCGACCGAGAGCTCCCCGTCGCTCACCGAGGCGACGCTTCCGCCGCCGGCGCCCGCCGTGTGGACGTCGATCATCGGGACGTGGACCGGCATGTCCGCGACCTCCGGCAGAAGGTTTCGCTCGAGCTCGCCGTCGACGATCGTTCCCAGGTCGATGCTCGTGCCGCCCATGTCGGCGCTCATCACCGAGTCCAGGTCGTACAGCTCCCGGAACGCGTCGGCCCCGAGCACCCCCGCGACCGGGCCGGAGTTGTAGGTGTGTAACGCGACGGTCTTGGAGACGCCGGCGACGCCGCCGGTGGACTGGCCGATGAGCAGCGGGTTCGAGTAGCCGCTGTTTCGGGCGTCGTCCTCCGCCTTATAAAGCGACCGGGCCATCGGCCGGTGCACGTACGCGTTGACCAGGGCCGTGTACGTTCGCGTTCGATATCCCGGCCGGCTGCTGACCTCGTTGGCGGTCAGCACCTGGTTGGGACCGAGGTAGTGGGGCGGATACTCGGTCTCGATGACCGTGCGCGCCCGCTCCTCGTTCGTCTCGTCGTGAAACGAGTTGGCGAAGCTGATGAGCAGGAGCTTCGCGCCCCTGTTCATCAGGGTCTTGGCGGCCGCCTGTACCTCGTCGGCGTCGACGGGGTCGACCACCTCGCCGTCCGCGTCGGTCCGCTCCTCGACGCCGATCACGAGGTCATCGCCCGCGATCAGTCCCTCGTCCGCGTCCTCGGCGCTGAACAGGTCGTCCTCCTCGCCGGCGGTCGCGATGAGCCCGATCTTCGGGCCCGACCGTTCGATGATCGTGTTCGTCCCGATCGTCGTCGAGAACCGGATGACGTCCGTGTCGACGAGGAACTCCTCGGTCGGCTTGTCGAGCTTGGCCGCCGCCTTGTCGATGCAGTTGCGGAAACACACCGTGAGGTCGTGGTCCGTCGTCGGGACCTTGACCGTCGTCGATCCGTCCGGAGACGACACGTAGCCGTCGGTGAAGGTCCCGCCGGTATCGATGCTCACGTAATAGTCATCCTCTACCATGCGACCGACCCATTGTACACTATCTATATAAATATTTTGGGGGAGTCAACACTGAACACTCGATCGCCGCCCCCGACCACCGGCTCGTGGAGTCCGGACGGCGTTTCGACGGCGCCCCGGAGTTTGTCATTGCCAAACGACCTCGACGAGGGCGGCACGTCGCCGCTTCTTTGGTTCCGATCGGCAGGGATATTACAGCTATATACGTGTCAGTTTGACGTCGTCACGGCCGAGTGGTCGCGACAGCGTCTCCGGATTTCACATTGACGAATCCGAAACCGATCGGGCAGGCGGTGAGTTCACACCTCGCGCTCCCGTGAATGGATCCGTATCTCGATGTCGTTGGCCGCCTCCGTGACCGCCGCGGGGAGCGTCCGCTCGAACCGGTCGCCGGTCCAGCTCGCGGCCGACCCCGAGACGCTGACGGCCCCGAGCACTGTCCCGTCCTCGTCGTGCAGGATGGGGGCGCCCACCGCTCGGATGCCCGGCATGTGTTCCTGGTCGTTGAGCGCGTAGCCGCGGTCCCGAACCGTCTCCAGCTCCTCCAGCAGCCGCTCCCGGTCCGTGATCGTCCGGGAGGTCCGCGAGGGGAGCCCATGATCGTCGAGGATCTCGTGGACCCGCGACTCGGGCAGATACGCGAGTATGGACTTTCCGCCCGCAGTACAGTTGACGTGTCGCTGGAGCCGGCCACGTTTCTCGATGTGGAAGTCCTTGCCGATGGCGTTCTCCCCGTATACCTCCTCCAGGATGAGGAGCCGGTTATCGTACTCGGTCTGCAGGTGAACGCAACCGCCCGTTTCGAGCGCGAGTTCCTGGATGATCGTCCTCGAGGCCGCGTACAGCGTCGATCGGTTCCGGGCTCGAATGCCGAAGGGAATGAACATCGAGCCGAGCCGGTACTCCGTTCCGTCCTTGTCCACGAAACCGTGGTCCCGCAGCGTCGAGAGGTACGTGTGGACGCTGCCCGCCGACAGCTCCGAGTCGGACGCCAGCTCCGAGATCGTCGACGGCCCGTTCCGGCGGAGGGCCTCCAGGAGCTCACATCCCCGATCGACCGATTGGATGGTTCGTTTTCCGGCGTCCCGTGCCATGGTACCGCATCTCTCTCGAGACGCTTAGTCTTTGTCATTACCAAATATTCATAGTTCGGAGCGATCGCCGAAACATACCTGCTACCGCCGTTCTCCAAATCCATCTGACATAAATATGCGTTGTGAAACTTGGAGAACTTGGATCGGATCAGTTGGTGTTCGATCATCCGCGTTTTTGTTCGGATCTCGCGTGATCTCCGCAGCAGTTCTAAACGACTTTGTCTCATAAGTTCGTTGTCATATAATATCAATACACAGTTTATAATTATGATGTTTATATAGGTGATCTGAGAATAGTCACCATCACTAGTTCGGATTCGAGTCCTATTCCCCGCGATGAATGCTACTACGGATCGTGGGGAGATCCAACGAAACGACCTATATTCATATACTATTCCTGTTTGATACGTAAAATATATTATTTCATATATTTATTAGGGGGATTCTCGTAACTGTTAGTACGTTCCATAGTCATGAATAATATATGAATTCGGATTCAACTACCGATCGTCTGGTGAAGTCCGATGAGACGCTCTTAGCGATCATCGAGGAGGTACGTGACGCAAACGGTATCGGCGTTACTACACTAGCAAACAAATTGAATTTAGCAAAGAGTTCGGTTCATAGCCATCTAAAAACAATGCAGTCTCACGGCTTTATTGTAAAACGCAACGGAAAATACCACCTCGGCTTAGAACTGTTTAGGTATGGTCAATACACACGTATCGAACGAGATGTTTATTCGGCTGCCTTTCCCGTCCTCAACCAAATTGCGGCGGACACCGGTGAATCCTCTTGGTTAATGACCCACGAAAATGGTCGATTGATGTACTTGGACGGTCGCGATCCCAATGACGAAATCAACGTGAATGCGCTTATTGGATCATGGGAGCATATGCACGTGAACTCCGGCGGGAAGGTTATTCTTGCTCACCTTCCGGATGAGAAGACGACTGAAATCATTGAGGAATCTGGTCTACCAAAACAAACGGAAAACTCGATCACCGACCCTGAAGAACTCACGGAGGAGCTGAACCAAGCTCGCGACCAGGGATACGCATTGAACCTCGGGGAAGGCATTCGAGAAATGAACGCCGTCGCTGTGCCTCTCATTTCTCAAGACACGGTTCGGGGGGCACTCGCAGTTGCCGGTCCGGCTTATCGGGTCGATAAGGAGCGCTGTGAGGGGGAGTTATTGGATCGGTTGCGTGCAGCTGCCGATGACATCGGATTAAATTTGGTTTATTAGATCCTTGACTCAGCAATACAATTTGTGTGAATTATTTATAATTAATGTCACTCAATCATATTATTGAATACACGATTAAGACGCCGAAAACATCAAATCATCATTAGATCGGATTTTCACGACGTAATTAAGTTATTGTTGAGTGAATGCAACACTCTCACGAGTGATTGTTTCCCCGAATGCGAGGCTAAAATGTTCTAATGCAAAATCCCGCCATTTCGTCGATCTGTAGCCGACTGCATCGGATACGATAACGGATCGGAAATCAAGAAGCGCGGCGCTTCTTGCGGTATGGAGTACGCAAATACTTGCTTGAGTACCACAGAAAATTAAGTCAGTAAGACCGTGTGTTGATAGGAAGGCCTCCAATCCAGTCTCGTTGAAAGCATCATACGTGTATTTATCGACGATATGATCGTCGTCGTGTATCTCGAATTCATCGACTATGTTTGCGTCCCAACTGTTCTCTACAATATAGTCTCCCCAACGGGTGGATTCATCATAGGAATATGATTGCTTGAACTGTTCTGGTGGATGGATGTCTCGAGTAAAGATGATTTCGGCATTGGCCTCCCGCATTAGTTCTATTAATTCAGATATGTTATCGATCGCGTTGTTGCTTGAAGCATCATACAGACACCCATCTGGTTTGGCGAATCCATTCTGCATATCCACTACCACAAGGGCAGTCTTTGTCGGGTCAAAGCGCATATCACATAATTAAATTAGTATCTGATAAGGCTATTGGAAGTATAAGAATATTGTGGAGGTGCTTACGTGCATATCCGGAACGATTTACGGGTTTGATCCTCGATTAGATACCGTATTCGCGGAGTGCATCGTGGAAGGCTTGGTATCGTGACCGCGGCCACCGCAAGAACCTCTAGACTGACGACGCTTTCCTGGTAACCTAGAGGTCATCCGTATGTTCCATTTCTTTGAGTTGGTCAAGTAGCCGCCGGAAATATCGTACTTTATCCTTTCGAGGAAGTGGTTTTAGCCTCGACGCGGTAGCGAGTCTTCGCGACGGTGAAAGGAGTAATGATACGTAATTGTGAAGATATAAAAAACTCGTCTTTTTCTACGAAATAACGGAGTGGTAGTTGTTCCGTCTAGTGAAATTTCGGAGCGCTATTTTGATTCTCCACCTTCACCATCAGCAACTGGTTTCGGTTGATCCTTCCGCCCTCCTTCAGACTGTACTGGTTCGACGGTAGCCTTTCTTTGATCGAGCAAATCACTAATAGTAACATAATTATTATGGTATCTATTTTTCACTACCACATAGATGCTAACCAACACGACTAGGTATAGCACCGTGAATGGTAGTGCAAGTGATGTAGACAAGGACTGTAAGACACCTGCTCCACCTCCGAGATAGGTCGTCATAATTCCAATACTGATCAGGAGGACTCCCCAGACGGCACGGTTCCGTTGATTTGGTTCTTGCTCACCCGTGTTAATTGCTGCAAGCATATAGACGGCTGAATCAAGAGACGTAAGTATATAACTCACAAACGCGATTAAGACTAAGACACCGATGAGATTAGAATAGGGTGCGACTGTAATGAGGGTACTTAGTGCTGCAGCTTGCCCCTGTTCTAGATACGCTGCTGTGATTTCATTAATGTAGTTCGGATGCAACGCCCATCCCGCAAGGACGGAGTGCTGGATCAGTAAGAATACGGTCGGTGCAATGCCTAACCCCAGGAAGACTTCGCGGATCGTTCTACCTTTTGAAACTCGTGCAACGAAGCTACCCACGAAGATCCCCCAAGCGGCCCACCAAGCCCACCAGAAGCCAGTCCAATAGTTTGACCAGAGACTCGTGCTTGTCGACCCGGTGTATGTCATCAGACGCGGCATATTATTCAGCCAAAAACCCGTTGCATCGAGCCCTAGCTCGGCGATGAATAATTTCGGTCCAACGACGACCAGAATACCAATTAGCAACGTGTTCATAATGACGGCCAGTCGAGCGGCGTTTCGAATGCCGTTTTCCAGGCCAGCCATCACATCTAGTAAGAATATCAGAGCGATAGCAATGAAAACTAATGTTATTAGAAGTTGCGAATGAATCCCATACACCATCCCTATGATGGACGATATCTGGCTACTTATGAATCCTAGTCCAGTAGCAACTCCACCAACGATCGCAATAAGTGTGAGTAGATCCACAATAGAGAAGACGGTGCTATATCGATCTCGATCGAGAATTGGTTCGAGTAACGTACTGATCTTCCAAGTTCCCTTACCCCAGGCGATCAGCCCAAATGCGATTCCAAACGGAAGATACCAGGCAATGAGGCCAGGCATAATATCATGTATGAACATATATGATAGGGCAACGACCTCAATTGGTTCTCCATAGGTTGGTAGTGTATCTGGTGGGTTGTTAACAATAGCAATCGGTTCTGCAACACCATAGAATAACACCGAACTCGAATAACCGACTGTGAAGATCATCGAAAGCCAAGAGAACCAACCGAACTCAACGTCCGCTTCTTCCCCACCCAACCGGAGACGGCCATATTTCGAAATCATCAGCCCCACAAAAAATATAACGAGAATGAGGCTCAGAGCTATAAACCACCAATTGAAATACGTCACGACATAATTGAACAGATCTGACAACGTTTGTCTAACGATCTCCGGATAAAGGATGCCTCCTATCGCCAGTGCAAGTGAAAAGCTAGCAGATAATATAAACACCACTTTCTCTGATCTAGTGCTATTCTCTAACCCAAGTGCGTATGTTGTGCTAACCATCCGCACCTCCACATATATAGTGGAGGTATAAATAATTATCCCAGAATCCAAGGGTAGCTCACCACATTATACCGTGGTGAATCGATGTTGAGTTACGACTACACGGAATCACACATCGGTTCGATAGTATTGGGGGGTGACCATTGAAATAATCTCAGAGACATGTTAGTACCACTTCAGCACTCGTACGGCATCTCCCAACTATCGCTTCATTACTGCGCACGAAATTTGCCAGTACTGCAGATTAGTCTTTTATCCGGACGGGCGCGTTATGTTTGAGCATCACTGGCGTTGATCCACACTGTAAGATCGGTGGTTCGAGCTAATTCTCCCACCCCCGTGAGATCGGCAGGTCGCATCACTATTCACTACGACACAACGATTCTCACCGTTCCAAACCGGGACCAGCACCGGTTTCCGAACCGACGGAGTCCGGCGAAAATATACCATTGCTCCATTCGAATAGGTCCTCCCAGACGTCCCTCTCAATCACAACTCCCTCGTTAATCAATTTCCGCCTCTTTTCGTTGATCGTTGGGGGCTCATATACGGTCGTCAATTGATCCGTATTTTCCCTCACGAACTCGTGTGCCACTCGCTGCATTCCCGTGGCGTTTTGCGGGTGCGTCGGGCTATAACAGATCGTGACGAACCCTGATTCGGAGTCATCATTATTTCCCGAAGCTGGCCGTATTGCACCCGCCAACAGTCGCTGAAGCGTATCCGCGTCCGTTGTTGTCGGGTCGGTGTGTTGGCTCTGATCGAAAAAGGCCTGCACTAATGGGCTATGACGTCGATCATATATCCCGTTCGTGATGATGCTCCGGAGTTTTCGATAGCTTTCGGACGGCCCTTGCAGTTTCGTCTCTGCAACTATCGGCTGCTCTTCACCAGGGACTGCGAGGAAGCTTCTCGATCCGTCCGGGGAGTTCGTCAGCACGATGGAGATGAGCCCGCGACTTGCGGCGTTATACGCAGTATGTCCGATCGTGGCAAAGCTACTGTCCTGCTCCGTGAACGGAATGTACGTAATCCCCAGTCCCGATTCCTTCGCTTTCGAACAGCTGAGATCTAGCGCCGGCGTGCTTGACACGATACACGGCTGACCGCCTTCATTGAGTATGGCGAAGTTCGAGCTTTGCCGTTCGATCGAAATACGCCCTTGATCTAACTCGGCTGTTTCGTTGATGATCTTGTGAAGCGAGGTGAGCCCACGTTCTTTGTACAGTTCTGTCCACCAAACTGATTCCGCGTTCGTCTTCGAGACGCCTCTCGAAAGGCCAGCCGAGGCGAGACAGCGGTCCGCAAGCTGGAACACCTCTCGTGAACTCAATCTCATTGTGTCACCTCGGAACTCGTCTTTTGGCTTGGTCTTGGCGGATAGAGCCAGTAGGAGTGCTGTCCGTTTCGGATGTCCTCTGGTAGTGGTGCCCCCTGAAAGAAGGTCCCTTTAACCCATCCTTTGTTAGCCGGATGTGCCTTCTGAATTCCCCAAAACGACTTGACGAGAGCAACCAAGTGGAGCGGGATGAAGTCGGAATCCAGTACATTGCCCCGGATTTCGGCGTATGCCAGTCCGTGCACCGACTGAATACGTTCGATGATATACCTGTGTTCGGGATGGTCGAGAAGCACCTCAGCGACGGTCGTCGACGCATCAAACGTTTGTAAAGCCTCGACGAGCTGTTGTACTTGAAGCGCGATATCTACGGGAAGAGCGTACTCTTCGGCAGTACTTTCGCCCTTTCTTCCTAACCGGGGCTCCTCACCCTTGACCGAACGGTACCAGAAGATATCGTTGGCTCCCGGTGCGGACATGTCGATATCGAGCGCCCAGGCATAGTCCGTATTGATGATGTTCCGAAGGCGTTCGACGGTCATCTCAGGTTGAATATCACATTTCTCCGATGTGATGAGTGCGTCCTGAAGCCCCTCACACACGGTTGGATGGACGTCCAACAGCAGAGAATAGAGTACTTCGTTGGTTTCCGGTTCGAACGTCTGATCCGCCCACCGAGTGAGTTCCTTCCAGGAGTCGACGTGACTGGTACGCTCCACCTTTTTTCTGATGCTGTTTAGGCCGTCGGATATCCTTGATTTCGCCAAGAAAAACTCCTTTGAGTCGCTCTCGTCCTCAGCGAACCACACTTCTGCTCTGTGCAGCACATCGACCAACTTCCGAATCTCGTCGTTGGTTGGCGTAATGGTCTTCACGCGTGCGACCGCGATCTCCCTCGTGCGCATCCACGTGTGGATCAGTTTGGGGTGATTAACCGCAAAAATCGCGACTCCCATTCCGGATGAGTTGCCTGTTCCGAGATACTTTCGAATTTCGTAATCTAGGTCAGCAGCATCGTCGCTTCGCTCCTTTGCAATGGCATCCGCAAGGTCGTAGCCGAAGATCCGCCACATATAGGCGGCGAGCATTTGAGCCAAATACGGCTCATTGAGCGGATGATCATCCCCTAACGCTGCGAAAGCCCTCGTTCCATTCAATCCGTTCCCATAGTATCCGGAGGAGCGGATCAGGTAGCCGCCTTTTGCTAGGAAGTCGATGTCGGGTTGGTGGCCTTCCTCCAGTGATTCAACGATGTGACCGAAGAACCTGGAACTCCGGTTCGCCCGTGTCCAAATTAGTACATCGTCAGGAGTCGCTCGTCCCGTTCGGACGTTCGGTAGCTCCTCAAACTGCCAGTCCACGAATTCCGGATCCGGATCACCTTCACAAAGGAATCCCCACATATCCCAGGTGTCCGCGGTGATTCGATCCGTCTTCTTCTCCTCACTGATCTTTTGAGAATAGATCGGGAATGCGAACTCGTGAGTTGGTGTCGTAATGCTGTATCTAGCCCGTCCGTTTCCGTTTTCGTCGACTGAGATCTCCTGAAGTTCGATGTTCCATTCCTCTTCGACCATTCGTTTGATCAGAATGCGGGTAAAGCTCAGGGGCGTTTGCTGAAGGGCACCCAGACGCTCCGGCTGCATCAGTTCTGACGGATCCCGTAATGAATCCATTCGGTAGGGTTGCTCGTCTCGAACCATCGATCGACGTTTCTTCATCTCATTATATATATCTTTCCCAGATGTGCTCCGGGCTGTGGGTTGGCTCCGATCCTTATGACGAAACACATAGCTGATCTAGTTCGTTGTTACCGAACGTTTTGCCTCATTCGCGTAAAAACGGTCTCGAATTATCTTGCAACTTATCGATGGCAATCGTCGACGCCCATTTGTTCGGTGTTGACGAACGCTGTTGCATCTGCGGGTTTCGCTGTCATCGGCCATTCTGTCCTACGCTCGAATCCGCATAGCCCTCTTCTTCCGTATGCTCTCACTATCCATTACAAGGTTACTTCTGTAATTTTGTTTCTCCGTGATCTCTGTTCGTTGACACCGAACTACTCTGGGAGTCGCCATCCTATGGAGAACCGTTTCCGTGATCTGCATATCGGGTATCCGGGTGTGTTTACGAACCGATTTTAGTCTATGAATTGAAAAGTGCCAATATTAATAAGCCCATACAAGAAAGATTCGTTCGTATGCCAGATTCCAACGCTGTTGTTGATAGTGTGAATGAGTACGACGTACTCATCGATGGTGAGTACCGCGAAGCCGTCTCCGAGGACCGAATATCCGTCACGTTTCCATATACTGGTGAACGGTGGGCAACGGTTCCACAAGCCGATGCCGAGGACGTTGATGCCGCAGTCAAGACGGCACGAAATACGTTTGAGAATACGTGGAAGGATACGCTTCCGAGCACCCGACGGGATATTCTCCACCAAATTGCGGACGTCCTCGATCAACACTACGAAGAGCTCGGACGTCTCGAGACCCTCCAGAACGGAAAACTCATTCGCGAGATGGAGGCACAGATCGAAGGACTCGGTGAGTGGTACCGGTACTATGGGAGTCTCTGTGATACGCTTGAGGGCAAAACGATTCCAGTGGAGAACAAAAACGGCCAGATGTTCAATTATACCAAACGGGAACCCTACGGTGTCGTTGGAGCGATCACCCCTTGGAACTCCCCGTTGCTGTTACTAAGTCTCAAACTGGCTCCGGCACTCGCGGCAGGTAACACGTTCGTTCACAAACCTAGCGAACAGACTCCCGTAAGCGCCCTTCGGTTTGCCGAACTCATCTATGAGGAGACGGACCTGCCAAAGGGTGCGTACAACGTTATTACGGGCGCCGCAAGCACGGGGAAAGCGTTGACCGAACACGACAGCGTCAACAAACTCTCGTTTACCGGGAGTACCGCAGTCGGGCGACAGATCGGCCAAACGGCTGGTGATCGGCTCGTTCCGGTTTCGCTTGAGCTCGGTGGAAAAAGTCCCAACATCGTCTTCGCTGACGCAAACCTGGATAACGCTGTGAACGGGGTTATCAAAGGGATATTTGCAGCAAGTGGACAGACGTGTGTTGCCGGCTCGCGCGTCCTTGTCTCCGAGGAGATTTATGATGAGTTCATCGAACGGTTCGTTTCACGGACGAGCGAGATCAAACTCGGTGACCCCTTGGATCCTGAAACGGAGATGGGCCCGATCGCATTCTCGGACCAATGGAAGAAGGTCAAGGAATATATCGATCTCGGCCGTTCGGAGGGGGCAGAGATCGCGTTCGGTGGCAGCCAACCGCAGAGACTCGCCGGCGACCTCTTCATTGAACCGACCATTCTTACGGATGTCGACAGCGAAATGAGGGTTGCTCAGGAGGAGATCTTCGGACCCGTGGCATCCGTTATCCGATTCTCGGATGAGGAGGAAGCCGTCCAGTTAGCGAACGACACTGATTACGGCCTCGCCGCTGGCGTGTGGACGGAAGACATTCGTCGAGCCCACCGGTTGGCCGACGCGATCGATGCTGGCACCGTCTGCATTAACGAATACCGCGTGATGTCTTACCGCTCTCCGTTGGGTGGATACAAAGACAGCGGCCTTGGAAGGGAACAAGGTCAACAGGGTCTCGATGAATACCTTCAGACGAAGAGCGTCTGGATTGATCTCGCTGGGGAGGTTTCCGATCCCTTCAATATGGACACGTAAGCTGTTGTGATCGGATCGAATTGATTGGTGAAATCGACGGCTCGGGTGGTTCGTCTCGTGTTCGTTATCGTGGTATCCGATAATATTATATATCATTCCTCTAAATGTGGGATCGTAATGGAAGACACGATCAGTGGGATCCTCTCGCCAGTGTTAACTCCGATCGAGGATGGTGTCGTCAAGACGGATCTGGTTCCGAAGTCGGTTGCATTCACGCAATTATGTGGGTGCCACGGCCTCATCGCCGCGGGAACCGGTGTACAAGAAACGGTTGCGTTGACGGTGTCCGAGCGGAAGGACCTGATCGAAGCTACGATCGACGCGTCCGATGAGCGTCCGGTTCTGGCCGGCGTCTCCCATCCCTCAACGAGCGTCGCTATCGAGCTCACGGCACACGCGGAATCGATTGGTGCTGACGGTATCCTCGCGATGCCGCCGTGGGGACTCCCCCCGAGTGATGCCGCCATAGAACGGTACTACGAATCCATTTCGGAAGCAACGGATCTACCGATCTTGTTGTACAACAACCCATCGGTCACCGTCGATCTCTCCACCGAGACGATGCGACGGATTGCTCGGTATGAGAACGTCGAGTATATCAAAGAAACGTCCCGCAACTGGAAGAAGATCGCGTGGCTCATTGAGAACATCGATAACGCAGGATTGGCGTCAGTATTCGGAACGATGGATGTCCTGTTGCCCGTATTGGCTGCTGGAGGTCAGGGTGCGGTAATTCCCGCTCCGGCCAGTAGTCCGGCAATGAGGGTGTACGAAGCGTTCAAAAACGAGGAGCTAGAAGCTGCAACCGAAGCACAGCGATCCTTCGTCGATTTCCCGCCGGCAGAGGTGGACGTCGGGCTGATGTCTGCAGTCAAAGCTGCAACGAACCTTTCCGGCGTTCCGATCGGTACTCCTCGACCTCCATATTCGCCGGTTAGTGACGAGGGATGTGCCGCGATCGAACGGTGGCTCGCGCGAGAGAAGATTCCCTCACTGGAGGGGATCACTTCCTAATCGGTTGATCCAGTTCGACTACATATCGAAACTCGATTCTGCACAGATCTTCCGCTACCAATAGGTTGATATGTGATGTCACTAATCTCGCTAGTATGAGGCAGGATGCTGGTAGCATCGTCACTGTAGACGGTCGGATCGATCCCGATTCACTCGGGATAACGATGGCACACGAACACCTGTTTACCGACCTTTCGGTTACATCCGACAAGGTCGAGTTCGAATCGCCGATCGATCAGCGGCGCTCGAGGGAGCCGCTAGCCCTTGAGAATCGATGGTTTGTACAACAAGGCGGCGGATTCCATATGGCACCTGAACAACTATTTCTGGATTCGCTCGATGATGCCATCGAGGAGATCTCAAAGTACTATCGGCACGGCGGAGACTCCATAGTCGACGTCACGCCGAAACATTTCGGACGCGATCCCGAGGCGGTACGCGCAGTGATGCGGGAAACTGGAGTGAACCTCATCCATGGGACGGCATACTATACGCAAGCGAGCCATCCGCCGGAGCTATCTACGAAAACCATTGACGAAATCAGGGAAGAATTCGTTAGCGATGTTCGCTCCGGAATCGGCTCAACGGACGTGCGTGCTGGAATCATCGGGGAGCTCGGCGTCTCCGGTGAGATCCACGAGGATGAAGAAAAAGTACTACGAGCCGGCGCGCGCGCAGCCCTCGATACTGGTGCCCCCGTGACGGTACATCCGAACGGGAAGAGCCATCGGCGTGATGGTACGTATCCTTCTTCGAGGTGGGGCCTGAAGATACTCGACATTCTCGAAGACGAAGGGTTGCCGGCTGAGCGTGTCGTGATCGATCATATGGACCGTGCATTTTTTGAGGGGACCGGACTCGAGTATCAAAAGAAGATAGCCGATCGAGGTGGGTTCATCGCGTATGACGAATGGGGAGCAGAACGGAACTTCACCGTAGACTGGATCGAACGCGACTATGCGCGTCCGTCCAACCTCCATCGAGCGGAATGGATCTCCGAACTCGTTGCTGAAGGCTATGCATCACATATCCTCTTTTCACACGATCGGCACCGAAAGTCACAGCTGGCCAAATACGGTGGACGAGGATACTTCCACATCGTTAATGACGTGGTTCCGTTGTTGTTGATCGATGAACCGGGCAGAGAATTCGGAATTTCGGAAAGTGCTGTCGAACGAATTCTCGTCGAGAACCCAAAACGAATGTTAACTTTCGCCGATCCCGAATGAAGTCGTTATCCTGGAGCTTCGACTGTTACATACGACTGTAGCTGATTCAGTAAAGTCATACTAGGCGAATTACGCCACCGCCGATTTCCGCCGGCGGCGTCTATTCTACCCACACCGTCTTGCGGTTGACGAATTCCTTGATACCCGCCTCGGAAAGCTCACGACCATACCCCGAGTCCTTCACCCCGCCAAAGGGAACACGTGGATCGGATTTGGTGAGTTGATTGATGTAGGTACAGCCGGCATCTACTTCGGCGGCTATCCGTTCACCTCGGCCACGATCCTCGGTCCATATCGACGCACCGAGGCCGAATCGAGTTTCGTTTGCCTTCGCGACGGCTTCCTGCTCGTTCGTGACTTTAAATACGGATGCGACCGGCCCGAATAGCTCCTCTGAATCCGCGGGACACTCGGCAGGAATATCGGTTAGGATCGTGGGTGGATAGAACGCGCCATCCCGATCAAGGGGTTGGCCTCCCGTGAGTAGATTTGCACCTGCAGACACGCTCTCCTCGACTTGCTGATGGAGATCCTCCATCAAATGCTGACTTGCCTGCGGGCCGATTTCGGTCTCCTCATCCATCGGGTCCCCAATCACGAGTGATTCAATACGGGATTCGAGCTTTTCAAGGAACGCATCGTAAACGGCTTCGTGAACGATGAATCGCTTTGCCGCGATACAGGACTGGCCACCGTTCATATTCCGAGCCCAGGCCCCGGTTTCTGCTGCGTCATCGAGATCAGCATCGTCGAGCACGATGAACGGATCGCTTCCTCCGAGCTCAAGCACGGTTTTTTTCAAGGACTCGCCAGCGGTAGATGCGACCGCTCGACCTGCCGGTCCACTTCCAGTAAGCGTTGCGGCACGAACACGATCGTCCTTCAGCACGGTCTCTACGCGGTCCGATGGGATGAGCAGCGTTTGGAAGACGTCCTCCGGATAGCCCGCCTCACGAAATACGTCCGCGATCGCGAGGGCACATCCAGGAACGTTGGAGGCATGTTTGAGGAGTGCAACGTTTCCCGCGGTCAGACTCGGTGCAGCGAAACGAAAGACCTGCCAAAACGGGTAGTTCCACGGCATTACGGCCAATACAACCCCAAGCGGATCGTATCGCGTTTTCACCGTCGTACCGGGTGGACTCGGGTGACTATCCGCCGACAAATACGCACTGGAGAACTCGGCGTAATGATCACACACCCACGCACACTTTTCGATCTCACCCATCGCTTGCGTGATCGGTTTGCCCATTTCGCGCGTCATCAGCTCCGCTAACTCCCGTTGGCGATCACGAAGTACGTCAGCCGCATTGGCGAGGAGTTTCTGCCGTTCACGGAGCGAGGTGTTTCGCCACTCGTCGAAAGCGTGAGTGGATGCTGAAATGGCTGCCTCGATATCGCTCTCCATTCCTTCCTGATACGAATCGATGACCTCACCAGTCGCTGGGTTAACCGCTTCCATATCTCAAGGAGATCTTATGACTACTTATTCTTTTATTATGCGCACAATATTGCTTATTCATTGGCGAACGAATTCAGCCGAGATCTTTGGTATACGTTGGTTGGGTCCTCTGACTGACAGGCGGGTCAATGAGCAGTAACGTGCTGTGATTTTTAATCTGATAATTATCATTTTATATTGTTTATTCGATACTTTATGTTTTAATATATGAATCTCTTCCCACATCAGTGTTTTCGTGTAACTTGAATTCGGATCGACATCATATCGCTTGAGGATTTAATATAAAAAACTGGCTGAAGATCGGGGTTAATACCTCTTTAATTCACGTGATCATATGTTTTAACCGCAATACTACGAATACATAACATATTTCCATTGTATGAACCGGCCTGGATCTCGACGAATTCGATTGATAGCTCGGGCGGATTTAAGTCACAAAACTACTCATTTGTGATTATTCCTAATAAATATAATTTTCATACCATTATCGAATTCATATAGTTTATTTTATATCTCTATTATGGGCCTGTCTTTCGGTATACCACTCGCTTTCACCGTCCGCCTTATTAGGCCCGCCGCGAAACCGTTTCGTATGACCC
The DNA here is from genome assembly GCF_002355635.1 of Halopenitus persicus. GTDB lineage: Archaea > Halobacteriota > Halobacteria > Halobacteriales > Haloferacaceae > Halopenitus > Halopenitus persicus_A. The sequence goes on along the minus strand of NZ_AP017558.1, from coordinate 825,326 downwards.
GATTCGACGCCGCCGAGGAGACGGAGCGGCGCACGCTGTTCGCCGACGCGGTGACCGCCCACCGCAACCGGTCGAGCCCGGTGGCGACCTTCGACGTCGACCCCGACAGCGACACTACGACCGTCGAGGACGACGTCCCGCCGTGGATCCAGGTGGCGGGAACCGAGGTCGTCCTCGACGTCACGGACGCCGAGCTCGAGCGGCTGAAGGGCCTGATCGGAGAGTATCCCGAGTTCCGGATCGACGAGCTGCAGAGCCCCGAGTCGGTCGAGGGGACCAACGTCGTGATCACCGCGCGATCGGACGCCAACCGCATCGCGGGCTTCCTCGAGCGCGCCTTCCGGACCGTCTTCGAGCTCGAGGCCGACTACCGGGTGTGGGTCAGCGAGGTGTGACGCCCCGCCGGACCATACAACGCTTAAACCACCCGCGGTCGAAGGGACCGGTATGACCGACCTCACGGACCGCATTCTCGTCCCGATCGCGAACGAGGCCGACGCCGTCAGCACCTACGACGCCCTCTCGGCGTACCTCGACGCGGACACCGAGATCGTCGTGATCCACGTGATCGAGAAGGCCGGCGGCGGCATCGACAAGGCCGGCGTCGAGCAGCGACGCGAGATCGCCGAGCAGTCCTTCGAGGCGATGCGCGGCCTCGCAGAGGGCGACGACGTCCCGTTTGAGACCGAGATCCACTACGGGACCGACGTCGCGGAGACGATCAACGACGCCGCCGCGGAGCACGACGCGACCGCGATCGCCTTCCGATCGCGCGGGGGCGGTCGGATCCTCGATTTCCTCTCGGGGAGCGTCCGCACGAAGCTCGTAACCGATAGCGACCGCCCCCTCATCGTGCTGCCGCGAAACGGGGTCGAGACCGACGCCGAGGAGGAGTAACGACGACGGACGGCTGAGTCGATTGCTGCTGGGGCCGCCCTACGGGTCCCGATCGACCGGTTCCGCCGTCCGATCCAGGGGCTGTCGACTGCGGACGTAGAGGTACGCGAGCACGGGCACGATCGTCAAGACGAGCGTCGCGACCGCCCAGACTGCCGGGTAGCCGATTCCGTGCTCGCGGGCGTCCCGGTAGATCCAGACCGCGACCGCGAGGACGACGCCGTAGATGGCGCCGTAATACAGCAGCGACCTGGCGGTCGCGAGGTCGACGACGAGGGGATCCATCGCGACGATGGGATCCATCAGCGCTCCCCGCGAACTCGACCGCATTCGGACCGGGTCATCGCCAGGGCCGCGACTCCGCGGTGAGCTCGCCCGCCAGCGGCGTTCGCATCGTGTCGGCAACGTCGTCCGTGTTGGCGATCGCCCACATCAGCTTCACCAGCGCCGTCTCGGGGAGCATATCGCCGCCCTCGATGATCCCCGCATCGATCAGGTCACGGCCGGTGTCGTAGACGCGGTCGCAGACGCGCCCCTCGAGACACTGGCTCGTCATCACGACCGGCGTTCCGTCGTCCACGAGCGCCTCGATCCGGGGGATGAGGTCGGTATGAACGTGGCCCAGTCCCGTGCCCGCGACCACGACTCCCGCCGCGTCGTCCAGGTGCTCCCAGGCGGCCGGGCTCATTCCCGGGGCGAAGGTGGCGAGTTCGACGCCGTCCGCGAGGTCGGGCGCGATGTCGAGCGCCGTCTCCCCGCGGCTCGCGTGCTCGCGCCGGACCGTGATCGCCTCGTCGGCGACCGCGCCGTCCGCCCCGGCCTCGGTGGCGGCCTCGTAGTCGATCTCCCCGAGCGGTTTCGCGCCGACCGTCTCGAAGGCGTCCCGCCGGGAGGTGTGGTTCTTGCGCACGCGCGTTCCGCGGTGGAGCGCACACGCGTCGTCGGACTCGTCGGCGTGCATGCAGACGAGCACCTCCGCGCAGTCCGATTTGGCTGCTTCCACCGCACAGACCGCGTTCATCACGTTGTCGGAGGAGGGTCGGTCCGCCGAGCGCTGGCTGCCGGTGAACACGACCGGGACCGGCGTCTCGAGGGTGAACGCCAGCGCGGCCGCGGAGTACTGCATCGTGTCGGTGCCGTGCATCACGACGACGCCGTCGGCCCCGGCCGCGATCTCCTCGTGGACGGCGTACGCGAGCTCCTGCCAGATGTCGGGGTCCATGTTCTCCGAGAGGATGTTGGCGACCACCCGTCCGCGGTAGTTCGCCCGGCCGGCCAGATCGGGGACGGCCCGGAGGACGTCCTCGGCGTCGAACCGGGCGGTCACCGCGCCGGTCCGGTAATCAACCGTCGAGGCGATCGTCCCGCCGGTCGAGATGAGCGAGATGGTCGGCAGGTCGTCGTCGAAGGTGATCTCCGAGACGTCGCCGGCCTCGGGATCCGGTTCGTCGTCGACGGCGTGGACGTCCGACTCGAGGACGTCGACCGACGCCGACTCGCGGTCGACGCCGACGTTGTACCCGCCCTCGAGCTTGACCACGAGGTGTTCGGCCGTGGTGGAGGGCATCAACACGCCCTCGTTCGTGACGCCCGCCCGTTCGACGCGGACGCGATCCCCTGGGTTCATACCCACCGGTTGCGAGGGCGCGGACTTGAATCCAACCGTTCGCGTCGCTCGGAGTCGCGCCGATCGACGCGTCGCTCGCCGTCGGGATCGATCGAAATCCGCCGGGAGGCGAGGCTTTTTGCGGAGCTCCCGAGTAGGCGGAGCCGTATGGCGAATCCCGCCGCCGATCCGGATGCCGACCGCGAGCGCTGCGCCGATTGTCGCGAGGAGACCCACCACCGCGTCCGCGTCGAGATCCGAACCGAAAGCGAGGACCCTGAGAACGCCGCCTTCTCCCGGGAGCCGTACCGCGTTGCGGTCTGTACGCGCTGTGGTCGAGAGACCGCAACCCGGATGAACGACGTCTGACGCGGCGACGGGTCCACCCGGGACGTCGTTCGACCTGCGGCAGCCTCAATCGAACCCGTGGATGCCGGCGGTCGTGACCTCGACGCCGTCGTCGGTGACCAGGATCGTGTGTTCGGCCTGGCTCACGAGCTGCCCGTCGGACTCCTTGAGAACGGGATAGCCCGTGATCACGTCCCGCTGTTTGAGCCGGCGCAGCGCCATCTCGACGCCGTCGACGTCGAGCCATCTGGCGGCGAACGGGAGTCCGTCGAACTCCCGGATCGCCTCCAGCGCCTGCCGGGAACGGCGGTCACGGACGCTTCGGTCGCGCTCGAGCTCGAAGATCTCCTCGGTCGTCCCCTCGCCGACCTTGCCGCGGCCGTCCGTCGCGAAGGGCTCGATCGCCACCGCCTGACCCGGTTCGAGCGTGACCGACCGGTCGACGCCGCGGTTCGGGACGTTCGGGCCGGTGTGGGCGTCGTACCGCTCGACGCCGTGGCCCGAGAGGTTCAGGACCGGCGTGTAGCCGTACCCGCGGATGACGTCCTCGACCGCCTGGCCGATCTCGCCGACCGGGACGCCCGGGCCCGCCTCGTCGATCGCGGCCTCGAGGGCCATCTCCGACGCCTCGACGAGCTCCGTCGAGCCGGTGTGGTCGACCGTCACCGCGGCGTCGGCGATGTAGCCGTCGACGTGGACGCCGACGTCCAGACACACCATCTCCTCGCCGATCGTCGTCTCGTCCTCGGCGGCGGGCGTCGCGTGGGAGGCCTCCTCGTCGACGCTGATGTTGACGGGGAACGCCAGTCCGGCGCCCCGGTCCCGGACGTAGTCCTCGGTCCACTCGGCGATCTCGAGGTGGGTCGTGCCGGGCTCGACCATCCCCCGCGCCTCGTTCATCGCCTCGGCGAGGATCGCTCCCGCCTCGCGGTAGCTCTCGATCGCGTCCGGATCGAACGGCTCGTCGCTCATACCTCGCGGTTCGCGGAGCGCGCGGAAAGAGGTTGCGGGACCGGCCGGCTTCCCCGGATCCGCGGGGAACCGATCGGGACACGACCGCGCTCGGCGGGGTCATATCCGTCCCGCGTTCCGGTCACGGATCACCCGGCCGACGCGGGCCAGCCCCTCCTCGAGGTCGTCGGTCGGGAGCCCGACACCGATCCGGAACCGGTCCGGGTGGCCGAACAGCGTTCCGGGCGCCAACACGACGCTCGCCTCCGACACGACCGTCCGACAGAACGCCATCGCGTCGCCGAAGCCGTCCGGCACCGTCACGAACCCGTTGACGCCGACCGGCGGCAGCCAGTCCAGGCCGTGGCGGTCGACCCACTCGGCCGTGATCTCCCGGTTGGTTCGCGCGAGACGGCGGTTCTCGGTCAGAATGTGGTCCTCGCGGCGGCCCAGTGCCTGCCGGGCGACGTGCTGTCCGAACGGGCTCGGCGAGATGGTCGTGTAGTCCTTCCACCGGAGGGCCGCCTCGATCACCTCCCGCGGGCCCGCGATCCAGCCGAACCGAAGCCCGGCCAGTCCGTAGGCCTTCGTGAGGCTCGTCGTCGAGATCCCGTGGGGTCCGAAGCGTGCCACCGGCGGGATCGGATCGTCGGCGAGCAGGCGGTAGACCTCGTCGCACAGCAGGTAGGCGTCGTGGGCGGCGGCGATCGCGTACGCCTCCCGCATCGTCGTCTCGCCGTGGTACCGGCCGGTCGGGTTGTTCGGGTTGTTGATCACGACGACGGCGGTGTCGGATCGAATAGCCTCGCGGATGGCGTCGGGATCGAGGGTCCACCGCGGCGGCTCGAGTTCCACCCGCGTTACCTCGCCGAACGCCTCGGGCACCGCCGACAGGGCCTGGTAGGTCGGCGTCACGACGACGGCGTGTGAGCCCCGGCCCCGGTCGCGGTCCGGGTCCGGACCGTCGGTCGACGCCAGCAACCCGAGAAACGTCAGGAAGTTGGCCTCCTGGGTGCCGCAGGTAAACGCCACCTCGTCGGCGTCCCGACCGTATCTCTCGGCGATCGTGGCCCGAAAGGCCGGGTCGCCGTCCGTCGGGATGACGTACCCCAGCCGCCCGGGATCGAGATCGAACCGGGAGGCGTCAAGCGACCGGATCCCGCTTTCGGCGAGCATGATGTCCGCGTCGTGTTCGTGCTCGTCGAACCACCGCTCGAGGCCGAACTCGGCGATCTGCATACGGATCCGTGGGCCCGTACGACGATATAACTACGGTGAACTATGGCGTCGGCGCCGCCTTCTGCAGCGCCGTCTCGGCGATGTTGCCGCCGTAATCGGCGCTCCGGAGGACCGAGTCGACGACGAGCCCGAGCAGCTGTGCCCGCGCCGGGTCGAGGTCGCGGAGCAGCTCGTCGATCTGCCGAACCCGGTCGTCGATGTCGCGAACGTGTTCGCGCGCGTCGTTCGCCATCGCCGTGGCCTCCTCGGTGTCGTCCTCGAAGAGGGCGTCCATTGCGGTGTCTATCACCTCGACGGCGTCCTCGTGGAGGTCGTCGATCGCCGAGAGGACGTCCTCGGGAAGCGGCTCGTCGATGTTGAGCGTCAGATGGGCGATCTTCGTCGCGTGGTCGCCGATCCGCTCGAGCTGGCGGGCGCTGGAGTGGTAATCGAAACACGCCTCGCGGGGCAACCCGAGCTCCTCGGCCGCCTTCGGCGTACGCAGGGTCGACCGGAAGATGCGCGAAACCACCATCCACAGCCGATCGAGGTCGTCGTCACGCCGGGTCACGTCGCGTGCGAGATCGTCGTCGAGATCCCGCAGCGCCGCGAGCGCGTCCGCAAGCATCGAGGTGGAGATCAGCCGCATCCGGGTGACCGCGTTGTGGATCGACAGCTCCGAGGAGTCGAGCAGGTCCCGGACGACGACCCGATCGCGGGTCTCCTCGAGCACCTCGAGGCCGACGAGGCTCTGGGTCGCCTCCCTGATGGTCGACCGCTGTTCGGTGGTGATCTCCGACCCCTCCAGCGCGATGACGTCGAAGCCGCTCACGTACATCGTCATCACCGCCCGCGTGAGCTCCCGGTCGGCGAGGTCGCTGATGTCGAGGGTGCCGGTCGTCCGCTCCTCGTCCGACCGCGGGCTGAGCAGCAGCGAGTCCCCGTCGGGGTAGAACTCGACCTCGCTTCCGGCCTCGACGTCGTTTCGGTTCGCCCACGTCTTGGGGATCGACACCGTATACGTCGACCCGCCCGTCACCTGGACCTTCCGCGTTTCCATACGTTGATCTCTCCGTAGGCTATTTATAAATCTAACTGTATATATACTCCCGTATTTCCGATCGACTGTGATCGAATAATCGGGTCATTTCGGCGGGGAAAGGCCGGGATAACTGGTCTATTTCGGATCTCCGAAGAGCGGTTCAATCGAGATATTCGGTATCTGAATATATCTCTATATAGTTCTTATAGTAGGTTATTTACGTGTTCGAGGTCTGTTCACCAGGTGATGAAGGACCGCCGCGAGAAGCTCCCGGTCGACGGCGTCCCTCGACGGGTTTCGTCCGTCCCGCCGCGTGGTCCCCGCGGATTTCCATCGCGACCGACCAACCTATGAGCGACAGTTACCACATCCAGGAGACCGACGCCGACGCATCAGCCTCGGCCGGTTCGTCCCTGAACGATTCGTCCCCGAGCGATTCGCCCGCTGACGAGACCGTTCGACCGGGCGAGACCGAGGAACTCACCCCGACGATCGAGGAGATCCCCGAATCGCAGTCGGTGATCCGATCGGAGGAGTTGACCGTTCATTACGGCGATGAACAGGCGCTCCAGCCGGTCACGGTCGGGATCCCCGAGCGGGAAGTGACGGCGATCATCGGTCCCTCGGGTTGCGGAAAGTCGACGTATCTCCGGTGTCTCAACCGGATGAACGACATGATCGACGCCGCGAGGATCTCCGGGACCGTCAAGTTCCGCGGGGCCGACGTCTACGCCGAGGACGTCGATCCCGTCGCGCTCCGCCGGAAGATCGGGATGGTGTTCCAGAAGCCCAATCCGTTCCCGAAGTCGATCTACGACAACGTCGCCTACGGACTGAAGATCCAGGGATTCGAGGGCGACATGGATGCCCGCGTCGAGCAGGCGCTCAAGGACGCCGCGCTCTGGGGCGAGGTGAAAGACCAGCTCGACAGCTCCGGACTCGACCTCTCGGGCGGCCAGCAACAGCGGCTCTGCATCGCCCGCGCGATCGCGCCGGACCCGGAGGTCGTCCTGATGGACGAGCCGGCCTCCGCGCTCGACCCCGTCGCGACCGCGAAGGTGGAGGACCTGATCGCGGACCTCTCCGAGCAGTACACCGTGATCATCGTGACCCACAACATGCAGCAGGCGGCACGGATATCCGATAAGACCGCGGTGTTTCTCACCGGCGGCCAGCTCGTCGAGTTCGGCAACACGGATCAGATCTTCGAGAATCCCGAGAACCAGCGCGTGGAGGACTACATCACCGGCAAGTTCGGATAGCCGGTACCCGCCCCGAACGGTCAGCAGTGGGCAGTGGGCACCGAACCGGACGGACCGGCCCGGTCCGTCCCGACGCCCGTCGTCGGGAGGTATATTTAAGTATCACCGCCGTTCGACTGGAAGCAAGCGGATCGACGCACGGCGCCGGGGCGTTCGCCCCGCGAGGAACGACGACACGGGTTCACCGATGGTTCGCAAGGAATACCAGACCAAACTCGACGAACTGCGCGACGACGTGCTCTATATGAGCGAGGTCGTCGCGGAGCGCCTGCGACTGGCGCTCGACGCACTCGAACAGCAGGACGGCGACCTCGGCGAGGAGGTGATCACCGGCGACACGGAGGTCAACGAGCTCTATCTCGAGCTCGAGCGGGACTGCATCGACCTCATCGCGCTCCAGCAGCCGGTGGCCGGCGATCTCCGATTCATCGCCGCATCGTTCAAGATCATCACCGACCTCGAGCGCATCGCCGACCTCGCGACTAACCTCGGCGACTACGCCGGCGACGCCCAGCAGGAGGTCTACCCTGACGTCGACATCCAGCGGATCGGCGACGAGACCCTCGAGATGATCGAGGCCGCGATGAACGCCTATCGCGAGGAGACGGCCGAGGCGTGTTATGACGTCTCGGCGATGGACGACGAGGTGGACGAGCTGTGTGAGGCCGCGAGCGAACTCGTGGTTCGTGACCTCATCCAGCGCGAGCAGCTCGAGAGCGACGACGACATCGAGGCGACGATGCGTGACGTCTCGCGGCTGTTGCTCACGATCCGCGACCTCGAGCGCGTCGGCGACCACGCCGTCAACATCGCCGCCCGGTCGCTGTACATGATCGAGAACGACGACGACCTGCTGTACTGACCGACGGGTCCTGCTGTACTGACCGACGGGTCCTGCTGTACTGACCGACGGGTCCTGCTGTACTGACCGACGCGTTCACCATCGCCTGGCGCCCGCCCTGCCCGTCCGGTGTGCTGCCTCTTCGGTCGGCGTCCTGCCCGCTCGCCGCGCCGGCCGTCGGCCGTTCGTTTTTATATCCCTCCGGATCTGTGTCCGGTATGGACCATCAGCGAATCGCGATCCTGGCCCACGAGATGTTTCCGGACCGCGCGAAGACCGCCCTCGGCGTGATGCGGTACGGGGACCAGGAGGTCGCCGCGGTGCTCGACCGCGAGACCGCCGGCACCCGCGTCCACGACCACCTCGTGGACAGCGACGCGGCCACGATCGACGACGCGCCGATCGCGGCGTCCTTCGAGGACGCCCTGGCGCAAACCGGCGACGCTGACGGCGACGGCATCGACGCCCTCCTCATCGGGATCGCGCCGATCGGCGGCGGCCTGGACGACACCTGGCGCGCGGACATCCGTGCGGCGATCGAGGCGGGCTGTGACGTGATCGCCGGGCTGCACTACTTTTTGAACGAGGACGAGGAGTTCGCCGCGCTGGCGGCCGAACACGGCGTCGACCTGGTCGACGTGCGCGACCCCCACGAGGGTATCGGCGTCGCCGAAGGGCGCGCCGGCGAGGTGGACGCGGACGTGGTCTGTACCGTCGGGACCGACTGTTCGGTCGGCAAGATGACGGCCACGATGGAGATCGTCGCGGCCGCCCGCGACCGGGGGATCGACGCCGCCGTGATCCCGACCGGCCAGACGGGGATCCTGATCGAGGGGTGGGGGAACCCGATCGACCGCGTGATCTCCGATTTCACCGCCGGCGCGGTCGAGGAGATGATCCTCGAGACGGGCGACGAACACGACCTGCTCGTCGTGGAGGGACAGGGCAGCATCGTCCACCCCGCCTACTCGGCGGTCACCTGCGGGATCCTCCACGGGTCGATGCCCGACGCGCTCGTGTTGTGTCACGCAGCCGGCCGGGAGGCGGTCCACGGCTACGAGTCGTTCGACCTGCCCGCGATCCCCGAGTACGTCGACCTCTACGAGAACCTCTCGGCCCCGGTCGCGGACGCGGACGTGGTCGCCGGCGCGCTCAACACGAAGGACGTGGCGGACGACGAGGCTGCCCGGGCGGCGGTCACCGAGCTTTCGGACGGCATCCAGGCCCCCGCGACCGACCCGGTTCGCTTCGGCGCCGAGGCGATCGTCGACGCGATCGAGTCGGAGGTCCTCGAGGGATGACGCTGTCGACCGGCTTCGAGCGCGTCTCGGTCGCACTCGAGGACGCCTTCACGATCTCCCGTGACACGCAGACCCACGCCGAGAACGTGATCGTCAGGATCACCGACGACGGCGGGATGACCGGCATCGGCGGCGCCGCGCCCGCACCTCACTACGGCGATACGCCCGAGACCGTCGAAGCCGTGCTGCCGGACCTGCTCGCGGTCGTCGAGGAGGTCGGCGACCCGCACGCGCTCGCCGAGATCGAAACGCGGATGGCGGAGACCGTCCGGGGCAACCCCGCCGCACGAACCGCCGTCTCGATCGCGCTCCACGACCTCGCGGCCCGCCGGCTCGGCGTGCCGCTCCACCGGCTGTGGGGCCTCGACCCCGAAGCGACGCCGCAGACCTCCTACACGATCGGCCTCGACACGACCGAGCGCGTCCACGAGAAGACCGAAGCCGCCGTCGAGGCGGGCTATCCGATCCTGAAGATCAAGCTCGGCACCGACCGCGACCGCGAGCTGATCGAGGCCGTCCGCTCCGCGGCGCCCGAGGCGACGATCCGCGTCGACGCCAACGAGGCGTGGTCGCCCTCCGAGACCGTGCGGAAAAGCGAGTGGCTCGCCGAATACGGCGTCGAGTTCATCGAACAGCCGGTTCCGGCCGAGAACGCCGAGGGGTTGCGCGTCGCCTACGAGCGCTCCGCGCTGCCGATCGCCGCCGACGAGTCCTGCGTCACGCTGTCGGACATCCCGCGGATCGCCGACCGCTGTGACGTCGCGAACCTGAAGCTGATGAAGACCGGCGGCATCCGGGAGGCGCGGCGGATGATCGCCGCGGCCCGTGCGCACGGGCTCGAGGTGATGTTGGGCTGTATGATCGAGACGAACGCGTCGATCGCCGCGGCGGCACAGCTCGCGCCCCTCGTCGACTACGCCGACCTGGACGGGTCCCTGCTGCTCGCGTCGGACCCCATCACCGGACCCGACCTGACCGGCGGGCGGATTCGACTCGATGCGGACGCGAACGGGACCGGCGTTCGAGAGTCGGACGATTCGGGACGAGCGACCGGCGTCCGGGAGTAGCTCACCTGTTTTCGGCGTCGACGTTCTCCGCCTCGACGTCCTCCGTCTCCACGTCCTCCGTCTCCACGTCGACTTCCGTGTCCGTGTCTGCCGCTCCGGAGTCCGACCCCTCGACCTCCGCCTCGAGGTCGGAGAGCTCGGCCTCGACGTCCTCCGTCGATCCGGAGCCGTCGCCGTTTCCGACGGCCCCCGCCTCCGATTTCAGCGTTTCCAGCTCGGCCTCGACCTCCCGGTCCGAGGAGACCTCCTCGAGCTCCCGGTCGATGCTGTCCTTGTCGGACAGGGCGTCGTCGAAGGCGCCGGTGTCCTGCAGCTCGTCCATCGCCTGCGACCGCGCCTCCATCTCGTCGGTCCGGTCCTCGGCGCGCTCGATCGCCCGTCCGACGTCCTCCATCTCGTCGCCGACGCCGGTCATCGCCTCGGAGACGCGCGTGGACGCCTCCGCCGCCTCGTAGCGCGCCTTCATCGTCTCCTTTTTCGTCCGGAACTCCTCGATCCGGCTCTGGAGCTCGTTTTTCTTCTCGACGAGCGAGTCCTGGGTGGACTGGAGCTCGGCGATCTGGCCCTCGATCTCCTCGATCTGTTGCATCTTGGAGTTCTTCTTCTCGAGGGCCTGTCGCGCCAGGTCGTCGCGGTCCTGTTGGACGGCCTCGCGGGCCTGGCGGTTGTGCTTCTCGACGTTCTCCTCGAGGCGGCGTTTCTGGATCTCCAGCCGTTTCTTCTGGGTGGTCAGGTCGGCGATCCCCTGTTTGACGTCCTGGAGCTCGTCGCGCATCTGTTCGTAGGAGTAGTCGAGCGTCTCGGTCGGGTCCTCCGCCCGGTTGAGGAGGGAGTTCACCTTCGAGCGGATGACGTACGAGGCGCGTGAGAGGATCCCCATATGCGTCATTGACGGGCTATCCGGTAAAAAGTCGTGTGCTGTTCGCTCACGCCGCCGCCACGATATCGCGGCTAGTCACCAACTCCGGCTCGAGGGCTAGAGGTCGAGGGTAGCGGTCGAGGGCTAGAGGTCGAGGGTAGCGGTCGAGGGCTAGAGGTCGAGGGTAGCGGTCGAGGGCTAGAGGTCGAGAACGTCACGCGCCTGATCCGGGCTCGCGATCTCCCGCCCGAGCTCGTCCGCGATGCGAACGACCCGCTCGACTAATTGCGCGTTGCTCGTCGCGAGCTCCCCGTTGCGGTAGTAGACGTTGTCCTCCAAGCCGACGCGAACGTGTCCGCCGAGCACGATCCCCAGCGTCGTGAACGGCAGCTGATGCCGGCCGAACGCGAGGGTGTTGAAGAGCGCGCCGTCGGGAAGGTTCGAGATCGCGTTCAGCAGGTTTCGCGGGCGGGGTCGCGTGAGCGTGCCGCCGCCGAAGATGAGCGTTGCGTACGTCGGGTCGGCAAGCTTGCGGCGCTCAAGCAGGCCGTGGACCTCGTTGAGGTGGCCGTCGTTGAACACCTCCAGCTCCGGTTTTATCCCTCTGTCGCGCATCTCCCGGTGGAGCGCATCGACCATACCGCGCGTGTTCTCGCTTGTCAAGTGGTCGTATCGGTTGAGCGGGCCTATGTCCAGCGACGCCATCTCCGGCGGCGGATCCGTTCGAAGCGGGCGGTGGCGGTCCTCGGCGGGCGCGCCGGTCCCGCCGGTGGAGTGCTGGATGACGACGTCGTCGGCGTGCGTTCGGACCGCGTCGTCGATGGCCTGGAACCGTTCGGTGGCGAACGACCGCTCGCCGTTCGGCTGCCTGGCGTGAAGGTGGACCACTGCGGCGCCCGCCTCCTCGGCCGCCGCGGCTGCTCGGCCGATCTCGTCGGGGGTTTCCGGAAGGTTCGGATTCGCTTCCTTGCCGTGTACGCCGCCGGTCAGCGCCGCCGTGATGATCAGCGGATCGCCGGCGAGGTAGTCCTCGTAACTCACGGCCCCGTCGCTCCGGTGCGCTCGCGGTGGATCTCACTGTGCTCGCGGTAGATCTCACAGTGCTCCGCGTGATCGAGATCGTACCGGTCGTTGCAGATGTCGGCTCGCATCGCCTGAACGAACCGGTCCGCGGCGGTGCAGTATGCCCGCGGATGGTCGAACCGGTCGCCGTCCGACTCGCGTCGGTACTCCAGATACGGACAGGTCATACGCGTCCTTCTCTGGGTAGCTGAATAACGGTTTGGTGATCCCTACCGGGACGCTCCACGAGCAGGTTGTGGGCCACTGAACGCGGATCATCGACGTTTAACCACCACGAATCGAACCGCGGGTATGCGACTCATCGCGTTCGACTTCGACGGAACGCTCTCCGACTCCGAGATGACGGTGTTGCTGGCCGAGCGCGCCGGCGTCGCCGACGAGGTCGCCGAGATCACCGAGCGGGCGATGAACGACGAGATCAGCTACGCGGAGAGCCTCTACCAGCGCGCCGCGCTCCTCGAGGGGCTTCCCGAGGCGGACGTCGACGCCGCCTTCGACGAGGTCCGGATCCGCCCGGGCGCTGCGGCCCTCATCGAACGACTGCGGGCGGCCGGCCATCACGTCGCGATCCTCACCGGCGGGTTCGAACGTGGCGTCGAGGCGGCCCTGGAACGCGAGGGCGTCTCGGTCGACACGATCGTCGCGAACCGGCTGCCGCAGTCCGGCGGCCGGCTGACCGGCGACGCCGAGGGGCCGCTCATCGAGGGAACCAAGGACGACGCCCTCGAGTCGCTGGCCGACGAGGTCGGCGTCCCGATGGCCGACACCGTGGCGATCGGCGACGGCGCAAACGACCTCCCGATGCTCGAGGTCGCCGGGCTTTCCGTCGGCTTCGTTCCGAAGCCCGCGGTTCGGTCCTCCTGTGACGCCGTCGTCGCCTCGATGTCCCGGCTGGGCCGCGTCCTCGAGGGGTATCGGGTGCTTCGGGCCGACGACTCGACGCGGTAACCCGTCCCCGTCGTCCGCCCGGTTCTGACCGTTCCCGATCCGCCGAAACCGGGGTAACGGTTAAGACGACGGCTTCGATCAGATACTACTGATGAACGGTCGCACGCCTGACACCCCGACGGGAACGAGCAGTTCGCGGGTCGCGGAGTGGGCCGCACTCGTTGGCGAGGACGTCCCGGAGGACCGGCTGTCCGAGGACCGGGTCACTGAGGACGACCGGGATCGGTAGCCGACCCACCCGGACCGATTGCCGACGAGGTTCGCCTCGAGCCGTCCTGACCGAGCCGGCCGTCCGACCCTGCGCCGTCCATCCGACCCTGCGCCGTCCGACCACTTCCGCCTCGCTTCGCGAACCCTTTTGGCCGATGCCGGCCAAGACCCGCCGATGGCGACCGAGGCCGACGCGGTGAGCACCGATCATCCCCTGCTCGTCGAGGGCGTCCTCCAGCGGCGTCGCTACCAGACCCGGCTCGCGACCGCCGCGCGTGGGGAACACACTCTGGTGTGTCTCCCGACGGGCCTCGGGAAGACGGCAGTGAGTCTGCTCGTGACGGCCACCCGGCTTGCGGACGCGGGCGGGACCGCCCTCCTGTTGGCCCCGACGAAGCCGCTCGTCGAGCAGCACGCCGACTTCTACCGGGAGGCGCTCGCGATCCCCGACGAGGAGATCGTGGTGTTTACCGGCGAGGTCTCCCCGGACGACCGCGGCGATCTGTGGGGGTCGGCGCGGGTCGTGATCGCGACCCCGCAGGTGATCGAGAACGACCTCGTGGGCAACCGGATCTCGCTGCGAAACGTCACGCATCTCACCTTCGACGAGTGCCACCGCGCGACCGGCGACTATTCGTACGTCTACATCGCCGAGCGCTACCACGCCGACGCCGCTGACCCGCTCGTCACCGGGATGTCCGCCTCCCCCGGCGGCGACCTCGAGGAGATCGAGATCGTCTGTGACAACCTCGGGATCGAGAACGTGGAGGTGATGACCGAGGACGACGCCGACGTCGACGAGTACACTCACGACACCGACGTCCGGTGGGAGCAGGTCGAGCTTCCCGAGGAGCTGCTGGCGATCCGCGACGCGCTGAACGAGGTGATCGCCGACCGGCTCGAGAAGCTCAAGTCCATCGGCGTCGCGGACACGACCGACCCCGACCTCTCACAGCGCCAGCTCAACGCGATGCGGGGGGAGCTCAAGCGGATGATGGACGCCGGAAACTCGGACGGCTACACCGGGATGTCGACCCACGCCGAGGTGATGAAGCTCCGACGCGCCGTCGAGCTCGTGGAGACCCAGTCGGTGGAGTCGCTGCGCCGGTACTTCGAACGCCAGCGGAACGCGGCCCGCTCCTCGGGCGCCTCGAAGGCGAGCCAGCGGCTCGTCGCCGAGCCGACGGTCCGCGAGGCGATGCGCAAGGCGGAGGCGTTCGACGACCTCCATCCGAAGTTCTCGAAGACGCGGCTCCTGCTGGCGGAGACGCTCGGCGTCAACGGCGGCGATCGCGCGATCGTCTTCACCGAGTCGCGTGACACCGCCGAGGCGCTCGTGGAGTTCCTCGCCGCGAGCTTCGACGTCGAGCGGTTCGTCGGGCAGGGCGACAAGGAGGGCTCGGACGGGATGAGCCAGACCCAACAGCAGGACACGCTCGACGCCTTCCGCGCCGGCGACTTCGAGGTGCTCGTCTCGACGTCGGTCGCCGAGGAGGGCCTCGACGTCCCCGAGGTCGATCTCGTGCTGTTCTACGAGCCGGTCCCGACCGCGATCCGGTCCATCCAGCGAAAGGGCCGGACCGGCCGGCAGGCCAGCGGACGCGTCGTCGTGCTGATGGCCGAGGACACCCGCGACGAGGCGTTCTTCTGGATCTCCCGGCGGCGGGAAAAACAGATGCGCCAGCAGCTCCGCGACCTCAAGGCGGCGACCGGTGAGATCGAGGCCGAGATCGCCGACGAGGACCAGGCGAACCTCGACGCGTTCGAGGGGTCGGCGAGCGATGCTGCTGCCGTCACCGACGGCGAGGACGATGCGGGGATCGCGAACGACGGAGACGACACCGGCGGCGAGGACGAAACGGACGCCGAGAACGACACGAGTGCTGCGAACGACGAGACCGGGGATGGACAGCCCGGCTTGACCGACTTCGCCGCGGAGGTGAACTCCGGCGGCGACGGGAACGAAACCGGCGGGAACGAGGCCAGCGGGACCGCCACCGTCGAGGAGGACAGTGCGGCCGATGACGCCGACGGCGTCGTCGCGACCGCGGGCGTCACGGACGCCGACGACGTCGAGGTCGTGATCGACCAGCGCGAGCTCGACGCCGGGATCGCCAAGGACCTCTCGACGCGCGATGGGATCCGCACCCGGCTGGAGACGCTCGCGGTCGGCGACTACGTCCTCTCTGACCGGGTGGCCGTCGAGCGGAAGTCGGCTGCCGACTTCGTCGACTCCCTCCTCGACGGCGACCGGTCCGTCTTCGAGCAGGTCGGCGAGCTCTCGCGGGCCTACTCCCGGCCGGTCATCGTGATCGAGGGCGGCGACCTCTACACGCAACGGAACGTGGATCCGAACGCGATCCGGGGCGCGATCGCCTCGCTGGCCGTCGACTTCGGCCTGAGCGTGCTGCGGACGGACGACGAGGCGGACACGACGGAGCTCTTCGAGACGATCGCCCGCCGCGAACAGGAGACGCGCGACCGCGAGGTGAGCGTCCACGGCGAGAAGACGACGAAGACGCTGGCCGAACAGCAGGAGTACGTCGTCTCCGCGATCGCCGACATCGGCCCGGTCACCGCACGGTCGCTGCTGGAGCACTTCGGCACCGTCGAGGCCGTGATGACCGCCCGCGAGGACGACCTCCGGGAAGTCGAGGGCGTCGGGACGGTCACCGCCGATCGGATCCGGGAGGTCGTGGGCGGCGACTATCCCGGGGCCGAGTGAGTCGGCCTCGGTCTCGAGACGCGACCGGCGTCGACGGCGAAAGGAGCGGGAGCTATCCCCTGCCGATAACGATATCCGTCCGCCGCGTGACCGGCGGATATGGAGCTACCGGTCGAGATACTCTACGGGATCTACCTGGGACTGCTCACCGGGATCATTCCGGCCATCGTCTCGGGAGTTCTCGGATTCCTGTTCAAATACTTCACCGGGGTGACGATCCCGGGATTCGGTGTCGTCGTCCTGGCGCTCGCGATCGCCGGGGTCAACGGCGGTCTGCTCGCGCTCAACGATCCCTCGGTTCGCGCCTCCGAACGCGCGCCCGCGATCCTGACGGCGATCATCGTCGTCCTGATGCTCGCGCTGTACGCACACGCGCAGGGCGATAAGCTCGGGTCGACCGCGCCGAAACGCCTCTCGCTGCGCTCGCTTCGGAACCGGACCCTCTCGGCGGACGTCGTGGAGCTCGTCGGCGGTCGCGGGCGGGCACGCGTCGAGATCGTCGGCGAGGTCGGCGATATGGAGGGGTACCCGCCGCTGTCGGCCGAGACCCGCGGAGCCATCGCCGAGGGGGAGTGGACGTTCCCGGCGGACGTGCCGATCGCGGAGCTCGAGACCCGCCTCGCGGACCGGCTCCGGACGGAGTTCGAGCTCGCGGACGTCGCCGTCAGCATCGACGAACACGCGCGGGCGATCGTCCAGGCCGCGCCCCCGACTGGCGGCCTCTCGCGTCGGGTTCCGGACGGCAAGCGGGCGGTCTCGATCGCCGCGTTGATCCCGACCGGCATCGCCCGCGGCGACGAGGTGACCGTCTTCACGCCCGGCGGCACCGTCGACGGCACCGTCGTCTCGGCGCGGTCGAGCCCGGACGCCGACCGCGTGGGCGGCGATCCCGCTGCTCCCGACCCCGCGGCGGACGATCTCGCCACCGACGGAGGATCCGATTCCGAAACCGACGTCGACGCGCCGTCCCCCTCGGTTCCGGTCACCACGGGCGGGGAGGGGCGGCTCACCGTCGCGGTGACGCGGTCCGACGCGCGTCCGCTGCTCGAGGCCGACCGCGGGAGCGTCCTGGTCCGTTCGCGCGGGACGCGGCGGGAGTTCGAGCTGACCGCCCTGATCCGGCGGGCCGGCAAGCGGTTCCGGCGCGTCTCGGTCGTCGCCGGCGGTCCGCTCGACGGGACCACGATCGGGGACGTCGACGTCCGCGCCCGGTACGACGTCGCGATCATGGCCGCGAAGCACGGATCGTGGGTGATCGCCCCGCGTGGGAACCAGGAGCTGTCGGCCGGTGACGAGCTGTTCGTCGTCGGGACCCGCGACGCGCTCGACCGGTTCAGGGAGGTGGCGGCGTGACCGGACCCGGCGTGATCGGAGTCGGCGAACCCGGCGTCCCGGCCCTCGAGGCGGGTCTCTCCGCCGCGACCGACGCCGTCCCGCTCGCCACGGTGGTCACCTTCAGCGAGCCCCTGCGGGCGGCGGCGACCCTCGTGCTGTTCGCGTCGCTGGCGCTACTGATAACCGGGTCGATCGCCGCCCTCTACCGGTGGTACTTCCGCCAGCGAGCTCCGGAGGGCGTCGCGGTCCTGTTCGGCGTCGCGGTTGTCGTGTTATACCTCAACACGACCTCGCTTGGCGGGGTGATCGGCGGCGGGGAGTTCGAACTCCTGCGGCTCGACGCCGTCCTGTTCAACGTCGTCGCCGTCGGCGTCGCGGCGGCGGTCTCTCCGGCGGGCCTCCGCGTCGGCGACACCGTCGCCCGGAACGTCTTCTCGATGGCGGGGGGCAAGCGGCTCGAGGGGGAAGTCGGCGCCGTCGTGCGGACGGTCGGTCGCGTAACGCCGGTCACGCTCCCGCCGGTCGAGGAGATCGAGGACATGGAGTCCTACGAGGCGGTCTCGCCGGATCGGAAGGCCGAGATGGCGGAGAAGACGCTGCTGTTCCCCCGGCGGCTGACCGTCGAGGAGCTTCGGACCCGGCTCGTCGCCCGCGTGAAGGAGGATTTCGGGATCACGTACGTCGACGTCGACGTCGACGAGCGCGGCGAGATCGAGTACTTCGCCGTCGGCACCCGGGCGGCCGGCCTCGGGCCGACGCTCGCGCCGGGCACCGCCGCGGTGGCGATCACCGCCGATCCGGCGCATACCGCGACGCCCGGCGACGTCGTGCAGGTGTGGCGCGGCGGCGAGACTCCCGAGCGAGTCGCGACGGCCGAGCTCCGCGCGACGGCCGGCGACGTGGCGACGCTCGCGCTCGACGCCACGGACGCCGAGCGGCTCGACGACGCGACGACGTATCGCCTGGTGACCCTCCCCGCCCAGCCGCAGGCCGACCGCGAGTTCGCGAGCCTGCTGCGGAGCGCCGACGAGACGATGAGCGTCGTCACCGTCGCCGAGGGCAGCGAGCTGGTCGGCACCGCCGTCGCCGACGTCTCGGCCGTCGTCGCCGCGATCCGGCCCGCCGAGGGGTCAGTTCGGGCGCTCCCGCCCAGAAGCGACGCCTTCGACCCCGGCGACGCCGTCTACCTCGTCGGGCGTCTCGACGCGATCCGCCGGTTCGAGACGGCAGCCACCACGCCGGCGGTGCGCGCCGACGCGGACGAATCGGCGCCCGGCGAGAGCGGACCGGAAACGGACGCGGCCGGGACGTGGACGGACGCGCTCGACACGGGAACTGACGCGCTCGACACGGGAACTGACGCGCTGGGGACGACAGGCGGCTCGGGAGACGAGACCGACGTCGGGGAGGACGACGGTGGTTCCGACGGCGGTGGCTCCGACGGCGCTGACCGAGGTACCGAAGCTGCCGACGACGGTGAGACGCCCGGCGATCGGCGACCCGAATAGTCCGGTCGCGGGACGCGGCGGCCGTACGGGACGCGACGTCTCGGCGGGACGCAACGTCTCGGCGGGACGCAACGTCTTGGCGGGACGCAACCCTCATACTCCCGGCGGTCGGTGATTCGATATGGAGTGGAAGCTGTTCGCTGACCTCGCGGAGCTCGCCGGCGACCGGACCGTGACCGTCGCGGCCGATCCCGGCGACACGGTCGGTGCCGCCCTTGACGCCCTGCTCGAGGACCGCCCGGACCTCCGCGACCGGGTGCTCGAGGACGGCGAGCTCGCCGACCACATCAACCTGCTGCGGAACGGCCAGAACGTCATCCACCAGAACGGGCTCGCAACCGAGCTGGAGGCGGACGACGAACTCGCGCTGTTCCCGCCGGTCAGCGGCGGGTCGCGGATCGCCGACCGGTGACTCCCCGGACGGTGGGGCTCCGACCGGTGACTCCCCGGACGGTGGATCGGCGGGCACCTCACCGCGTCACGCCGACCGGAGCCGCTCGCGGTCGAGCCGGAGGTAATGGATCGCGGTCCCGGTGAGCCCGTCGCGCTCGATCCGGCGCGGGGAGGTCTCGACGAGGACGTCGGGACAGTATCCCGTCCGGTGGGTCCGACCGAGCCGTCGGCTGTAGGCGGTGTCCTCGTTCGGGACCGCCGGGAATCCCCCGGTTGCCGTGAAGACGTCGCGTCGGATCAGAACGTTGAATCCCGGCAGGATCGGCCTGCGCAGCCGCGGGAAGACGTGGTTGATGACCGCCTCCATACACGTCGCGCGCAGTCCCGGGACCCGACAGCGCGAGCTCGCGGCATCGAGGTCGTGCTCGCGGGCGTACGCGAGGAGCCGGTCACAGTGATTCGGTGCGACCAGCGTGTCGGCGTCGACGAACGCGATCCAGTCCCCCTCGGCGACGGCGCCGCCCCGGTTGCGACCCTCCCAGATCCCGTCCGTGGCGCCCGTGAGGAGCCGGACGCCGTGGTCGCGGGCGATCGACCGCGTCCCGTCCGAGCTGTCCGCGTCCGCGACGATCACCTCGATCGGTTCCGCGGTGGACTGCAGGCGGATGCGCTCGAGGGTCGCGTCGAGGTAGTCCGCCTCCTCGTCGGTGGGGATCACGTAGCTGACGGTCGGACCCTCGCTGCTCGAGGTCGACATCGTGTCGAATGCTGTCGGAGCCGCCTCAAGAACCCATCGGCGGTCCGGCACGGCGACGGTCCGGCACGGCGACGGTCCGGCACGGCGGCGGTCCGGCACGGCGACGATTCGTGGAGTGAGCACGGCAACGATCCGCCGAGCGAGAATCGTGAGAAAGTTTATCACACAGGAGACCGAACGGAACCGTAGATGGCCCCTGTGAGTATGCCACCGACGACGGAGGCCAGAGCCGTTTTCCGTGAACTAGGATACACCGTCGACGACGGCGGGTCCGAATTCGTCGCCGAGCGGAAGTGGCGACGCGTGCTCGTCACGCCGGTGTGTGCCGACGACGCCACCGATCCGGAGCCGTATCTGGCGGACGGCGGGGAGACGCCGCGGCTGCGGTGTTTCGTGACGTGGCGGCGGGCGGCGACTGACCTCCGTGAGCACCTCCTTCGGCTGAAGCCGCCGTTCGACTGGGCGGTCATCGGCGTCGATGACGACGGTGAGTTCGACGTGATGCAGGGACGGCCCGGCAGCCCCTGAGTCGAAGGCCGCCCCGTCTCCCTTCCGAGAGCGTCCCGGCAGCCCCCGAGGCGACGATCGGACCGCGGGGTACTTTTATACGGACGGGCGCGCTATCCCGTGGTATGGTATATAAGAAGATCTCCCTGATCGGGACGAGCACTGAGAGCTTCGACGACGCGGCGGACAACGCGATCGACCGCGCCGAGGACACCCTCCAGAACGTCTACTGGGCCGAGGTTCAGGAGTTCGGCGTCGAGGTGAAGAACGCACCCGAGCGGGAGTACCAGGCCGAGGTCGAGGTCGCCTTCGAGCTGGCCGATTGAGGATCCGCCCGGCGACTGACTGACGTTCCGTCGGCCGAGCGACCCCGCCGAAGCGCGCACTTTTTTGGGTCACCGCCGCCGACCGGAGTGTATGACTGCCTCGCGTGCACCGGCAACCCCCGACGTGCGGACCTTCGAGACGACCGTCGAACGCGTCGACGGTGACTCGATCACCCTCGCGGAGACGTACTTCTACCCCGAATCTGGTGGCCAGCCCGCCGATCGGGGAACGATCGCCGGCGTCGACGTGGCCCACGTCGAGACGGTCGAGGGCGACGTGGTGCATCATCTCGCCGAGACGCCGACGGTCGCGGCCGGCGACACGGTCGCGTGTGCGATCGACCCCGCCTTCCGGACCTACTGTATGCGGGCCCACACCGCCTCGCACGTGCTCTACGGCGCCGCGCGGCGCTGTTTCGACGGGCTCGGATACGCCGGCTTCGACATCGGGACCGAGACGGTCCGCGTCGACCTCACGACCGACGATCCGATCGGCGAGGACGACCTGATCGAACTCGAACGCCTCTCGAACCGCGCCGTCTGGGACGCGCTGTCGGTTTCCTGGGAGACGATGCCCGCCGCGGAGGCCCGGTCGCTCCCGGACATCGCGTTCAACGAGCGGACCGAGGAGGGCGCGATGGCGGACCGGCCGGAGTCGGTCCGCGTCGTGACGATCGAGGGGTGGGACACCGCCGCCTGCGGCGGCACCCACGTCTCGAACACGCGCGAGATCGGCCCGATCGAGGTCGTCGACCGGTCGAACCCCGGCGAGGGCCGGACGCGCGTCGAGTTCGCCGTCGGCCCGACCGGGATCGAGCACCGGGCCACCGTCCACCGGGCCGCGCGGGCGGCGAGCCGCGCGGCGGACGCGAGCGTGGCGGACCTTCCCGACGCCGTCAGTCGACTTCGCGAGGAGGCAGATGAGCTGTCCGCGGAGGTGGCGTCGCTGCGAGCCGCGCTCCTGTCGGCCCGGATCGCCGACCTCGAGACGGTCGAGACGCCCGCCACCGACCGCGACGCGGCCACCGCGACCTGGGCCGTCGGCACGATCGGCGGCGACCAGCCGGGTGGCGACGGTCCGGCCGACGACGATCCGCTCGCCGGGGTCGGTCCGAACGACCTCCAGGAGCCGGTCGAGGACGCGGTCGGCGCGGCTCCCGACGCCCCCGACGTGGTGGCCGTCGTCGGTGCGGACGGCGCGCCGTTCGTGGTCGTCGCGACGACCGGCGAGGCGGCGCTCGGCGCCGGGGAGATCGTCGACGCGGTCACCGACGAGTTCGGGGGCGGAGGCGGCGGGAGCTCGACGTTCGCTCAGGGCGGCGGGATCGACGGCGAGCCCGCGGCGGTCGCCGAGTTCCTCCGGTCGGAGGCCGCCGCCCTCGTCGCCCCGGACGCCGAGCGATGACGGGGAAGCTCGACCCGGCGGGGCTCGCGGACTTCCTCGGCGCGGTCGGCGCGGACGACCCGACCGTGATCCAGGGCGCCGCCTACGGCGAGGACGCGGCCGCGATCGACCTGGGCGACCGGACGCTCGTGGTCAGCGCCGACCCGATATCGCTGGCGGCCGAGCGCGCCGGCCAGCTGGGGATCCACGTCGCGTGCAACGACGTCGCGGTCAGCGGGGCCGACCCGCGATGGGTGACGAGCACCGTCTTCCTGCCCGACGAGGACCCCGGCACGCGCCGGACGCTCGCCGACCAACTCGACGCGACGGCGAGCGACCTCGGCGTCGCGATCGTCGGCGGCCACACCGAATACCTGCCCGCGCTCGACCGCCCGCTCCTCTCGATGACGGCGATGGGGACCACGGACCGGTTCCTCCCGTCCGGCGGCGCCACGCCCGGCGACCGGCTCGTGTTGACGAAGGGGGCCGGCATCGAGGCGACCGCGATCCTCGCGAGCGACTTCGCCGAGGAGTGTCGAGACGCCGGCGTCGAGGCCGGGACGCTCGAGGCCGCGCGCGGGTTCTTCGACGACGTCAGCGTCGTCCCCGAGGCGGCCGCCGTCCGGGATCTCGCCACCGCGATGCACGACCCGACCGAGGGCGGCCTGCTCACCGCCGTCCACGAGATGGCGAGCGCCGCCGGCGTTCGCGTCGAGATCGCCCGCGAGGACGTCCCGATCCGCCCGGAAACGCGGACGTGCTGTACGGCGATGGGCGTCGACCCGCTTCGAACCTTCGGCTCCGGCGCGCTCTTGGCTGCCGTTCCGGCGGACCAGGTCGCGGCGGCCGTCTCGGCCGTCGAGGCGCTCGGCGTCGAGGCCGCCGCGATCGGCGAGGTGGTGGCTCCCCAGGGGGACGATGCGGGTGACGTCGGCGACGCGTCCGACGGACCGGCCGACGCAGACGTCGGGACGGTCGTGCTCGATGGCATCCCGATCCTCGATCCGCCGCGGGACGATATGTACGCCCTGTGGGAGGCCGCGGACGACGATTGAGCCGGCGGTCGATCACCTCGTGGACCGAAACACACAGTGTGACAGCCTCCCAACCCTGGGGTATGACCGAGTTCGACCTCGGGTTCGATCCCGACGCCTACGACGCCGTGGTCTACGACCTCGACGGAACGCTGGTCCGGCTGGCGGTCGACTGGAACGCCGTCGCCGAGGACGTGCTCGCGGTGTACGCCGAACACGCGGTCAAGCCCCCGAGCGACGGCCTCTGGGATCTCCTCGAGGCGGCTCCGGAGTACGGGATCGCCGACGCCGTCGAGGCGGCCATCGCCGCCCACGAACACGAGGGTGCGCGGGAGTCGCGCCGGCTCGCCGCCGCCGACGTCCTCTCGGCGGACCGGGCGACCCGGACCGGCGTCTGCTCGCTCAACGCCGAGGAGGCCTGCCGGATCGCCCTCGAAACCCACGGGCTCGCGGACCGCGTGAGCGCGGTCGTCGGCCGTGACACCGTCGGGACCTACAAGCCGGACCCCGAACCGCTCCGGGCGACGATCGAGGCGCTGTCCGTCGACCCCGAACGGTCGATCTTCGTCGGCGATTCCGACCGTGACGCCCGAACCGCCCGCCGGGCCGGGGTCGAGTTCGCGCGCGTGAACCCGCCCGAGTCGCGAGCCGACGACGCCGCCTGACCGGGCGGCGACCGGAAAACGCGAGGGCGGCGACCGGAAAACGCGAGGCAGCCGCCGGGTGACGTCGTCGCCGGCTGGACGGACCCCATCGCCAGCTGGACGGACGCCGTCGCCGCGCCGACCCTGATCGCCTCAGAACCGGTCGCTCCGCCCCGCGGCGGTCCAGGCATCGCGGGGGGCGCCGTCCGGAACCCGGGCGGTTCGACCCCCGAGCGCGGCGGTTCGGCCCGCGAACGTCCAGCGGTCGCCCTCCCAGCCGTCGTTCGCGTTCGCCGCCGCAGCCGCGGCCGCGGCCGCAGCGGCGAGGGCACGGTCCCGGTCCTGCAGGTGTGCCGCGACGGCGGCAGCGATGGCGGCGGCCTCCTCGGGCTCGGCGTCGTCGGGGATCGAGAGCCGGTCGCGAACGTTCACCTCGGGACCGTCGCCGGCGTCGCCGGGCTCGCCGACCGGGTCGGGGGTGTCGTTCCTCATCGGTTCAGATCGGGAGGTTGCCGTGTTTCTTCTCGGGGAGCTCGTCCCGCTTGCTCGCCAGCATCTCGAGGTCGTCGACGAGCCGTGCCCGGGTCTCGGTCGGCTCGATGACGTCGTCGATGTAGCCGCGGTCGGCGGCGGTGTAGGGGTTCGCGAACTCCTCGCGGTACTCGTCGATCAGCTCCTGGCGGCGCGCCTCCGGGTCCTCGGCGTTCGCCAGCTCCTCGCGGTAGAGGACGTTCACGGCGCCTTTCGGGCCCATCACCGCGATCTCGGCGGTCGGCCAGGCGTAGTTGACGTCGCCGCCGACGTGTTTCGAGGCCATCACGCAGTAGGCGCCGCCGTAGGCCTTGCGGGTGATGACGGTCAAAAGCGGGACGGTCGCCTCCGAGTAGGCATACAGCAGCTTCGCGCCGTGGCGGATGATCCCGTTGTGCTCCTGGTCGGTGCCGGGCATGAAGCCCGGGACGTCCTCGAAAGTGAGGATCGGGACGTTGAACGCGTCACACAGCCGGACGAAGCGCGCGCCCTTCTGGCTGGCCTCGATGTCGAGCGTGCCCGCGTTGACCCGCGGGTTGTTCGCGACGATCCCGACCGACCGGCCGTCGAGCCTGGCGAAGCCGATCACGAGATTCTTCGCGAAGTTCGCCTGTACCTCGAGGAACGAGCCCTCGTCGACGACGCGCTCGATCACCGCGGTCATATCGTAGGGCTTGCGCGGCGCGTCCGGGACGATCGTCTCGAGCTCCGGGTCGGCACGCTCGGGATCGTCCCAGGGGTCGACCCGCGGCGGGTCCTCGACGTTGTTCTGCGGGAGATACGACAGCAGCCGGGCGATCCGGTCGAGGGCGTCCTCCTCGGACGCCTCGGCGAAGTGGGCCACGCCCGTTCGCGAGGAGTGGGTGACCGCGCCGCCGAGCTCCTCGAAGGTCACCTCCTCGCCGGTCACCGTCTCGATCACGTCGGGGCCGGTGATGAACATGTGGGAGGTGTCCTTCACCATCACGGTGAAGTCGGTGATCGCCGGGGAGTAGACCGCGCCCCCGGCACACGGACCCATGATCCCGGAGATCTGGGGGATCACGCCGGACGCCTCGGTGTTGCGCCTGAAGATCTCCGCGAACCCACCGAGCGCGCCGACGCCCTCCTGGATGCGCGCCCCGGCGGAGTCGTTCAGGCCGACGACGGGCGCGCCGACCTCCATCGCCGTGTCCATCAGCTTGCAGACCTTCTCGGCGAACACCTCGCCGAGCGACCCGCCGAAGACCGTGAAGTCGTGAGCGAAGACGAACGTCTTGCGGCCGTTCACGTCGCCGTAGCCGGTCACGACCCCGTCGCCGGGGATCTTCGTCTCCTCCATCCCGAAGGAGTGGTTGCGGTGCGTGCGGAACCGGTCGAACTCGTGGAAGGTCCCGTCGTCGACGAAGTAGTCGATCCGCTCACGGGCGGTCATCTTCCCCTTCTCGTGTTGGGACGCGATGCGCTCCTCTCCGCCGCCCTTCCGCGCCCGCTCCCGGCGCTCGCGGAGGTCGTCGATCCGGTCGTCCATCGTCACGTCGGACCACCCTGACTCATTGTGTGTCACTCCGCCAGACGGGGCAAAAGGGTTCTGTTATGCGACGAGCTCCGATACGACGATCGTCGTAATCACGTCCCGTGTGGTTGTGCGTGGGTGGCTGTGAATGAGTGGGTTGTGTGTGGCTGTGTCTGGGTGACTGTGAGTGGATGGGTGTGCTTGACTGGCTGTGTCACTGGCCGCCCGAGACGGCGTGGAGGCCAACGATGCCGACGACGATCACGCCGATGAACGATATTCTGGCGAGGGCGGCGGGCTCGTCGAAGAGGAGGATACCGAGCGTGGCCGTCCCGACGGCCCCGATACCCGTCCAGACGGCGTATGCCGTGCCGATCGGGAGATCCTTCACGGCCTGTGCCAGCAGTACCATGCTGATGATGAGAGCGACGGCCGTGCCGACCGTTGGCACGGGTTTCGAGAGTCCGTCCGAATATTCAAGCCCGATCGCCCAGCCGATCTCGAACAGGCCTGCGAGTACGAGAACATACCACGACATACGTCTTCGCCTACCGCTCCGATCCGTCTATAGCTTTAGTTTTCCCTCCACTTCGTCTCCCCGTTTTCATCCGCTAGCTACGTGATTAGATAAACATATGTATGATCGTATATGTGCGTTAATACAAAATATAATATATGATATACAATATATAAATATATTATATTTAGGTTATTATCAATATGGACTTCTGTTTGAGTTGTGATGTTTATATACTGGTTCACGATCTCGGACGGATCGTATTCTAGTCGTTCGTTGACTGCTCAAGAGTCACGAATTGCACTCGAGTTCCGTAGTTCAGCCACCAATTATATTTACTACTATATTATATTTATAATATTATAATAGTTGAATATTAATCGATATATTATAAACAAACCGGGATCACGAAGACCGACCACTCGGACTCGACGTCGTTTTCCCGAACCGATCGACGTGCCCGCCATCGCCGTCGCGCGACCGTCGCGTGACCGTCGCGTGACCGTTGCCGACGGGGGCCCCAGCACGCTCCGCCGCGGTGGTGCAGCCGGGTCACCACAGGGCGAAGCCGGCTCCCAGCGGGTCCGCGGGATCGACGGTGAACGTGCTCGTTCCGGTCACGTGTGCGCTCCCCTCGATCTCCGGCACCACCGCCTCGTGGCCGTGGTAGTCGACGACGTCGCGGATCCGGCCGGTGAACGTGGACCCGATGACGCTCTCCACGACGTACGGCTCGTCGGGCGCGAGCGTTCCCCGGGCGTGCCCGAGCGCGAGGTGGCCGCTGACGCCCGTCCCCGTCGGGCTCCGGTCGACCTCCCCGTCGGCGAAGACGCACGCGTTGCGCACGTCGCCGTCTCCCCGCGGCTCGTCCGTGAGCACGACCCCGTACAGGAACCCGAGGTCCTCCTCTGCCGGGTGGGTGATCGACACGTCGTCCGCGACGGCTCCTTTCACCGCCCGGCCGACGTCGATGAGGTCGGCCACCGAATCGCCGTCCACCGAGACGTCGAACTGCGCGGCGTCACAGTAGGCGTAGTACGCGCCGCCGAACGCCAGATCGTACTCGATCCGGCCGTAGTCGGGGACGTGCACGGACTCCTCCAGTGAGACGACGTAGGCCGGGACGTTCTCGAAGGCCACGCGCTCGACCCGGCCGTCCTCGATCGTCGGACGTGCGGTGACGCGGCCGGCCGGCGTGTCCAGCCGTAGGACGGGACCCTCGTCCTCGTTCTCGGTGTCGCGATCCAGGCGGTCGGTCTCGGGCAGCACCGTTCCGAGCGCGATGACGCCGTGGCCGCACATCGTGCTGTATCCGTCAGTGTGCGTGAAGAGGACGCCTGCGTCGCCGTCCGGAGTCACCGGCTCCGTGAGGACGGCGCCGTACATGTCGGCGTGGCCCCGGGGCTCCAGCATCAGCGCCGTTCGGAGGTCGTCGTGATGGTCGCGGGCGTATCGTCGCTTTTCGAGCATCGTCTCGCCCGGCAGGTCCGGCATCCCGTCGACGACGATGCGGAGCGGCTCGCCGCCGGCGTGTGACTCGATCGTCTCGATCCGCGGCCAGTCGTCCGGCGGCTCCCAGCGCATATCGGCGTCTGCGGCCGCTCGCCTCCTAAACGTTCTGCCGACCCCGGTAGCTCCGGCGGCTCCGGCAACTCCGGCGGCTCCGGCAGCTCCGGCAGGACGTGACGGGCGGACTCACTCAACGAGTTCGGGCGGCGGCGACTGCCAGTCCTCCGCGCGGTCCCGCGGCTCGTATCCCAGCACCTCCTTGGTGTGTTCGATGTCGAACCAGCTCCGGTCGTTCTCGCTGGTGCCGAAGAAGGCGCCCCACTCCACCTCGTCGTCCTCGAAGCAGCACTCGAGGATCTGGGCGAAGTCCCGCAGCGAGAGCCAGGTCCCCTTCAGCCGTTTTACCTGCGTGACGTACGCCTCGCTGCCGCGCTCCCAGTCGCCCTGCTCGACCCCGAGCTCGGCGTCGCCGTACGGGTTGTCGTACTTGCCGGCGCGGATGCTCGCGATGCGGATGGCGTAGAACTGCGCGGGGAACTCGCGCTGCTCGACGTAATACCGCCCGATGTCCTCGCCGTACGCCTTCGAGACGCCGTAATAGGAGTCCGGCCGCTCCTGGTCGTCGACGGTGACGGTGACGTCGTCGTCGATGTCGTAGATCCCCGGCTTGTTCTCCTCCTCCCACATCCCGGCCGCGTGGATCGAGGAGGCGAACACGAAGTCGCTGACTTCGGCGTCCGCCGCCGCCTCCAGCACGTTTCGCGTCCCGATGATGTTGCTGTTGAGCACCTGCTCCCAGGTGCCGTCGGTGGTCGGATACGCCGCCAGATGGATGACCGCGTCGACGTCGTCGAACGCGGGCCGGATCGCCTCGTAGTCGGCGACGTCGGCGACGTGGTCGACGTCGGGACCGTCCTCCCGGTCGAGGTAGACGAACTCGTATGCCGGGTCCCCCTCGAGGTGGTTCTTGATCCCGTCGGCGACGCGTCCGCTAGCACCCGTGACGAGTACACGCATACCATACCGATGGAGAAAGGGTGATAAAAGGATTCGTGTTTCCGCGATCCGGGCCGGATCCGCGCGTCGGTCGCCGGGGTTCCGTCAGCGACGGCGCGGTTTCCGCACGGCGGTCGGTTCACACCGGAGAAACCCTTATATAGTTGCTGTCGCAGTACCGTACGAACGATGTTCCGGGAGGCGATCACATGGACGTGACCGTCGTCGGCGGCGGGATCGTCGGTCTGGCCTCGGCGTATCATCTCGCCGAGCGCGGCGCGGACGTGACCGTGCTCGAGAAGTCGTCGATCGGCGCGGGCAGCACCGACCGCGCGAACGGCGGGATCCGGTCGCAGTTCGCCTCGCCGGTGAACATCGAGCTCTCGAAGGCGAGCGTCCCGGTGTGGGAGACGTTCCCGGAGCGGTTCGGCACCGACGTCGAGTATCGGCGGATGGGCTATCTCTTTCTCGCACGGGAGGACGAAACCGCCACCCAGCTCCGGCGAAACGTCCGGACGCAGAACGACCACGGCGTGCCCAGCGAGTACCTGGACCGCGAGACCGTCGCCGACCGGTACCCGGCGCTCCGGACCGCGGACGTCGCCGGCGCCTCCGTCCTTCGCTCGGACGGGTGGGCCGACCCCCACCTCGGCCTTCAGGGGTTCTCCCGCGCGGCGACCGAGGCCGGGGCAACGGTCGAAACCGGCGTCGAGGTCACCGACGTGCTCCGAACCGGCGAGAGCGCGGGCTCGGGCGCGGGCTCGGGCTCGGGCGCGGTGACCGGCGTCGAGACCACCGCGGGCCGGATCCGGTCCGAGTTCGTCGTCAACGCCGCCGGCGCGTGGGCCGGCGAGGTCGCCGCGATGGCCGGGGTCGACGTGCCGATCGCCCCGAAGCGACGACAGCTCGTGGTCCTCGACCCGGAGACCGGCGTGCCCGAGGACCATCCGTTCGTCGTCGACGTCGACCGGCGCACCCACTTCCGGCCGGAGCGCGACGGCGGCGTGGTGGCCGGCGGTCACTACGCGGACCACGATCCGGAGATGGACCCCGACGGCTTCCGCACCCGACACGACCTGGACTGGGCCGTCGAGGTGCTCGACCGCCTCACCGACGTCGCGACGTACTTCGGGCCCGAGACCGAGATGCGCCGCGGCTGGGCCGGGCTGTACGCGGTGACGCCGGACCACCACCCGATCATCGAGGAGACGATCCCCGGCTTCGTCAACGCCTGCGGCTTCTCCGGGCACGGCTTTATGCACTCCCCGGCCACCGGACGGGTGGTCTCGGAGCTGGTTCTCGACGGGGAGGCGACCACCGTCGACGTCTCCGACCTGACCGCCGACCGGTTCGAGCGCGGGGAGACGCTCGCGGAGACGACCGCGATCGACTGATCGTTTCCTCCGCGATCGCGGTTCCTCACGGGTGCCGTTCCGCGGGTCCCTCCGAGCACGGTGAGCTCGACCGCAGCGAGCGTTGACCGCAGCGAACGCCGACCCGGCGATCCACGATCGGTGAACCGACGAAGCAGACGGCGGAACCGACGAAGCAGACGGCGGAACCGACGATCGACCGTGATCCACGGCCATCCGGCGGATCTCCCGGAAAATTTTGCTTGTTCCCGTTCCGATATATATCGACTCCACAGCGATCTGACAGACATAGGGCCGTTATCCGCCGTCCACGATCGCCGAACACGACGGTCGAGCGACCACATTTAAGAGACCATGTGAACACTTCCCTCCATGCGCGTCATCGTGGTGGGCGGCGGCATCGTCGGGTTCGCCTGTGCGTATTATCTCGCCGACCGCGGTGCGGACGTGACCGTGCTCGAGAAGTCGTCGATCGGCGCGGGCGCCACCGACCGCGCCGCCGGCGGGATCCGGGCTCAGTTCTCGACCCCGGTGAGCATTCGCCTGTCGCTGGCGAGCATCGACGTTTGGGAGTCCTTCGAGGAGACGTTCGGCGTCGACATCGGCTACCGGCGTCCGGGATATCTCTACCTGGCGCGGACGGACGCGACCGCGGACCTGTTTCGGGAAACCATCCCCGTCCAGAACGACCACGGGGTTCCCAGCGAGTTCCTCGCGTCCGAGGACGCACGCCGGCACGTTCCGGGATTGCGGACCGAGACGTACGCCGGGGCCGCCTACTGTCCGACCGACGGGTTCGCGGACCCACACCTCGGCCTCCAGGGGTTCTCGCGCGCGGCGGCGGAGGCCGGGGCAACCGTCGAAACCGGCGTCGAGGTGACCGACGTGCTCAGGTCGGGCGAGGCGGTCCGCGGCGTCGACACGACTGCCGGCCGATACGAGGCGGACGTCGTCGTCAACGCCGCCGGGTCGTGGTCGCCGCGGATCGCCCGCATGGCCGGCGTTCGGTTGCCGGTCTCCCCGCGTCGCCGGCAAGCGATGGTCGTGAACCCCGAGACGCCCGTCCCCGAGGACACCCCCTTCGTCACCGACCTCGACGACGGCGTCTACTTCCGTCCCGAACGCGACGGGGCGGCCCTGGTCGGCGGCCACTTCGCGAGCGAGGACCCGGAGCGGGACCCCGACGCCTATCGAACCTCACACGACCTCGGGTGGGCGGCCGAGACGCTCGAACACGCCGCGACCGTGAGCGACCGCTTCGGCCCCGAATCGGAGATCGTCCGCGGCTGGGCGGGGCTGTACGCGATGACGCCGGACCATCACCCGATCATCGAGGAGAGTCGGCCGGGGTTCGTCACCGTGACCGGCTTCTCCGGACACGGCTTCATGCAGTCGCCGGCCGCCGGGCAGGTGGTCTCGGAGCTGGTCCTCGACGGGGCGGCCAGCACCGTCGACGTCTCCGAATTGACCGCCGACCGGTTCGAGCGCGGGGCGGCGCTTCACGAGACGTACGTCAGCGCCTGAAGACGCGCCGACGCCCGCCGTCGTTCCTCACAGCCCGCCGGCGGAGAGCGCCTCGTCGACGGTCGCGTCATCGTGGACGATGCTGGCCACCGCCCGCGTTATGCCCTCGGGATCCTCGTGCTGGAACACCGACCGGCCCATCGAGACCCCGGCGGCGCCGGCGTCGATGGCGCCGCGAACCTGCTCGAGCTGCGCCCGGTCGCCCTCGGGGCTCCCGCCGGCCACGATGACGGGCTTCGCCGTCGACTCGACCACGTGTTCGAAGCTCTCCGCGTCGCCGCTCCAGGCGGTCTTGACGACGTCGGCGCCGGCCTCCTCACCCAGCCGGACCGCGTGGCCGAGCGCCTCCGGGTCGTGTTCGTCGACCCCGGGACCGCGTGCGTACGTCATCGCCAGCACGGGCATTCCGTATTCGGCCGCGGTCTCGGTCACGTTCGCGAGGTCGTGGATCTGGTCGCCCTCCTGGAGGCTGCCGACGTTCAGGTGGATCGACACCGCGTCGGCGCCGCGCCGCACGGCCTCCCTGACGGTTCCCGTCAGCCGTTTGTCGTTCGGGTCCGCCTCGCCGAGGACGGTGGAGGCGTTGAGGTGGATGATGTAGCCGGCGCCGTTCTTGTTCGGATGGACGCGCGGCGACAGTCCCTTCTGTGTCAGCACGCTGTCAGCCCCGCCCCGTGTCACCGCGTCGATCGTCGATTCGATGTCCTTCAGCCCGTCCGTCGCGCCGATCGTTATCCCGTGGTCCATCGGAATGTTCACGATGCGACCGTCCGTGCCGATGCGTTCGAGCCGAGCCTCGATCCCGTTCATACGCGCACCTATTCGCGGACGACATAAGGTATTCCGCTTTCGGAACGTTCGGCTGCGAACCCCCCGACGGACGACGGAGGGATCCGGCCACCCGGACGGCCGGCTCCGGACGACTCCGGTCGGCGCTCCGGACGATTTCGGTCGGCGTTTCGGGCGGGTCCGGTCGGCGCTCCGGACGATTTCGGTCGGCGTTTCGGGCGGGTCCGCACAACCCTTAAGAGGATGTTTCCCAACCGTCGGATGATGGCTCGCGATTCCGGCCGGCCCGTCAAATCGATACACACCTGCTTCGACGTCATCGAGTTCCTCCTGGCGGAGGACGGCGGATCGCTGCTCGAGGTCGCCGACGGCGTGGGCATCGCCCGCAGCACCGCCCACAACCACCTGACGACGCTCGTCGACCGCGGCTACGTCCGGAAGGAGGGCGAGACGTACCGCGTCGGGCTGGGATTTCTGAAGCTGGGGGAGCACGCCCGCACCGCGGGGCTCCCGTACGAGGCGATCCGCGAGACGGTTCGCGACCTCGCGACGGAGACGGGGGAGGAGGCCGACTTCACCGTCCACGAGAACGGCCGCCTGGTGTCGATCCACCACGCGGTCGGCAGCGAGAACGCCGCCGGCCATCTGGCGGGCAGCACCTTCCATCTGCACGCGACGGCCGCCGGGAAGGCGATCCTCGCGGCGTTCCCCGACGAACGCGTGGACGCGATCCTGGACGATCGGGGATTGCCGGCGATCACCGACCACACGATAACCGACCGGGACGAGCTGTTCGCCGACCTCGAACGGACGCGCGACCGCGGGTTCGCGGTCAACGACCGGGAGTATATGGAGGGCTATCGGTCGGTCGCCGCCGCGGTTCGCGCCCCGCGCGGGACCCTTCCGGGCGCCCTCTGCGTCGGCGGACCGATGTATCGGAACGACCCGGAGATCCTCACCGGTCCCGTCGCCGACGCCCTCCTCGAGCACGTCGACGCGTTCGAATCGACGGGGCGACCCAACGCGTTTCCGAACCGGGACTGGGAGCACCACTTCACCACGGTCGAGTAGACGGAGCCTCCACCCGACCAGCCGAATTAGTATATTATGAGTGGCTATTTCAATCTAATATATTTTTTATATCATCTTATCTCCCGCCGATCCAGTCCGCTCTGGTCCTGTCTAGTTCGGTCTGGTTCAGTCTAGTTCTGTCCCGTCCGGTTTGGTCTGGTTCAGTCTAGCCTGTCCCGTCCGGTTTGGTCTGGTCTGATCCGTTCCGTTCCGATCTGATCCGGTCGGATCCGTCGGGCGAACTCCTGATCGACGCCGTTTCCGCGGTGGCGAGTCGTTTATAAGGGAGTACCGACCGAACGGAGCGGTTCCGGAACCGGTTGGCGGTCGATTCTCGTTCCGGCTTGTAGCGGAAACGTATCTTTTTTGAATAATACTTCGTATATTTATATATGGTGCGAACCGTGGTGGTCCGCTGACCGCCGCACGGGATCGCTGCGGCTCGTCCGTCGGGCTCCGCGGCCGGCCTTATAAGACGATGGGGAACCAACCGTCAGGGAATGACCCGCAAGCACCGACCGAAGGACGGATCGGACGGGGGGTCGACGGACGCCGCGTCCGAGGACGGAACGGCGTCCGTCGCCCCGAACGTCGAGCCGGCACCCGTCATCCCGGAGGTCGAGGAAACCGCGGCGGCGATCGCGTCGATGGAGATCCGTGGGGCCGCGGCCATCGCGGGGGCCGCCGCCGAGGCGCTCGCGACGCAGGCCCGGGAGACGGACGTCGAGGACCCCGCGACGTTCCGGGCGACGATGCGCGCGGCGGCACGCCGACTCCACGAGACCCGGCCGACCGCGGTCTCGCTCCCCAACGCGCTCCGGTACGTCCTCCAGCGGATGGAGGGCGACGACGTCGAGACGCTCCGGCGGCGGGTGGTTCGCTCGAGCGCCCGCTTCACCCGTCGGCTCGAGGAGGCTCGCGATCGGCTCGGCGAGGTCGGCGCGAACCGGCTGCAGGACGGCGACGTCGTGATGACCCACTGTCACTCGACGGACGCGCTTGCCTGCATCGAGGCCGCCCTCGACCAGGGGAAGTCGCTGTCGGCGATCGTCAAGGAGACGCGGCCGCGCAACCAGGGCCACATCACCGCCGAGGCGCTTCGGGAGCTGGACGTCCCGGTCACCCTCATCGTCGACTCCGCCGCGCGTCGCTACCTCGACGAGGCCGATCACGTCCTCGTGGGTGCCGACTCGATCGCCGCCGACGGGTCGGTGATCAACAAGATCGGCACCTCGGGACTGGCGGTCAACGCCCGCGAGCGCGGCGTCCCGATCATGACCGCCGCACAGACGATCAAGCTCCACCCGGAGACGTTGACGGGCCACACCGTCGAGATCGAGACCCGCGACGAGGACGAGGTGATCGACCCCGAGACCCGGTCCGGGATCGGCGACCTCACTGTCGAGAATCCCGCCTTCGACGTGACGCCGCCCCGGTATATGGACGCGATCGTCACCGAGAGCGGCCAGTTTCCCCCGGAAAGCATCGTGACGCTGATGCGCGAGCTGTTCGGCGACGGAGCCGAGACCCCGTGGGCGGAGCCGTGACCCGGGAGCAGGCGGCCGACGGTGGGGACGGCGGGTCGGCCGAGGCGCCGCGGACGATGTGTGCCGGCCACGTCAACTGGGACGTCACGATGCAGGTCGACCGGCTTCCCGAGCCGGACGGCGAGCGACCGATCGAGCACCTCCGGCAGGCCGGGGGCGGAAGCGCGGCGAACGTCGCGGCGGGCCTGTCGGGGTTCGGGGTTCGCTCCGCGCTGTTCGGCAGCGTCGGGGACGACGATCCGGGCGCGTTAACGCTGCTCGAACTCGACCGCGCCGGCGTCGACTGTGCGCCCGTCTCGGTCCTCGAGAACCGCGAAACGTCGGTGAAGTACCTCATCGTCGACGCCGACGGCGAGGTCATGGTGTTGTCCGCTGCGGGCGCCAACGAGGCGTATACGGCGGCCGACCTCCCGGCGACCCGTCTCGCAGACCTCGACCACCTGCATCTGACGGGCCAGGACCCGACGGTCGCCACGGAGCTCGCCCGCGCGGCGGCCGACCACGGCGTCGCGGTGAGCTTCGATCCCGGCCGACGGATCGGCGACCGCGGCTACGCGAGCGCGTTCGAACACGTCGACGTCCTCCTGGTGAACCGACGCGAGGCGGCGACGCTCGAGGAGTCGGAGTTCGACCCGGCGGCGGCGGACGCGCCGACCCTCGTCGTCAAGCTCGGCAGCGAGGGCGCGGCGGTCCGGGACCCAAGCGCCGACCACGACCGGCATCGCGCGCCCGCCTTCCCGGTCGACCCGGTCGACACGACCGGCGCCGGCGACGCGTTCGCCGCCGGCTTCATCGCGGCGTGTTTCGAGTCCGCGCGCGGCCACGAACCCGAGATCGGGCGCGGGATCGCGGCGGACGCCGCTTCCGGTGATGCGTCTTCCGGCGACGGGATTTCGGGACCAACGGCGTCTCATCTCCGCAACGCCGATCTCGCGTACGCGCTCCGGATCGGCAACGCGGCCGGCGCGCTCGCGACCCTGGAGTACGGCGCCCGAACGACGCTCACGTGGGACCGGATCGACGCCTTCATCGACGGACACGGGACTGCGACCACGCTCGATACCGGGTCGGATCGAGAGCCGACGGCGTGACCGCGGCGAACGTACCTCACCGGCGCCGCTCGGCTTTCCGCTCGATCCGCCGGAGCCCCTCCGAGAGGACCTCCTCGGCGGTCACGAACAGGTTGTACCAGACGGGGACGGAGATCCCGACGAGGAAGACGGTGAGCGTCTCCCCGAGCTCCGCCCGGATGAGGACGTGGGTCGTCACGATCGGCACGAGCGCGGCGACGTAGTGGATCCCCGCGAGCACGTGATAGCTCGGCTCGCCCCCGACGTCGACCGACTCGAGAACCCCATCGAAGGTGCCGACGAGCAGGAGGCCGAAGCCGGTGACCGATCCGGCCGCGTACGCGAGGACTCCCCGGATTCCGAACACGCCGAACGCGTCGATGAGGAGCACGCCCGACCCCCAGAAGGCGATCGTGAACCCGTAGGCGAACGCCTCCTCGACGAGAACCCGCCGGAGGAACTCCCGATCCATCGATCGGGGACGCGTTCGCCGTCGACAAAACCGTTCCCGTTCGCCGCGTGGACCGCCGTCCACGCTGTCGGCGACCGCAGTCCCGGTTCGAACGCTCGCGTTTCGAGTCGAAATGGATCGGGCGGGTCCCGAGTCGAAAGAGCGGGATTTAAGCGCCCGACGACCCCCTTTTCGGACGCCAATGAAGCTTCACGAGTATCAGGCGAAGGAGATCTTCGCCGACGCCGGGATCCCGATTCCCGACTCGCAACTGGCCGAATCCGTCGAGGAGGTTCTCGACGCGGTCGACGAGATCGGATACCCTGCGGCCATCAAGGCGCAGGTGCACGTCGGCGGCCGCGGCAAGGCCGGCGGCATCAAGATCGCGACCGATCGCGAGGAGGCCGAACAGTACGCCGCGGAGATCCTGGGAATGGATCTGAAGGGCTACACCGTCGATCGCGTCCTCGTCGAGTCCGGCGTGGACTTCGTCGACGAACTGTACGTCGGCGTGACGATGGACCGCGGCGAGGGCCAGCCCGTGCTGATGGTCTCGACCGAGGGCGGCGTCGACATCGAGGAGGTCGCCGCCGAGAGCCCCGACGCGATCGCCCGCGAGCACGTCGACCCCGCCTTCGGCCTGCACCCCTACCAGGCCCGCAAGGTCGTCTACAATGCCGGCGTCGACGACGACGTCGCGCTCGACGTGGCGTCGATCCTCACGACGCTGTACGACCTCTACGAGGACAGCGACGCCTCCGAGATCGAGGTGAATCCGGTGATGATCACGAGCGACCGCGACGTGGTCGCCGCCGACGCCGTGATGAACATCGACGAGGACGCGCTGTTCCGCCAGCCCGAGCTCTCGGAGCTGGCCGAGGAGTCCTACGAGGACGACCTCGAGCGCAAGGCAGGCGACTACGGCTTCGATTACGTCCGCCTGTCGGGCAACGTCGGCATCATCGGCAACGGCGCCGGGCTCGTGATGACGACGCTCGATCTGGTCGACCACTACGGCGGATCGCCCGCGAACTTCCTCGACATCGGCGGCGGCGCGAAGGCCGAGCGCGTCGCGAACGCGCTGGACATGGTCTTCTCCGACGAGAACGTCGACGCCGTCGTCTTCAACATCTTCGGCGGGATCACCCGCGGCGACGAGGTCGCCAAGGGGATCAACGAGGCCCTCGAACAGTTCGACGAGATCCCCAAGAAGGTGGTCGTCCGGCTCGCCGGCACGAACGCCGCGGAGGGGATGGAGATCCTGAACGCCGACCTCGTCGAGGTCGAGGAGACGCTGGAGGACGCCGTCCAGCGTGCGGTCGCCAACGCCCAGGAGGTGGCCCAATGAGCGTCTTCGTCGACGACGACACGCGCGTCATCGTC
The DNA here is from genome assembly GCF_002355635.1 of Halopenitus persicus. Taxonomy (GTDB): domain Archaea; phylum Halobacteriota; class Halobacteria; order Halobacteriales; family Haloferacaceae; genus Halopenitus; species Halopenitus persicus_A. Next base: position 786,824 of record NZ_AP017558.1, on the reverse strand, counting down.
CAGGGCATCACCGGCGGGGAGGGGAAGTTCCACGCCGAACAGATGATCGAGTACGGGACCAACGTCGTCGGGGGCGCGGTCCCCGGCAAGGGCGGCCAGGAGGTCGCCGGCGTCCCCGTCTACGACACCGTCGACGAGGCCGTCGATGCCGAGGACGCCGACGCGTCCGTCATCTTCGTGCCGCCGGCGTTCGCCGCGGACGCGATCTTCGAGGCGCTCGACACCGACCTCGACCTCGCGGTCGCGATCACCGAGGGCGTTCCGACGCAGGATATGGCCAAGGTGAACAAGCGGCTCTCCGAGGTCGACACGCGACTGCTGGGCCCGAACTGTCCGGGGATCATCACGCCGGGCGAGTCGAAGCTCGGCATCCTGCCCGGCAACATCTTCGCCGACGGCAACGTCGGGCTCGTCTCCCGTTCGGGTACCCTCACGTACCAGGTCGTCGATAACCTCACCAACCGCGGGATCGGCCAGACGACCGCGGTCGGCATCGGCGGCGACCCGATCATCGGCACCTCCTTCATCGACGCGCTCTCCGCGTTCGAGGACGACGACGAGACCGACGCCGTCGTGATGTGCGGCGAGATCGGCGGCGAGGACGAGGAGCAGGCCGCGAAGTTCATCGGCGAGCACATGGACACGCCCGTCGCCGGCTTCATCGCCGGCCGCACCGCGCCGCCGGGCAAGCGGATGGGCCACGCCGGCGCCATCGTCTCCGGCTCCGGCACCGGTACCGCCGAGTCCAAGATCAACGCGCTCAACGCCGCGGGCGTCCCCGTCGGCGACACTCCCGAGGAGGTCGCCGACCACGTCGAGGACTTCCTGTAGCGCGACTCCCGTCGCGACCGCTCGTCTCGGTCGTGGCTGCCCGATCCGCACGTCTTTATCCCGCCGTTCCGATCCCGATCGTATGACGGACCCGACGCCGACGATAACCAGCGATTCGGAGGTCGAGTACGAGGTCGTTGACGCCGCCGACGGGATGGGCCGCGGCGTGTTGATCGACGAGACGGACGGCGCGCCGAACTTCGCGATGCGCCGGTTCATCCTGGAGCCCGACGCGACCGTTCCGCTGCACACGAACGCAGTCGAGCACGTTCAGTACGTCCTCGCCGGCGAATACACCGTGACCCTCGCCGGCGAGGAGCGGACGGTCTCCCACGGCGACTCGCTGTTCATCCCGGCCGGTACCGAGCACGCCTACCACAACGACGGCCCCGAACGCGGGGCGTTCATCTGCGTGGTTCCCCACGGCGACGACGAGATCGAGCTCGTCGAGTAGCCGGTTGGCTTCGAGGCTGCGGATCCGTGTTTTCCGATCCGAGTTCGCTCTCCCAGTTCGATGTTGGTCACACGTTGTCGGCCGGCGCGCCGTGTCCCTCGGGCGACCCCTCAAACCGGCTCAGCGAGAAGTACTCGAGGTCGACGAACTCGCTCGTGCCCTCGGTGACCAGGTCGGTCACGATCCGGCCCACCGCGGGCGCCTGTTTGAAGCCGTGTCCCGAGAAGCCGCAGGCGACGTAACAGCCTGCCGGCCCGACCGCGTCGATGATGAAGTCGTGGTCGGGCGTGTTCGAGTAGACGCCGCAGTAGCGGCCCCGGATCCCCGCATCGCGCAGCTCGGGGATCAGGTCGCCGAGCCGGTCGACCAGCTCGAGGATCGTCGACTCGTCCGGCGTCGCGTCGTACCCGTCGGGGTCGACCGCCTCCCCGGTGTGGTGGGTCCCGACGAGGATCCCGCCGCCGACGTCGGGGCGGACGTACCACTCCCCGCCGGGCAGCGCGGTCGTGGGCACGAGCGACGGATACGTCTCGGCGTACTCCGCTGGCGGGTCGAGGAGCAGGACCTGCTCCCTGGTGGGGACGACCGGCAGCTCCACGCCCACCGTCTCCGCGAGCCGCGGCGTCCAGGGGCCCGCGGCGATCACGACCGCCGAACACGCGATCCGCGTTCCGTCGACGTCGACGCCGACGACCGCGCTCCCGTCCGCGTCGGTCGCGATCGACTCGACCGCGGTGCCGGTGACGACGGTTGCCCCACGATCCCGTGCGGCGCGTTCGAACCCCCTCGCCGCGTCGGACCCGTCCGAGTAGCCGGCCGCGTCGTCGGAGACGGCGAAGTCGTACCGCTCGGCGTCCGCGATCATCGGATATCGATCGGGGAGCGACTCGCGTTCGTAGCGCGTGACCGGGACGTCCAGCTCCGAGAGGACCTCGTACCCGTCCTGGGCGTACTCCCCGCTCGGCGTTCCCTCGCTCCCGAACCGGACGAGCGGGTTTTCCGCGTGTGAGAGCGGCTGCCCCGTCTCCGCCTCGAAGCGCCGGTAGAACTCGTGGCTCCACCAGGCCATCCGGCTGTAGATCGCCTGGTCCCCGTAGTGGTGTCGGAGGATCGCCGATGAGTCGCCCGTCGACCCCGCCGCGATCGCGTCCTTCTCGAGGAGGAGCACGTCGCGGTCGGTCTCCCGGGCGAGGAAGAACGCCGTGCTCGTTCCCATCACTCCGCCGCCGACGATGACGACGTCGGCCGATTCGGGGAGGTCGTCGGTCTCGTCCATCGTCCCGGATTCGTCGTCCCGTCTTGTAAGGCTATGGCTGACGCCGGTCGGTCCTCATCGCCGTCGAACGCGGAAAAGAAAACGTGAAATTCGGTGCTCGGGCCGGCCGAGCGGTTCGACCGTGATCAGTCGTCGGCGGGCGCCGCGCCGCCGGACTGGTGCTGCTGTTTCGTCCAGGAGAGCTTGCCGCCGGCCGAGAGGATCTCGAGCTCCCGGTCGGAGGCGTCGAGCGTCGCGGTGAACTCCCAGTCGTCGTTCACGCGAACGGCGAACTCCTCCTGGCCCGCGCGGACCGCGGCGTCGACGTCCTCGAGGATCTCGAGGTCGTCGCCCTGGTCGATCCGCTCGTAGGTGTCGGCGTCGATCTCCAGCGGAACGATCCCGAAGTTGAAGAGGTTCGCCTTGTGGATGCGGGCGAAGCTCTGCGCGAAGACCGCCTCGATGCCGAGATACATCGGACACAGGGCCGCGTGCTCGCGCGAGGAGCCCTGGCCGTAGTTCTCGCCGGCCACCAGCACGCCGCCGTCGGCGTCACGGGCGCGGTCGGCGAACGTGTCGTCGATCCGCGAGAGCGTGAAGTCGGAGAGCTTGTCGATGTTCGAGCGGAACTTGAGGATGTCCGCCGTCGCCGGGATGATGTGGTCGGTCGTGATGTTGTCCTCCATCTTGAGGAGGGCCTCGCCGGCGACCTCGGAGTCGATGCCGTCCCGGAGGGGGACGTCGCCGATGTTCGGGCCCTTGATCAGCTCCTCGTCGATGGCCTCCTCGGGCGTGATGATGTCGGCGTCGTCCTGGCCCATTCCATCGGTGTAGGTATCTCCCATCTCGAGGCCGGGGGCCTCGAGGTCGCCGAGCTCGTCGGACAGGTCACGGGGGTCGACGATCTCGCCTTTGATGGCGGCCGCGGTGGCCACCTCGGGCGAGCAGAGATAGACGGAGTCGTCCTCGATTCCCGAACGGCCCTCGAAGTTACGGTTGAAGGTCCGCAGGGAGACCGAGTCGGAGGCGGGCACGTGGCCGATGCCGATGCAGGCACCACACGTCGCCTCGGAGAAGTTGACGCCGGCGGCCATCAGCTCGGCGGTCCAGCCCTCGCGGGCCAGCATCTCGGAGGCCTGCTTGGAGCCGGGCGCGATGATCATCTCGGTGTGCTTTGCGACCTCGCGGCCCTCGAGCATCTTCGCGGCCGGGAGGATGTCCTCGTAGGCGCCGTTCGTACAGGAGCCGATGATCGTCTGCTCGACCTCGGTCCCGGCGACCTCGCTGACCGGAACGACCTTGTCGGGCATCGACGGACACGCGATGAGCGGCTCGAGATCGTCGAGGTTCACCGTGATCTCCTCGGCGTACTCGGCGTCCTCGTCGGGCTGCAGCTCGACGTACTCGTCCTCGCGGCCCTGTCGCGCCATCCAGTTCTTCGTCCGCTCGTCGGTCGGGAAGATGGAGGAGGTGGCGCCGAGCTCGGTCCCGAGGTTGGTGATCGTCGTTCGCTCGGGGATGGTGAGCGACTCCGCGCCGGGGCCGGTGTACTCGAAGACCTTGCCGACGCCGCCCTTGACGGTCAGCTCGCCGAGCAGGTGCAGCGCGATGTCCTTCGCCGTCGCCCACTCGGGCAGCTCGCCCTCGAGGTGCACGTTGACGACCTCGGGCATCTCGACGTAGTAGGCGCCGCCGCCCATCGCGACCGCGATGTCGAGCCCGCCCGCGCCGATCGCGAACTGGCCGAGCCCGCCGGGCGTCGGCGTGTGCGAGTCGGAGCCGAGCAGCGTCTTGCCGGGCGCCGCGAAGTTCTCCTTGTGGACCTGGTGACAGATGCCGTTGCCGGGGCGGGAGAAGTACGCGCCGTAGGTGCCCGCGGCCGACCGGAGGAAGCGGTGGTCGTCGGTGTTCTTGAAGTCGAACTGGTAGGTCTGGTGGTCACAGTACTGCGCGGCCAGCTCCGTCTGGACCTCGTCCATGTCGAGCGCCTCGAACTGGAGCCAGACCATCGTTCCCGTGGTGTCCTGCGTGAGTACCTGGTCGATCTCGATGCCGATCTCCTCGCCGGGGGTGAGTTCCCCGTCGACGAGATGGTCATCGAGGATCTTCTCGGTTACGGTTTGTCCCATATCGACCGTAAGTCGAGTCGCCTCGGATATAAATCCCGCGAGTTTTCCGCCCGAACGACCGTGTAGAACCCCGCCGTCAGGCAATTTTGGGGCGAACGATACCACGGTACCACGGAACACGATATCCTGGGACCGGCCAGCCATCCTCGGCGGCGAGCCACCGCCGAGGCGCCGTCTTCGACACGGTTTTGCCGTCGCCGGCGGACCGGTCGGTATGTTCGAATCGGGTGCGAACGTCGCGCGGGCGCTCGAGGCGGCCGGAGCGGACCTCGACCCCGCACAGGTACAGCCGAACGGCGTCGACCTGACGCTCGGGGGCGCCTTCAGGCAGACGGAGCCGGGACACATCGGCCGTGACGGAAAGACGGTCGGCGACCGGGAGCCGCTGGCCGTCGACGGTGCGGCCGAGGACGGTGACGGGACGGGGAACGGTACGGCCGAGGACGGCGACGGGACGGGGAACGGAGACGTCTACCGGTTCGAGCCCGGCGCCTACGTCGTCGAGTACGGCGAGCCGGTTCGGATCCCGGAGGGGCACGTCGGCTTCGTCTACCCGCGCTCCTCGCTGCTGCGGAACTCCTGTATGCTCAACACCGCAGTCTGGGACGCCGGCTACGAGGGTGTCGGCGAGGGGCTCCTGCAGGTCGGCCGCCCGATCACGATCGAACGCGACGCACGGATCGCGCAGCTCGTCCTCGCCGAGGCGGCCCACGAGGACACCTACGACGGTGCGTACCAGGGCGAGGGACTCTAGCTCGCGACGACGAGGCGGGCCGGGAGGGATTCGAACCCCACTCACACGTGCTCGCTCCGCTGCGCGCGTGTTCCCTGGTTCGAATCCCTCCTGCCGGTTCCCTCGCCGGTTCGCACTGCTCACCGTCTCGTTGCACGGGCCGGGAGGGATTCGAACCCCCGACCGTCCGGTTAAAAGCCGGACGCTCTCCCTAACTGAGCTACCGGCCCGCACCCGACTCTAGCGGCAGGGTACGCATAAGCGTTTAGGAAACGACCGTCGCCCGGCCGATCGCCCGCCCTGTATCCCGTGACCGGCCGGCCATCGCCCGCCCTGTATCCCGTGACCGGCCGGCCATCGCCCGCGGCGATCGACGCCGACCGTTTAAGTTCACCCGCGCCGCCCGTGTCAGTATGCTCGACGAGTTGCTCGGCCGGGCCGAACTGAAGTCACGCATCGAGGAGCTGGAGGAGTCGAACCACCGCCTCGAGCAGCAGCTCGAGGCCGAGCAGGAACGACGGGCAGCGGCCTCGACCGCCAAGCAGGACGCCGAGGAGCGGGTCAACCGGCTCGAGGACCGAATCGCCGAGCTCGAGGACCGCGTCGAACGCGCGAGCGGGGACGGCCCGGACCGGAAGTTCCGGCGCGTGAGCGATGCTCGGGGCGCACGAACGCGCGACCTGCTCGGCCGCCTGTCGGCGATCGAGGCCGGCAACGAGGGCGCGCTCACGGCGCGGGTCGCGAGCGAGGACGCCGTTCCCGAAGCGGTCGCCGACCACTTCGGCGACGCCACGCCGCTCGTCCGCCGCGCCGCACCCGCGCTCGTCGTGGCCGACGACTCCGGGATGGTCAGCGCGGCGCTGCGCCCCCCGATCGAACCCACCGACTCGAGCGCAAGCTGGGATGCCGCCTTCGATCTTCCCCGCGACCGGTTCCTCCCGACCGGCCGGTTCGGCTTCGCGCTCGTTCGGTCGGATCTGTTCGCCGTCGGGGTTTACGCCGGGGAGGCCGATGCCGACGGGGACGCCCTCGAACGCGGTTCGACGAACCCTCGTTCGCACGCTCACGGGGACGCCCTCGAACGCACCGCGTACGAGGGGTTCGAGAGCGACGTGAAGGGTGCCCACTCGAAGGGCGGCTTCTCGCAGGGCCGCTTCGAGCGCCGCCGCGACGACCAGATCGACGAGCACCTCGAGGCGGCTCGGGACGCCCTCGAACCCATCGCGGCCGACGACGACGTCGATCGCCTGATCGTCGTGGGTGAGCGGAGCGTTCTCGGCGAGATCCGTGATCTGGCCGACGTGACGGACGTTTCCGACGCGACCGGCGATCCCGAGCCGGCGCTCGAGGCGGCGTTCGCGGACTTCTGGACCACGCGGGTGTACGCGATTTAACTCACCCCCGGTGGTCGTTCCACGTCGCCGCTTGCGAATCCTTTTACCGGAATCCGGCCCCACCGTAGCCACGATGGCCCGCCGAGTTCGCGTGGCGACGCCCGAGGACGCGCAGGCGATCCGTGACATCTATGCCCCGTTCGTCGAGGAGACGCCGATCGCGTTCAGGACCGACCCGCCGACGGCGGCGGCGGTCGCCGACGACATCGAGGGGACGACCGAGACGTACCCGTGGCTCGTCGTGGAGCGGATCGACGAGGACGGCGAGCGCGGACGGGACCCGGGAACCGTCGACGAATCGGAGTCGGGAGCCGTGATCGGCTACGCGTCGGCGAGCCGGCTCCGTGGGACGGCGGCCTACCGGTGGACGGTCGAACCCTCGGTGTACGTCGCCGACGGGCACCGCGGCTCAGGCGTCGGATCGACGCTGTACGCGGCCCTCTTCGGTGTCCTTCGCGCGCAGGGGTTCGTCAACGTCTACGCCGCCACCACCCTGCCGAACCCGGCGAGCGTCGCCCTCCACGAACGGTTCGGCTTCGACCCGGTCGGGACGTTCCCGTCCGTCGGCTACAAACGCGGCGAGTGGCACGACGTCAGGTGGTGGTACCGGACGCTCGGGGAGCAGCCCGCGGACCCCGATCCGCCGATGCCGTTCGCCGACCTCGTCGGAACCGCCGAGCTGCGGGCGCTCCTGGGTCCCGACCGCGCGACGGACGGAGACGGCAACCCCTAAGTCCGGTTCGCCCGGTCGTCCGGTATGGACGTCGACATCGGCAACGCGCTCGGCACGACGCCGGGCGTGACGACGGAGTATCTCGACCGGCTCGACGGCCGGGTCGCGGACGCACACGAGACCATCGCCGACGGGATGGCGGCCGAGGAGTTCGGATACGCGGCCCTCACGCTTCCGGAGACGGCGGACCCGGACGCGATCCGGACGGCGGTGTCGGGGTTCGAGGACCCCGAGGCGGTCGTCACCGTCGGGATCGGCGGCAGCGCGCTGGGCGCCGCGACGCTCGCGAACGCGCTCGAGTCGGACGTGGACGCCTACTTCCTCGACAACGTCGACCCTGACCACACGGAGCGACTGCTCGCGGAGCTTCCGCTCGAGGAGACGGTCGTCAACGTGGTCTCGAACTCCGGTACGACCGCCGAGACGCTCGCGAACTTCCTCGTCGTCCGCGAGGCGATGGATCGGGCCGGCGTCGACTGGACCGAGCGCACGCTCGTCACGACCGGGCCGGAGGGGAACCTCCGGCGGCTCGCGGAGCGCCACGATCTCCCCGCGCTCGACGTGCCGGCGGGCGTTCCCGGGCGCTTCTCGGTGCTCTCGACGGTCGGGCTTGCGGTGGCCGCGCTCCAGGGTCACGACGTCGAGGCGATCCTTCGCGGGGGCGCGGAGGGGAGAGCGAGTCTTTCCGGGTCGCTGTACGACACGCCCGCGTACGCGTACGGCGCGGTCTCGTACGCGCTGGCGGAGCGCGGAGCGCTGACGAACGTGCTGTTGCCCTACGCCGAGTCGCTCGAGACGTTCGCCGAGTGGTTCGCACAGCTGTGGGCCGAGAGCCTCGGAAAGGACGGCGTGGGACAGACGCCCGCCCGCGCGCTTGGCGCGACCGACCAGCACTCCCAACTGCAGCTCTACCGTGCCGGACCGCGTGACAAGCTCGTCACGCTCGTGCGCCCGCGGGAGCGCGCCGACGTCGCCATCCCCGAGACGGATCTTTCGGGATTGGCCTACCTCGGCGGCGGCTCGCTTGGTGGCCTGCTCGACGCGGAGTTCGAGGCGACCGAGGCGAGCCTGGCCGCCGCCGACCGGCCCAACGTCCGGATCGAGATCGACCGCGTCGACGAGCGCTCGCTCGGGGAACTCCTCTACGGGATGGAGGCGGCCTGCGTCCTCTACGGCGAGCTCGCGACCGTCGAGACGTTCACCCAGCCGGCCGTCGAGTGGGGCAAGCGAGCCGCCCGCGGGCTCCTCGGCGGCGGCGACTTCGCCGAGGCCGACGCGGTCTCGGACAAGCGGGAACTCGTCGTCTCCGGCGATCGGTGAGGCTGGGCTCGACGCCCGATCCCCGGATACGCCGCGTCGGCAGTCTCCAATTCTGACGGCAGTCTCCAATTCTGACGGCAGTCTCCAATCCTGCCGGTGTCGTATTCCACCCACCGGTCGCGCCCAGTTTCCGGTGTGCCTATAGGACGCCCCGTTCTACCGTCGGTCGATGACCCGCCGACCGGCGATCGTCGAGTACGGCGAGCACGCGTGGACGCTCGGGCAGGGGCTTCTGGTCGTGTTCGGGGCGCTGCTCGTCTCGACCGCGATCACCCAACCCTTCACGGACCTCGTCGTCGGAGCGGGACTGGTCGCGGCCGACGGCTGGGCGGAGACCGTCGTCCGAACCGTCTTCCAGTTCGTCGGGTTCGGGGCCGCCGTCGGCGGCTACCTCGCGATCACCGATGACTGGGACCTCATCGGAGTCGGTCGGCTCGACGTCCGCGGCGCGGCGATCGTCGCCGCCGGGACCGTCGTTCTGCTCGCGATCCAGTTCGCCGCGCTCTTCGTCTTCGACCAGATCGGCGTCTCGACCGGCGAGAACCAGGCCATCCTGGCGGGGCAGTCGGACCCCACCTACTTCCTCTACATGATCGCCGTCTCGATCCTGTTCGTCGGCCCCGGCGAGGAGCTGCTGTTCCGCGGCGCGGTCCAGGGGTTGTTCCGCAGATCGTGGGGACCGTGGCCCTCGATCCTGGCTGCGAGCGCGATCTTCGGGGCGATCCACGTGCCCGCGGTCGTGGGCGCCGTCGGCGAGGCGGCGCTGTACGCGGTCGTCGCCGCCGGGCTCGGCTGCGTGCTCGGATACCTCTACGAACGGACCGACAACGTGATCCTGCCGTGTCTGGTCCACGGGCTCTACAACGGCGCGATCTACGCGATCCAGTACGTCTCGCAGGTGGCTTGATCGGGATCACCCTCGATCATCCCTCGACGTCGGGCCACCGGACGTCGTCGTAGGACCGCAACCGGTCCGTGTCGAACTGCTCCTCGAACTTCCGGCGGATGGAGGCCGTCTCGGCCGTCCCGATCCGGGCCAGCGAGTCGGCCTTCGCGACCGCCGTCGGCGGGCCCCGCTCGGCGGCCACCTCGGCGAGGACCTGCGTCGTCAGCGCCCGTCGCGTGTCGGGATCCCGGGTGAACGCGTACGGCGCCTCGAGCTTGTAGGTGACGTCGGTTCGCGGGTCGTATATCACGAGGAACGTCGGCTCGTAGAGTTCCGGATCGAGCCGCCGCTCGACGCCCAGCGCGTCGCCGTCGGCGGCGACGTGACGGTCGGTCCCGCCGCGGCTGCGGAACCACGTGGTCGCCGTGAGCTCGTCAGTCACGCGCTCGCCGCGGCGGGCGGCGCCGGGCGCCGAACCGGTCCCATCCGTCGCGTCGGTGCGTCGTTCGAGCAACCGGGTGAACAGCGCGGCGTCGTCCGGCCAGGGAGCCTCCACGCCCGCGTTCGCGAGCGTCCGCGTGATCGCTCGCCCTGAGGGATTCTTTACGAACCCCGCGATCGGCGTCCCGGACTCGATGCACGTCTCCACCAGCCGGACGTAGTTCTCGACGACCGACCGGGGCTTCGCCTCCCGGGCCAGGTCGCCCAGCTCGGGGTCGCGGTCGACCCAGGTGAACAGCTCCTTGGGATAGATGGGGCCGTCGAGCACGAGCAGGTCCGTGACCGTGTTGGCGTGGTCGAGGGCGTGTTTGCTCTCGGCGAGATACAGCGCGAGCGCGTGGACGACCCCCTCGGCGTACCGGTTGATCGGCGGGGCCTGGAGCACGCGCTGTTGGGTGTACCCCTCGTCGCGACGTCCCCAGTCCGTGTCGTGGTCGACGGTCGTGTCCGCCGTGTGAACCGTCGCGACGATCGTCCGCGACCGATGGAGGTCGAGGTCGGTCGGGTCGGCGGCCATCGCGGCGTGGGCGACGTCGATGACGAGCCCGTTCTTGAACGTCGTGGGGTTGATCGTCCCCGAGTCGAGCCCGTGGACCGTCTCGAAGGGGGGCTCGGCGAGCGCGACCGCATCGACGTCGACGCGCCGACGCGCGTGCTCGTCGACCGGCTCGAGGATCACGCGTCCGTCGCGGCGGAGTTCGGGGAGCCACTCCGTCCAGACCCGCTCGGCAAGCCCCTCCCGATCGGTCGCGTCGACCGTGCCGGCGATGGTCGACGCGAGGCGCGCGATGTTGTCCACGTGGATCGGATCGAGCGTCACGGCTGTCCAGGGGACGGGAACGCTCAAAAATGGGTCGGTCACGGCTCACATCTCGCCCTATGATACCGAGGGTCAATGCCTGCGTCGACCGAAACGGGCTAAACGGCCGGCAGCGTTCGGGCCGGTATGCATCCGCTCGACTCCCCGGTGGTGATCGGCGTATGACCCGCGACCTCACCGAGATCACGGTCATCGGTGGAGACGAGACCGGACTCATCGCCCGGACCACCACGGTGTTGTTCGAGCGCGGGGTCAACATCGAGGACCTCGACCAGGCCGTTCGCGAGGGCGTCTTCCGGATGACGATGCGGGTCGACGCGACCGGCCTCGAGACCTCCCGCGACGAGCTCCGCCGGACGCTTGCCGACCTCGGCCGTGAGCTCGACGTCGAGGTGCAGGTCCGGTTCCCGAGCGACCGCACCGCCCGCCGGGTCGCGCTGCTCGTGACCAAGGAGACGCACGCCCCGGAGGAACTGCTCGAAGCAGAGGCCAACGGCGAACTCGTCGATGGCGACGCGGACGTCGAGATCCCGGTCGTGATCGGGAATCGCGGCGACCTTCGCGGTCTCGCGGAGCGGTACGACAAACCGTTCTACGACGTCGGCGACGGCAACGGCTCGCCCGACGAGGACCGGCTGCTCGACCTGCTCGCGGAGTACGACGTCGACCTCGTCGTCCTCGCCCGCTATATGCGCATCCTCTCGCCGGAGGTCGTCTTCCGGTACGAAGGCCGGATCATCAACGTTCATCCCTCCCTGCTGCCGGCGTTCCCCGGCGCGCAGGCGTACCGGCAGGCCAAGGAGGCGGGCGTCCGGATCGCCGGCGTCACCGCCCACTACGTGACGACCGACCTCGACCAGGGACCGACGATCGCCCAGCGCGCCTTCGACGTCCCCGACGGCGCGGACGTGGAGACGATCAAACGTCGCGGGCAACCGCTCGAGGCCGAGGTCCTCCTGGAGGCCGTCCGCCTTCACCTCGCGGACGCGGTCACGATCCACAAGGGTCGCGTTCACCTGCGGTCCGAGTTCGGGTCGGAATCCGGTGACGAGGTGGACGCCGGTGCGACCACAACGGCCGGGTCGACCACGGCCGCCAACGCGGGCGCCGACACGATCGCCGACGTACAGCTCGGTCTCCCGGAGCCGGCCCGAGAGGCGAATCCCGAGTCACCGGTCGACGGCGAACCCCTCGCGGAAGACCCCGTCGACGCGCCGACGCCGAGCGACGACTGAGGCGCCAGTGGCGGACGCAGCGGGGACGGTGGAGTCGTGCTCCCGACCCGATTCAGTCCGAGTCGGTTCGGCTCGTGCCGCTTTCGCTCGGCCCGTTCCGCTTTCGCTCGACGAGCTCAGAGATCGCGAACGCCGTCGACCGCCTCGTCGATCGCCGGCGCATCGAACAGGTCGCGTCCGGTGTAGGCGTTCGCGCCGGCCGCGTACATCGCCGACACCGCCTCGAGGACGCGGTCCGGGAGCTGGACGGGATCGTCCGTACAGAGCGTGCGCCAGTCGGCGACGTCCCGCTCCGCGACCGTCTCCTTGGCCGCCGAGACCGCCGCGACCCACTCGGGGTCGTTGCGCTTGTACCACTGCCGGACGACCTCCTTGGAGACCTCCTGGCCATCGTAGGCGAACCGGTTCTCGTCGAACGTGCCGACCACGTCCGCGACGCGGATCTCACCGTCGACGTACAGACACTCGATCTTTCCGTCCTCGTGGTCGAACCCGGCGTCCTCGGCACGCTCGGTCACGACGCGGTTGACTGCGAGCGCGATCGACTCGAGATCCGCGATCGACGCGACGCCCGCGATCCGGTCGGCCTCCTCGCGGGTCAGGTAGCGGTCCTTCTCCTCGTATTTCGTCGAGAACTCCACGACCGGCTCGGGGAGCTCGATCGCCTCATCTGGCCATTCCGCGACCGTGAGTCCGACGTCGCCCGGATCGCGACGGTCGCGGAGGCTCGACCCGATCGGGACCGTGTTCCGGAAGACGACCTCCAGCGGGATCAGATAGTTTCCGTCGGCCGCCTCGTGGTAGGCCTCGTAATCGTACCCGTCGCCGCCGCCGAGATACGGAAGATCGGGAACCTGGGTCAATTCGATCGCCATCTCCGTCGGCGGTGCCGACGCCGCCTCGAGGTCGACGATCGCGTCCTCGGGGACTGCGCGGTCCGCGTCCGGTCCCTCGGCGCCCGTCCTCTCGGCATCCGGATCCACGACGCCGCGGTAGTGCGTCGGGACCCCCGCCGCCTCGAGGCGTTCGAAGTTGTACGCGCCCATCGTACAGAGGCTCGCGCCCTTTCGCGGGATCGGGTCGGGCATCCGCCCCCAGTCGAAGACGGAGTACGCGTCGGTGAAGACGAACCGCCCGCGCCCGAGGGCGTCGGCCGTCGCCGGCTCCGCGACGCGGAACTCCTTGACACTCGTCATACCTCACAGCGCGGGGGCAGCCCCAATGAATCTTTCAGTGTCCGGGCGATCCCTCACGGCGTCGCGGGTCACGCGGACGAGGGCCGTCCTGACGAGGCGAAACCCTCCTTGCTCCCGAGCGTAAGAGTCGGGTATGAGCGCCACGCGGACCGTCGAACTCGAGGGCCACATCATCGACTCGGGCCGGATGCAGCAGTGTTTCACCGCTGTGATGGACCTCGACGGGTCCTTCGAGGTCGAGGAATTTGACGTCGGGAAGAACGAGGACGAGCCCTCCTACTGTCGACTGTCGGTCTCGGCCGACGACGAGGCGACGCTGCAGGAGATCCTCCACGAACTCCACCAGAACGGCGCGGTGTTACGGAATCCGCCGAACGTTACCCTCGAACCCGCGCCCGCGGACCAGGTCGTCCCGCCGGGATTCTACTCGACGACGAACCACCCGACCGAGGTCCGCTACGAGGACGAGTGGATCCCCGTCGAGCACATCGAGATGGACTGCGCGCTGGTCGTCGAGCCCGAGGGCGGCCACGACGGCGGACCGCGGGCGTACACCAAGGTCCTCAACGCGATCGACGAGGGTGACCTCGTCGCGACCGACGAGTCGGGAATTCGCGTTAAGCCGCCGGAGCGGCCGCGCGGATCCGACGGTCCGTTCGGGTTCATGCAGGGCGGCATCTCCGCCGAGCGGCCCTCGGAGTCCACGATCCGGCAGGTCGCCGAGGAGGTCGCGGAGACCAAATCCAACGGCGGCAACGTGCTCGTCGTCGCCGGCCCCGCGGTCATTCATTCGGGAGCCGGCGACGCGCTCGCGGAACTCGTCAGGGAAGGCTACGTCGACGCGATCTCCGCCGGAAACGGCTTCGCGACCCACGACCTCGAGCGGTCGATCTACGGCACCTCGCTCGGGATGAACGTCGAGACGCTGGAGCACCCGCGGAAGGGACACAAACACCACATCTGGTCGATCTCCGAGGTGATCCGGGCCGGCGGGATCGAGGCCGCCGTCGAATCCGGCGTCATCACCGAGGGCGTGATGTACGAGTGCGTTCGAAACGACGTTCCCTACGTCCTCGCCGGATCGATCCGCGACGACGGGCCCCTCCCGGACACGATCACCGACGCCGTGGAGGCACAGGATGCCATCCGCGAGCAGGCGCGCGAGGCCGATCTCGTGTTGATGCTCGCCACCCTCTTACATTCCGTCGCCGTCGGCAACTGTCTCCCCTCGACGACGAAGACCGTCTGCGTCGACATCAACCCCGCGACGGTCACCCAACTGCTCGACCGCGGCTCCGCGCAGGCCGTCGGGATGGTGACCGACATCGGCACCTTCGTGCCCACGCTGGCCGAGTTCGTGCTGGAGAACGAGGCGTAGCTCCCTCGACCGGACGTAGCTCTGCGAACGACCACTGCAACTCCCCAGCCGGAAGTTTATCCGCGAAAGCGACCCAGTCGCCCCGTGACCTGACCGGCTTCCCACGGCGGTCGAGGCGGGCGCTCGGGGCGCCGCCGTGGGGTTCGACCACGCCCTCGACCGTTCGCCATTCTCACCGGCCCGGCCCGAGCCGTATCGGGTCGCTGCTGGACCGGATCGAGACCGCGATTCGATCTCCGACCGATAGATCGTGGTTCCGTTTGACGATCTTGATCCCGAGATCCGATCGCCGCGTCACGAACAGCGAGAGTCCGGTGGCCCGCTCGCCGTTCGCGTACACGTCGACGTCCCGCCAGGTGACGTCCGTCCAGCCGGCAGTCGTTCCGGCGTCTTCTCCCTGATCGCTCCTTCCTCGACCGTTACCCGGCCGGTCGTCGACGGTTCCGATCGGTCGGCCGAGTAGCGACAGGACTCGACCGTCCCGACCGGCGGAATTGCCGTCCCTCCCGGTCTCCGGTGCAGTTCCGTTCGCGAGGAACGCTCCGCCGCCGGCATAGTGGGTGAGCCCGCCGTCGAGCGGAACGCCGCGATCGCTCCCGAGTGCTCGGAAGGCGCCGCTTGAGCCGGTTCGTGACGGTCCGTCGAGACGGACGTAGGTCGGTCCCGCCTCGACGACCGTTCCCGTTCCGTCCCACGACGCCGGTTCGACGGCGGCGTCGACGTCGAGCCGGCGGGAGCCGCTCGCCCGGTACGGGTCCGCCTCGCGATCGCGGAACTCGAGGTGGACGTGGTTGTCGACCCACCGTCCGAAGAACCCGGACCGGACCATCGGTCCGAGCGCGTCCCCCGGCGCGACTCGGTCCCCACGTTGGACGTTCGGATTCACGTGGAGGATCCGAGCGGTGAGCGACCGCTCACCGCCGATCCCGGCCGCAGCAGCCCAGTCGCGGTCGACGTCGATCGCGATCACGTGGTCGTGATCCACGGCGTACTCGCGGTCCGGACAGCCGACCGTTCGGACGCCGCGAACCACGCCCGCAACCGGGGAGATGCCCACGTTCGAGTCCGGGTACAGGTCGATGCCCGAAGCGTCGTCGTGGGCCGGATACGGCGAGTTGTACAGCGAGAACCGTGGGTACGGCTCGAGCATCCGTTCCGGAACGGTCACCGCCATCGCAACGGAGTTCACGACCGGGACGCTTAGTCGCGTCGACCCGCTCCGATCGCCGGACAGTAGTTCGTGACGAGCTCGTCCACGAGCCGTTCGGTCGTCTCCGATGCGGTTTCGACGTGTTTTTACTCGGCGGGCGGATCGATCGCCGTATGGCAGAATTCAAGGTCGTCGTCGCCGACCCGAACGCCGGCGAGACGTATCAGCGCGACGTGGACGGACAGGATGCGAACCGATTCCTCGGCCGCAGCCTCGGCGAGGAAGTCGACGGTGGTGCCGTCGGTCTCGACGGATATACCCTCGAGATCACGGGCGGCTCCGACGAAACGGGACGTCCGATGCGGGCCGACGTACCCGGAACGAGCCTGAAGGAGATCCTCCTCGAGGGCGGCGTGGGCTTCAAGCCGACGGCTGACGGCGAGCGAAAGCGCGTCACCGTCCGCGGCGCGGAGATCGCCGACGACGTCGCGCAGGTCAACGTGTCCGTGGTCGACGGCGACGGCGACGTGGCTGCCGCGCTCGGCGAGGACGACGACGAAGCGGACGCGGACGACGCGGAGTAGTCTCGTTTCTTCGGGTCGATGGCTCGAATCACTTCCGACGACGACGGCGTTGCGTCCGTCCGCGTGGACGTCGTTCGCAGCGGCGGGACCCGCCGTCCCTGTCTCCGGCTCCCGGACGACGACGCGCTCGACCGTCGCCTCGAGTCCGGCGACGCCGAGGCTCTTGGCGTGAGCGACGGGGACGTGATCCGACTGTTGTTCAACCGGGAGACTCGCTACGCACGCGTCGACGCCGATTCACAGGGACGGCTTCTCCGCGGGGCGTTCGACAACCGACGGCTGGCCCGGTCGCCCGGTGAGGGCGAGAACCGGCTCCTCGAGTGGCTCGATGACAACGGTCGCGAGGCGGGTGACGCGGTGCTTTTCGACGTCGTCGTTTCCGGCGACGCCTACGGTCTCCGACTGCCGGGCGATCGCTCGGTCTACGACGCGGATGCCGGTCCCCGTGGGTCGCTCGCGGACATCGCTCGGGACGTCGACGGGTGAGGGACGTTCCCCGCCAACGGGCGGGGCCGGTCGACCCAGTGCTCCGAACGGCTTAATCCCTCCCGCCCCCGAGCGTGTCGTATGGAACGGGTCGATGCGGATCTCTCGAGGCTCGACCGGGCGATCATCAACGCCTTTCAGGGCGGCTTTCCGGTCACGTCGCGGCCATTCGAGCCGGCCGCCGCGGCGCTGTCCGACCGCGGCGTCGAGGTGACCGGGCCGGAGCTGTGTGACCGCGTTCGACGGTTGGACGCGGAGGACGTCCTCTCGCGGTTCGGCGCGCTCGTCAACGCCGAGGCGATCGGCGGGGCTGCGTCGCTGGTCGCGATGCACGCGCCGCCCGAGCGGTACGACGAGGTGGCCGAGACGGTCAACGAGTTTCCGGAGGTCGCTCACAACTACGAGCGCGAGCATCCGCACCTCAACATGTGGTTCGTCGTCAGCGTCGCGGACCATCCCGACCCGGAGAAGGACGGCGACGACCGCGTTCGCGAGGTGCTCGATCGGATCGAGGCGGCGACGGGACAACCGACGTACAACCTGCCGAAACGACGGGAGTTCCACGTCGGCGCGAAGTTTCTCCTCGACGGTCCGATCCCGGACGGGGACCTCGATCTCTCCGATCTCGGCCCGTCGATCGATCCCGTCGAGCGGGAGACGCTCACGCCGGCCGAACGCGACCTCGTCGTCGAGATCCAGGGCGGACTCCCGATCACGGAAACGCCGTACGCCGACGTCGCCGCGGCGATCGGTGCGGACGTCGAGTGGGTGATCGAGACGATCGCTCGGTTCAACGCGGCGGGGAAGGTCCGCCGCGTCGGCGTCATTCCCAACCACTACGCGCTCGGATACACCGAGAACGGGATGACCGTCTGGGACGTTCCCGAGGACGTGCTCCCCGAGGTCGGCCCGGTCGTGGCCGGGATGGACTTCGTCACCCACTGCTATGAGCGCCCGCGTCACGAGGGCGTCTGGGAGTACAACTTCTTCGCGATGACCCACGGCCGCAGCGAGGCCGAAAGCGAGCGCCGGATCGCCGAGATCGCGGAGACGATGAACGAGTTCTGGGACGTTGACCCCTCCGACTGGGACACCCTGTTCTCGACGCGCATCCTCAAGAAGACGGGGATCCGGATCGCGGAGCGTGCGGACAGCAACACGGCGAGCCCCGCTCCGTCGACGGAATGATCCCGCTGGTCCACGACCTCACCGGGGAGACCGTTCTGGTGGTCGGCGGCGGCGCGGTCGCGACGCGGAAGGCCCGGCGATTCGCGTCGGAGGCGGCCGTGATCGTCGTGGCCCCGACGTTCACCGAGCGGCTGCGGTCGGCGGCCGGTCGGCCCGTCGAAAACGGGACGGACGCCGCCGAAACGGGTCCCGCCACCGGACGGATCGATCTGGTTCGCCAGCGCGTCGACCCCGACGACGTCGCGTCGTGGATCGACAGCGCCGAGCCGACACTCGTCGTCGCCGCGACCGACGACGCGACGGTCAACGCCGCGGCGGAGGCGGCGGCCCGCGAGCGGGACGTTCTCGTCAACCGGACCGACGTCTCTGGCGGCCGTGATCCGGGAAGCGTCGTCGTTCCGGCCACCGTGGAGGACGGGCCGGTGACGATCGCGATCACGACCGGCGCGAGCAGCCCCGCGCTTTCGCGGTACCTCCGCGAGCGGATCGAGTCGGAGTTCGACGGCGTCGGCGAGCTCGCGCGGCTCAGCGGAGCCGTTCGGACGGAGCTGATCGATCAGGGCGTCGATCCCGACACGCGACGCGAGGCGGTGCGGGCGGTCGTCCGGTCGCCGGCCGTTCAGAAGGGTTTACAAACGGGGGAGTCGAACACTCGACAACTGGCGGACGGGATCGTCGAACGCGTTCGGGATCACGAAGACGACCCCGGAGACACGTCGGAGGGACAATGAACCAGACGGGAGTACTCACCGGAATCAGCGTTTCACACACGCGTGCCAGCATCGACGAGATCGAGTCGGCGGGAACTGACTCCGTTCGCGGGACGGTCTCGGACCTCCTCGCCCGACAGGGCGTCGAGGAGGCGTTCGCGATACGCACCTGCAACCGGTCGGAGGCGTACGTCGTCACCGACCGCGTGACCCGCGGATACGAGGTCATCGAGTCGTTCGCACCCGACGTTCGTGACGGCGCGATCCGGCGGCTCGATCACGAGGAGAGTCTGCGACATCTGATGCGGGTCGCGGCCGGACTCGAGTCGCTCGTGATCGGCGAGGACCAGATCATCGGCCAAGTCCGGGAAGCCTTCGAGGCGGCACGGGCGGCCGGCGGGATCGGGCCGGTGCTCGAGGACGCGGTCACCAAGGCGATCCACGTCGGCGAGCGCGCCCGCACCGAGACGGCGATCAACGAGGGCGTCGTCTCGCTGGGGTCGGCCGCCGTCGAGTTGGCCGACAGCAGACTCGATCTGGACGGCGCAACCGCGCTGGTCGTCGGTGCAGGCGAGATGAGTACGCTCGCAGCACGGGCGCTCGACGACACCGACGTCTCCCGGATCCACGTCGCGAACCGGACGATACCACACGCCGAGCACGTCGCGGCGGAGGTCGATACGGACGCGACCGCCCTGCCGCTTGCCGATCTCGCCCGCGTGCTCCCGCGGACCGATCTCCTCGTCACGGCCACCGGGAGCACGGACCCGCTGGTCGACCCGTCGGACCTGGCCGACGCCGGGGAGACGGTCTGTATCGACATCGCCCGCCCGAGGGACGTCGACCCCGCTGTCGAGTCCGTCGCCGGCATCACGCTGTACGACATCGACGCGCTGGAGTCGGTCACCAGCCGCACCCGCGAGCAGCGGGAAGCCGAGGCGCGCGCGGTCGAGGACCTGATCGACGAGGAGCTCGATCGGCTGCTCGAGTCGTTCAAGCGCCGCCGCGCCGACGACGCGATCGCGACGATGTACGAGTCCGCCGACCGGGTCAAGGCCCGTGAACTCGAGGAGGCGCTCGCGAAGCTCGACGCGCAGGGCGGGCTCAACGAGGACCAGCGCGAGACGGTCGAGGCGCTCGCGGACGCGCTCGTGGGGCAGCTGCTCGCCGCGCCGACGAAGTCGCTGCGGGAGGCCGCCGGCGAGGACGACCTGACGACGATCCAGACCGCGATGCAGCTGTTCGACCCGGAGTTCGACGCGCCGCCCCGCGGCACCGCCGGCGCCGACGAGGCTCGGTCGCCGGACGCGGGCGGCACCGCCGAGGGACCGTCCGACGGCGTCCCCAACGAAGTCTCGGACTGACCGATTCCGCCGCCGTCGTCGTTTGTCCCACTCATCCATCACTCACTTCGCGGTTTTTAACCCACGTCCCCGCGGATCCGGGTGTATGGAGCTTTCAACGCTCGTCGACCGACTCGACGAGACGCTATCGACGGCGGCGTACGCCGACGTGGACGCGAGCGCGAACGGCCTCCAGGTCGGGCCCGAGACGAAGTCAGTCGAGCACGTCGCGGTCGCCGTCGACGCCGCCGCGGCGACGATCGAGGCGGCCGCCGACGCCGGCGCCGACGTCCTCGTGACTCACCACGGGATCTCCTGGGGCGGGATCGATCACGTGACCGGGCGTGCCTACGACCGGATCGCGGCGCTGGTCGAGAACGACGTCGCTCTGTACGTCTCGCATCTCCCGCTGGACGGCCACCAGGAGCTCGGCAACGCCGCCGGCGTGGCCGACGCGCTCGGGGTGACCGACCGGGAGCCGTTCGGCGAGCTCGGCCCCGTCACGATCGGAACGATCGGGGATGTCTCCGATCCGGTCGACGTCGGGACGCTGACGGAGCGGCTCGAGGGGTTCGAGGGACGTGACCGCGACGTACGGACGCTCCCGTTCGGCCCCGACGAGATCGGTCGCGTCGCGGTGGTGACCGGATCCGGTGCCGATTGGCTCGACGAGGCCGTCGAACGCGGCGCGGACGCGCTCGTCACCGGCGAGGGCAAACAGCAGGTCTACCACGAGGCGCGCGAGGCCGGCATCTCGGTCCTGCTGGCCGGCCACTACGCCACCGAGACGTTCGGCGTTCGGTCGGTCCAGGAGCGTCTCGAGGAGTGGGGACTCGAGACCACGTACGTCTCCCATCCGACCGGGCTCTAGGGTCGTTGACCAGGGACCATCGCTGGCCTGACTCCGGCATCGCTCATCTCGGCGCCGCTTCCGATCTCGCGTGTTACTCCCCGTCAGCGATCCGGTCGGCGGCCTCGAAGCCGGCGACGATCCCGCCGTTCAGCGACCGTTCGGGGTACTGGGCCCGGCTCGCCATCCCGGCGTAGTAGACGCCCGGGATGCCCTCGGCCGCGAGGTCGTACGGGATGACGAGATCGAGGTAGCCGCGCTCGTAGACCGGCGCTGCCCGGGGGTTTCTCGAGATCCGGACGTCCCGAACGTCGGACCGCGAGAAACCGGGAAAGAGGTCCGCGATCCCGTCGAGCCACCGGTCGGTCAGCGTCTCGTCGTCGTCAGTCCAGTTCGGCTC
This sequence comes from Halopenitus persicus, assembly GCF_002355635.1. Classification (GTDB taxonomy): domain Archaea; phylum Halobacteriota; class Halobacteria; order Halobacteriales; family Haloferacaceae; genus Halopenitus; species Halopenitus persicus_A. The sequence goes on along the minus strand of NZ_AP017558.1, from coordinate 765,248 downwards.
CGATCGCGATTGGACGTAGCTGGCAACGTACAGGAGGTGATCGCCGCCGTACCGCGCCGGCGGGACGAAGTTCGTGTGTTCGATCAGCGCGCCGAAGGGCGCCTCCTCGCCGATGTTGAGCCAGTAGGTGTCGGTGAGCGGCTCCTCGAGCGTGAGGAGTGCACAGACCGCCCCCTGGAAGTCGATCCCGCAGCGGTAGCCCGTGAGGTCCTCGAGGACGTTCGGCATCGCCGCGACGACGACGCCGTCGACGTCGGCGGTCGTGGTACCGGCCGACGTCTCGATCGTGACCGTCTCGGCGGGCCCACGAGGCTGGACCTCGGGATGCGTCTCAGTGGGTGCGACTTCGTTCGTCGTGGCGACTTCGTCGGCAGCGGCGGCTTCGTGGCTACCGGCGACTCCGTCGACGGCGGCGGCTTCGCCGCCGGCAGCAGCTTCCTCGTCGATGGGTGCTTCCTCGTCGATGGGAGCTTCCTCGTCGATGGGAGCTTCCCCGTCGATGGGGGCTCCCCCGTCGACCTCCCTCGCCGAGCTCCCGGTCATCTCGCCGAACTCGATCCCGGTGACGCGGGCGTTCGTGGTGACGTTCTCCCGGCCGATCGCGTCGAGAAGGGCATCGATGAGGACGCCGAACGAGCCGTCGAAGTAGCCGAGGACCTCCCCGCGGAGGAGGTCGCGCTCGCCCCGGAACTTGATCCGACCGAGCAGCCACGCGGCCGAGACGTCCTCGACGCGGTCGCCGAACTTCGCGTCCAACAGGGGTTCGAAGAACCCCTCGTAGACGCCCCGCGTGGTGTGTTCGAGGAGGAACTCCCGAACCGGCACGTCCTCGAAGTCGGTCAGATCGTCGTAGGTGTCGAAGGAGGGGGTCCCGCCGCGGACGTCGACCTCCTGGGTGAGCATCGCGAGCCGGAACGTGTCGTACAGACTCAGCTCCGGGTACGCGAGGATCTCCCAGGGCGTGTCCAGCGGGTGGACGGTCCCGTCGACGTAGTAGGCGTTCTTCCCCACGCGCCACTCGATCCGGTCCCCGACGCCCAGTTCCTCGGCCAGCTCGACGATCGTCTCCTCCGAGCGGGAGAGGTGGTGGTAGAACCGCTCGATCGGATCGCCGCCGGTCCCGTAGAGCCCCGCCAGCCCGCCGACCTGGTCGGCCGCCTCGTAGACCTGGACGTCGTGGCCGTGACGCTGGAGCCGGTAGGCGGCCGCGAGTCCGGCGATCCCGCCGCCGACGACTGCGTACATACGAACCCGTGCGCGCGAGCGGGGTAAGTGCGTTGTGGAGTCGCGGTCGACGCCCCCTCAGTCGGCGGTCACGGTGAACCGCGAGACGTCCTCGCCGGGAACGTGGTCGGTGATGGCCGAGACGCCGACGGCGAGACCGCCCGCCAGCACCATCAGTCCGAGCGCGACGTCCCAGCCCGCGTAGGTCAGCGGAAGCGCAACTCGAACGTTCGTGAACGGGATCGGCACCGACTCAACGAGGACGTGCGCGAGGTAGATGACCTGCGGGATCGCGATCGACGTGATCATCCCGGTTCGGGTCGCGCCGTCCCAGTAGAGCGCGACGAGCACGACCGGCGTGAGCAGCGCGAACCCCGAGAACGCGGTGTCGCCGACCTCGATCAGGGTGCCGGGTCGGGTGAGACTCGCCAGGAACGCGAGCGTCGCGAAGGCGGCGACCCCGATGCGGGCGACCCACGCCTCCCGGCGGTCGGTCGCGTCCGGCCGGACGAAGGGACGATACAGGTCGCGGGTAAAATACGACGACCCCGACAGCAGCATCGAGTCGGAGGAGGACATCATCGCGGCCATCGCGCCGGCGACCACGAGCGCGGCGAACCAGACCGGCGTGTACTCGGTGAGCAACGCCGGGAGGACGTTCGCCCCTTCCGGGACGTCGATCGGCAGTCCGGCGGCCCACGACCCAAGGAGGAACGCGGGGACGAAAAGCAGGAGCACGAGCACGGGCCAGAGGGCGAACGACCGCTTGAGCACGCGGTCGGACTCGGCGACGAAGAACCGCTGGTTGATCTGGGGAAACATCGTCACCCCGAAGGCGATGGTCACCGCCGACGAAATGATGAACTGCGGCGTGTAGACGCCCCCGCCCAGCGCGGCGAAGTCGGGGTTCACCTCGACCATCGCGGCCGTCGCCGTCGAGAGCCCGCCCACCGCCGAGAGCACCCAGCCGACGGCGATCCACGTGATCGAGAGCATGAACAGCCCCTGGACCGTGTCCGTCCAGGCGACGCCGCGCATCCCCGCGATGACCACGTAGCCGATCATGAAGGCGGTGATGAGCGCCGCTCCGCCCCAGTACGGGACCGTGCCGCCGGTGAGCCCGACGATCGCCTCGCCCGCACCCATCTGCTGTAACATCACGTACGGGAACAGCCACAGCAGGCTGACCCCCGCCACGAGCGCGCGCAGGCCGGGCGACCCGAACCGGTCGCCGAACATCTCGCCGAGCGTCATGTAGCCCTGACGCCGCCCGATGAGCCATTGCTTGTAGCCGATGACGTACCAGAGGATCGCGAAGATGATCCCGTCCATCACGCCCATCACGAGGATCCACTCGGGCCCCGCGGCGTACGCGAGGTTCGGGCCGCCGAAGAAGGTGAACGCCGACAGCAGCGTCGCGAAGGTGGTGAACAACAGGACGAGCGTCCCGATCGACCGTCCCGCGAGGTAGTAGTCCTCGGCGCCGGACCCGGCGACCCGGTAGGCGACCAGTCCGATGGCGAACGCGACCAGCAGGTAGCCGACGACGATTCCCAGCTCCAGCGTTGCGCTCATCGCTCGCCCCCGTCTCGTCGGTCGGTCGTGGTCTCGCGTCGGTCGGTCGTGGTCCCGCGTCGATCGGTGGCAGCTTCGCCTCGACCGGCCGTGGTCCCGCGTTCGCCAACCGCGGTCCGAACCCCATCACCGGGGTCGAGTCCCATCAGGCGATCCCAGGAACTGCGGGTGAACCGGTAAAAGATCGCCGAACACAGCCCCAGCCAGCCGATGTGCCACCACAGCCAGATCGGCAGCCCCGCGACCACCGTGCCGTTTCCCCACAGAAACCAGGGAACCGCGAACGCGACGAGAAGCACGAACGTGGATATCCACAGTATCGAACGACCCAATCGATCCATATGTGTCGGTGTTTCGCTGGGAACCCTAAACATATCCCTTTCGGCCGTCGTTGCCACTCGCCGTGAACCGATCGGCGCCGAGTCGCGCGAATACGGCCGTCTGGCCGACCGTGACCGGTACGACAGCTATTTCCGCGAGACTACCGTATATAAATGTACTGGCGGCGAGCGCGCCGCCGTTCATATCATCATCACTGATCACGCATGGAAGACACAGCGAAATACCTCATTCACGCGACCATCGCCGCGGACGGCGTCGTCGAGCGGTCCGACGTCGTCGGGGCGGTCTTCGGGCAGACGGAGGGACTGCTCGGGGAGGAGCTCGACCTCCGGGACCTCCAGCAGTCCTCGAAGGTCGGTCGCATCGACGTCTCGATCGAATCGGAGAACGGACAGTCGTTCGGGGAGGTGACGGTCGCCTCCAGCCTGGACAAGGTGGAGACGGCGATCCTCGCCGCCGCCCTCGAAACCATCACGCGCGTCGGCCCCTGCCGGGCGTCCGTCGAGGTCACCCAGATCGAGGACGTGCGCGCGACCAAGCGCCGCGAGGTCGTCGACCGGGCCAAGGAGCTGCTCGCCGGCGGCTTCGAGGAGACGGCCCTCTCGAGCGACGAGGTGCTCGAGGAGGTCCGCGACGCGGCCCGCATCGAGGGCATCGCCGAGTACGAGGGGCTGCCGGCCGGCCCGCGGGTCCACGACTCGGACGCGGTCATCGTCGTCGAGGGTCGTGCGGACGTCCTGACGCTGCTCGACGCCGGCATCAAAAACGGCGTCGCCGTCGAGGGAACGAACGTCCCCGATGCGGTCGCGGAGCTCAGCCAGGACCGCACCGTCACCGCGTTCCTCGACGGCGACCGCGGCGGCGAGCTCATCCTGCGCGAGCTCGCTCAGGTCGGCGACGTGGATTACGTCGCGTTCGCCCCAGCCGGCCAGTCCGTCGAGGACCTCGACCGCGGCGCCGTGCTCGACGCGCTCCGCGGCAAGGTCCCCTACGAGACGCTCGCGGACGAACCGAACGCCCGGGAGGTCGCTCGCGACCCTCCGTCGGGGTCGCCGACGACTGAGTCGTCGACCCCTGCGGACGCGACCGACGACCCGGACGAGGAACCCGACTCGGAGTCGACCACCACCGACGACGCGTCCACGGAAGCGACGGCTGCAGCGGAGACGTCGACGACGCGGGAGACCGCGGCGCCCGAGACGGCGGAAGCCGAAGCGGCGACGGCGAACGGAAGCGGCGAGGAATCGTCCGCTGACGCCGATTCCGCCGCCGACGCCGAGGCTCCCGCCGACGCGTCGACCGACACGAAGTCGGTCCGCGACCACGTCTCCGACGTCATCACCGCCGACAGCGGCCTGGCCAGACTGCTCGATGACGCGGGCGAGGTGCTCTCGGAGGTCGACGCCGCGGCCGCCTTCGACGCCGTCGAGGACGCCGAGCCGCCCCCACACACCGTGGTCCTCGACGGCGAGATCACCCAGCGGCTGCTCGACGTCGCCGCTCAGCGTGGCGTCTCACAGGTCTTCGGTCGGTCCACCGGATCGATGGTGAAACAGCCGATCGGCACGCGCGTCACGACGGTCGAGGACGCGGCGGTCGAAGCCTGACCGGTCGGTCCGCCTGACCGGTCGGTCCGGTTCACCGCGACTCGCCGGTTCCGACCTCTGGATCGGCGGCGGGAGCGACGTCGGGGGCGTCCGAACGCGCGTCGGCGCGATAGCGGATCGCATCGCGGTCGCCGTATTCGTTCGGCAGGCGCTCGACCGCGCGGAAGCCACACGACTCGTACAGCGACCGCGCCGGGCCGTTCCCGACGGCCACCAGCAGCGTCACGGGTGCGTCGGTTCCGGCGCGCGCCGCCGACAACAGCTCCCGCCCGCGACCCTCCCGGCGGAACCCCGGATCGACGACGAGCTCGGCCACGTGGCGGGTCGTCGGCCCGTCGATGAACAGGACGTAGCCGACGACGGACTCGGTCCCGTCCGCGGCGGTCCCGATGGAGACGAGGACGGTCCCGCCGGCGGAGCCGCTCGCGGTGAGGCCGAGCTCGAGCAGCGACGGGGACGGGTCCGGAAGGTGACGCTGGAGACGATGGAGCGGCAGCGAGTCGCCGGACCGTGCCGCCCTGACGCGTCCGGGTGCGGTCCGAACCGGGGCGATGCGTTCGCCGGGTTCGTGGTTCGGCGCCATCAGACCACCAGCACGCTTCCCGCGACGGCGGCGAGGGCGCCCGAGAGCGTCGCGAGCAGGTTGACCGTCTGATTGCCGATCCGTCCCCCTTCGAGGAGGGCCCCGAGGAGGCTGTCCACGCTCATCCCGACGACGCCGGCCGCCAACACGACCGCGCCGCCGGTGGCGGGATCGCCGACCGGCATTCCGACCGCGGCGAGGACGCCAACGAGGGCGGCGCCCGCTATCCCCGCGAGCTCGCCCTGGAGAGTGACCGCGCCGTCGGTTCCGGGTTCGACCCGTTCCAGCGTGGTGACGAGCCGCGGGTCGTCGTAGAGCCCGCCGATCTCGGAGGCGAGCGTGTCGGCCATCGCGGTCGAGACCGCGCCGGCGAACGCGACGGCGAAGACGACGCCGGGCAGCTGGAGGTGGCCCGTGGCTGCGTAGCCGACGACCGCAGCGAGCGCGACCGCCGAGTTCGCGAGCACGTTCCCGCTCCCCCGCGCGCCGTCGTTCTCCTGAGCGACTCCCCGGGTGGCCTTCTCGTCGAACCGGAACTTGGAGGCGAGCCCGCCGATCGCGTAGAACGCGATGAGGACGACGAACCAGCCGACGCCGCCGAGCACGATCGTCAACAGCCCAAGCAGAACGCCGGTCACCATCCCCGGCACGGAAGCGGTCCCGAGCGCGTAGGAGACGTAGCCCAGCGCGATCGTGACCGCCAGCGCGAGGACGAGTCCCTGGACGGTCATCGCGGGCGTGATCTCGACGAACAGCCACGCCAGCAGCGCGACCGCGACCATCACGATCGGGTCGTCGCGCTCGAACAGCGCCGTTCGGATCAGCGCCGCGGCCAGCGCGCCCACGGCCGCGATGAACACGAATCCCGGCGGGTCGATCGCCCGGCCGGTAGCGGCCACCACGACGACCTGCGCGACGACGCCGGCGACGGAGCCGACGATCACGAAGGCGGTCGCGTGGGCGAACTCGTCGTCAGTGGCCGTTCGGACGACCTGCGTGCCGAGGTTCCCGAACGCCAGGAGGAGGACCGCGGCCGCGTAGACCCGAATCGGCATCGTCACGCGCGGGAGGGTCGCGAAGAGCCCCAGTCCCGCGGCCGCGAGCGCGAACCCGGCCAGCCCGTTCAGCCGGCGGTCCCGGCGGTCGCCCGGTCGGGCGAAGAGCTCGAAGACGGGGCCCTCGCGGACGACGAACGCGGCAAGCGCCGCGACGATCGCGAACGGGACCGCGGCGGCCGCGCCGAGCCACGGCGCGGCGAGCGCGAGCAGCGACACCGCGGCGAACCCACCCGCCCGTCGGATCCTCGACTGCACGTTCGCGCATACCCCCGACGGTCACTTAACCCTCCCGACATCGGGGGGGGGGGGGCGACGCCGTCGTCGAGATGCACTGCGTCGGATCGAGCCGATCGATGGCTCCGCCGGTCTCCCGGTCGGTTTTTGCTGATCGACCACGTTTCCCGGAGCGTGGGACTGTACGATACCTACCTCGCGGTACGTCACCGCCTCCACGAGGCCGACCCGCCCGCCCACGTCGCGGTCGTGATCACCGAACGCGATCTGCTGGAGCAGGGGGCCTACGACACCCTCGAGCGGTTCTTCGGGTGGGCCTTCGGCCGGGGCGCCGAGCGCGTGACCGTCCTCGTCTCGGTTCTCGACGCGGCGGTCGTCGGGACCCTCGAGCGCGAGCTCCGCAACGTCGACGCCCCTCGGCCGATCGCGGTTCGCGGCCCCGGTGACACCGAACGGGCCGACGCCCCGATCCAGGTGAGCATCGGGCTCGGCGGCAAACGCGAGTTCGCCGAGGCGGTCCGGGAGATCGCCGACGACGTCGCTGCCGGCGATCTCGAGCCCGAGGCGATCGACGAGGACACGATCTCCGAGCGGCTCGTGTTCCCCGAGGAGCCCGACCTGCTCATCAAGACCGGGGCCGAGCGGCTCTCCGACTTCGCCATCTGGCAGTCGGTCTATTCCGAACTGTACTTCACCGACGTCAACTGGCGCGACTTCCGCGAGCGCGATTACCTCCGGGCGATACTCGACTTTCAGAACCGGAAGCGACGGTTCGGGACCTGAAACGACCGTTCTCTGCCTACTGCCGGTCGATCAGCTTCGTCAGCGGTCGCGGATCGGTCTCGGTCGTCGCGCTTATCGGCCGCGGCGCGTAACGTCACGACGTGGCCCGAGCCGCCGACCCGACGATCAGGGACGCCTCGAGAGCGGACCTGCTGTCGGTGGTTCGGATCGAACGAACCGTCTTCTCGGACCCCTGGCCGTACGACGCGTTCGAGCGACTGCTCGACGCCCCGGCGTTTCTCGTCGCCGAGCTGGATCCCGACCGGTCGGACGCGGACGCCGACCGGCCGGACGCGGACGCCGAATCCCGGTCGGACGCGGACGTGCGATCCGACGCCGTCCTCGACGAACCGCCCTCGATCGACGCCGGGCCGCCGATCGTCGGCTACGTCGTCGCCGACGTGACGCCCAACTTCGGACGTGACATCGGCCACATCAAGGACCTCGCCGTCCACCCGGCGGTTCAGGGACGGGGGATCGGCCGGCAGCTGCTCCGCGCCGCGCTTGCGCGGCTTCGGTTTCGCGACGCGTCCGTCGTCAAGCTCGAGGTCCGGGAGGGGAACGACCGGGCGCGGTCGCTGTACGGCGATCAGGGGTTCGCGCCGCTGCGTCGCGTCTCCCGGTACTACGCCGACGGCGAGGACGCGATCGTGATGGTGCTCGACCTCGAGGACTGGACGCCGTCGTGAGGTCGCTGCCCCGTGGCGGATGTGGGAACCTTTAGGGTCGATCGTCCCCTTCCGTTCGCCATGAGTACGGTCCCCGACCGGAGCGAGATCGGCACGCAGTATCGATGGGATCTGGAGGACATCTATGCCGACGACGAGGCGTGGGAGGCGGCCTACGAGTCGGTCTCCGACCGGGTGGAGGAACTGCGCGAGTACGAGGGGCGGGTCACCGAGAGCCCCGAGACCCTCCTCGAGCTGCTCGAGCTTCGCGAGTCGGTGCTGCGTGAGGTCGCGAAGGTGACGACCTACGCCCGGCTGCGCAGCGCCGAGGACACGACGAACCAGACCTACCAGGCGATGGCCGCGCGGGGGTCCTCGCTCGGCTCGACGGCCTCGAGCGCGATCTCCTACCTCGAGCCCGAGCTGCAGGCGTTGACGACCGCGGAGATCGAGTCGTTCATCGAGACCGAGCCCGACCTGGAGACCTACGAGCACTACTTCGAGGACGTCCGTCGGATGAAGCCGCACACCCGGTCGGCGGAGGTCGAGGAGGTGCTCGCGGATCTGTCGGAGGTCACCGGCGCGCCCTCGGAGATCTACTCGATGCTCACGAACGCGGACATGGAGTACGGGACCGTCGAGGGGCCCGACGGCGAGCCGGTCGAGATCACCCAGGCCAACTTCACGAAGCTCCAGACCAAGCCCGATCGGGAGTTCAGACGGACCGTCCACGAGACCTTCTACGACCACTGGGCGGACGTCCGCAACACGGTCGGCACGTCGCTCGAGAAGGCGGTTCGCGAACACGTGACGAGCGCGGAGATCCGGGGCTACGACACCGCACGGGAGGCCTCGCTCGACGGGTCGAACGTTCCACCGGGCGTCTACGACACGCTCGTCGACACGGTACACGCGAACCTCGACGCGCTCCACCGACACGCCGATCTGAAGCGCTCGGCGCTGGGCGTGGAGGAGCTCCGCAGCCACGACCTGTATATGTCGCTCACCGGCGACGAGGGCCCCGACGTCGAGTACGAGCAGGCGGTCGAGTGGGTGACCGAGGCGGTCGCTCCGCTCGGCGACGCCTATCAGGACCGGATGGCCGAGGGGCTCGAGAGCCGGTGGGTCGACGTCTACGAGAACGAGGGCAAGCGGTCCGGCGCCTTCTCCTCGGGGACCTACGACACCCAGCCGTTCATCCTGATGAACTACCAGGACGACATCGCCTCGCTGTTCACGCTGGCCCACGAGCTGGGCCACTCGATGCACTCGGAGCTGGCGGCCGACGCCCAGCCGTGGCACGACTCCAGCTACGACATCTTCGTGGCGGAGATCGCCTCGACGGTCAACGAGACGCTGCTGACCCAGCACCTCCTCGAGACGCTCGAGGACGACGAGCTGCGGACGCATGTCCTCGACGAGTTCCTCGAGCGCTTCCGGAGCACGCTGTTCCGACAGACGATGTTCGCCGACTTCGAACACCGGATCCACGCCCGGATCGAGGACGACGAGGCGCTCACGCCCGACGTCCTCGACGAAACCTACGGCGACCTCAAGCGGGAGTTCTACGCCCCGGCGACCCTCGAGGGCGGGATCGAACGCGAGTGGGAGCGCATCCCGCACTTCTACTACGACTTCTACGTCTACCAGTACGCCACCGGGATCGCGGCCGCTGCCGCCATCGTCGACCGGATCCTCGAGACGGGCGAGCCCGCCGCGGCCGACTACCGCGACATGCTCGCCGCCGGCGGCTCGGACTACCCCCTCGAGGTCGTCCGGCTCGCCGGGATAGACATGGCCGACGCCGAGCCGATCGAGTCCGCGATCGGCGTCTACCGGAGCTACCTCGACGAGATCGAGACGCTGTTGGATTTATAAGCCTCGTTTGAATCCACTGACGGGCGGCCGGCTTCCGCACCGTTTTTCTTCCGTCCCGCGGTGGGTTCGGTATGGGTAAACAGCCGCACCTGCTCGTCGAGGAGGGCGACGTCGAGTCGATCGCGATCGTTCCCGGCGATCCCGGCCGCGTCGACCGCATCGCCGCCCAGTGTGACGACGCCGAGACGATCTCACAGAACCGCGAGTACAAGCTCGTCAACGCCACCTACGAGGGCGTTCCGCTCACGATCTGCTCGACCGGCATCGGCGGCCCGTCGGCCGCGATCGCGCTCGAGGAGCTGGCGAACGTGGGCGTCGAGACGGTCCTACGCTGTGGCACCTGCGGCGCGCTCCAGTCGGACATCGAGATCGGCGACATGGTCGTCGCCAACGGCGCAGCCAAGGAGGAGGGCACCTCCAAGCGCTACGAGTCCGCCGTCTATCCGGCGGTGCCGAACTACGAGGTCCTCTCGGCGCTCGTCGACGCCGCCGAGGCGAACGACGAGGACGTCCACGTCGGGCCGATCGTCTCCGACGACGCCTTTTATAACGAGAGCGGGGACTACGTCGCCGACTGGGAGTCGGCGAACCTGCTCGCGATCGAGATGGAGGCGGCGACGCTGTTCGCGCTCGCTCGCCGGAAGGGGCTCCGCGCCGGCGCGATCTGTACGGTCGACGGCAACCTCGTCGAGGGCACCCAGAAGGGCGCCGACTCCGACGACGAGCTCCCCGAGAAGGCGAGGAACAACGTCGAACGCGCGATCACGCTGACGCTCGAATCGGTCGCCGCCTTATAAGGGGTCGGCTCAGTCCGGATCGGCGGTCGGTTCCGCTCGGATCGGCGGTTCTCTCAGTCCGAACTTTCGGTCTGCCCCCCGTCGGGCGTTCCGTCTCGACCGCTCTCGACGGCGTCCGCGACGTCGAGCCCCTCGTCGTCCATGATCTCCTCGGCGACGGCCATCGAATCGGCGCCGAACGCGGAGTCGACGATGAGGTGGCCGCCAAGCGTCGCCGGCGAGATGACGTCGTCGGCCCCGGCCCGCCGGAGCTTGTCGACGTTCTCGCGCTGGGTCGCGCCGGCGACGATCCGCACGTCGGGGTTGAGCTGGCGCGCGGTGAGGATCGCCAGCGCGTCCTCGGCGTCGTCGTTCGTCGCGACCACGACCGCCCGGGCGTCGACGATCCGGGCCGTCTCCAGCGGCCCCACGTCGCTGGGGTCGGCCGCGAGAACCGCGACGTCCCGGTCGGTGAGCCGGCTCGCGTGTCGTTCGTCGTCGGTGACGACGACGTAGTCGATGTCGCGCTCGAGGAGTTCTTCGAGGATCGGTTCCGTCAGGTCCCCGTAGCCTAACACGAGGACGTGGTCGTCGAGGAGGTCGAACTGTCGTTGTGTCATCTTTCCGAGTGCCTTCGAGAGTTGGGCCTCGATCGCGGGCGTCAACAGCACCCCCAGCGCGATCGCGAACGTGGCAACGTTTATCACGAGCACCGAGAGGCCGAACATCCGACCGATCGCGCTCGTCGGGGTCACGTCGCCGTAGCCGACCGTCGAGGCGGTCACGACGGTGTAGTAGAACGCGTCGACGATCGACTCGATCCCGGTGAACTCCTCGCGCAGCGCGAACGACCCGAACGTGCCGTAGCCGAGCGCGGTCGCCAGCGCGGTCCCTGCGGCCAGCTGCGTCGTCGAGGGGCGGTAGGTCCGCGTGAACCGATCACGGTTGACGATGAGTGCCGGGATGGAGGCGATCGAGAGGACCACGAGCGGGAGCGAGACGACCGAGACCTGCAGCAGGCCCTGCAGTCCGGTGAGCGGCAGCAGGACCGCGGTCGATCGGAGGCCGATCCGGTAGCCGCGCTTCAGCGCGTAGCCGCTCGCCAGCATCGCGAAGCCGGTGAGCGTGCCGGTGAACCCGACCGTTTGCCGGACGATCTCGGGGATGTACGGCGAGAGCGGTCCCGCGACGCTCACCCCCGAGATGTGGAGCAGCCCGACGACGATCGACAGCACCGCGACCGCGAACGTCAGGACGATCGACGCCCGGACGGTCACCCACTCGCGACTCAGCTCCATACCCGTGGGAGGCCCAGCACCGACTTAAAAGGAACGTGCGACGGTCATCGTTCCGGTCCGGAGCCGACCGTCGGCGGCGGGACTCACCGATCCAGCGCGTCGAGCGCCTCGGCGGCCTCGCGGGCCGCCTGCAGGTGGTCGCGGGCGCGGCGGGGATCCTCGGTCCGTTCGGCGGCCTCGGCGAACCGTCGCGCCGTGCGGGCCAGCGACTCGCGCGCCGCCCGGAGGTTCTCGGCGGGCGTCGATCCATCCGCATCGGGGGTCCGCGCCGGCTCCGTGGCGACACCGCCATCGTGCGTGTCGACGCGCGGCGGGGACGGTGTCGTGTCGGGGTCGTTCGGTGTGGCGTTCGGCCCGGCGTTATTCGGTGTGGCGTTCGGCCCGGCGTTATTCGGTGTGGCGGCGCTTGGCCCGGTGGCGTTCGGCCCGGCGGCGGAGGCGTTCGCCGCAGCATCGATCTCGCTCCCGGTGCCGGCCGTGGACCGCCCGGCTGCGGCCGTCCCGTTCTCGGCGGCCGGTTCCGCCGTTCCCGTCGCTCCGTCCTCGTCGATCTCGATCTCGGTCGGGGATCCTCTCGATTCCGTCCCGGTCGGGGATCCTCCCGCTTCCGTCTCGTCCATACCCCCGGTCGCGCTCTCGGTTCCCTCGCGGGAGCACGTGGGACAGAACTCCTGGCCGTTATGTCTGAAGATCGGGTCGCCGCAGGCGTCACAGTGGCTGTTGGTCATCGTCGCGCCCTTCAACAGCAGCTCCGACATATGCTGGGTGTGTTCGCGCTTCTTTTGGTCCCGCTCGAACTTCTCTCGAAGCTTCTCGCGTTCGGCCTCCTTGTCGAACTCGTCGCTCATACCTACAGGGAGGGCGTCGATCCGCAAAAGTTCGGCGGGCTCGGTCGGTCGCTGGTCGCCGTCCGCGTCGACGAACTCGGTCCGTAACCGTCGTCGCGTCGACGAACTTAGTCCTCGGTCTTCGTTCGGTCGACGTCGATCTCGCCGCGTTCGATCTTCACGCCGTCCTGGGCGACCTGCCGGCCCAACACGGCGCATTTCACGCGCATCGGCGAGATATCGACGCCGAGCATCTCGGTGATGTCGTCGGTGTCGAGATCCTGGAGCTCCTCGATCGTCATCCCGGCGAGCCGCTCGGAGAGCATGCTGGCTGAGGCCATCGAGATGGCGCAGCCGTCGCCGGTGAACGCGACGGCCTCGATCGTCTCGTCGTCGTCGGCGAGCCGGATGTCCATCCGGATCGTGTCCCCGCAGGAGGGGTTCTCGCCGACGTGCGTGATGTCCGGATCCTCCATCTCCCCGTAGTTGCGGGGGTTCTTGTAGTGATCGAGGATCTGCTGTCTGTACATGTCCGAGCCCAGTCCCATACTGCTTCAGGGTAGCCGGTTCGCCGGGAAAAGCGTTCCGCAGCGGGGTTGGCGGGGGCGTGAGGTGGGTGGCCGTCGACGGTCAGCGGCCGGCCGCCGACCGGACGCTTTCCGGCGTCCTAGGCGAACAGCTGCCGCGCCTCGTCGATCGCCTCGATCAGCGCGTCGACCTCCTCGACGGTGTTGTACACGTAGAACGACGCGCGGGCGGTGGCGGGGACGCCGAGCTTGTCGTGGAGCGGCTGGGTGCAGTGGTCGCCAGCCCGGACCGCGACGCCGTGATCGTTGAGGATGCTCGAGAGGTCGTGGGCGTGGACGCCGTCGACGTTGAACGAGACGAGCCCGCCCCGCCGGTCGCCGGGGGGTCCGTAGACCGTCACGTCGTCGAACTCGCTGAGCCGGTCGTGCGCGTACGCCGCCAGCAGGTCCTCGTGGGCGCGGACGTCCTCCATCCCGATGTCGTCGACGTAGTCGACGGCGGCGGCGAAGGCGATCCCCTGGGCGATGCTCGGGGTGCCGGCCTCGAACTTCCAGGGGAGGTCCTCCCAGGTCGTCTCCTCGTAGGTCACCCGGCGGATCATGTCGCCGCCGTACAGGAAGGGTTCCATCGCGTCTAGCAGCTCCTCGCGCCCGTAGAGCGCGCCGATCCCGGTCGGGCCGCACATCTTGTGGGCGGAGAACGCGAGGAAGTCGGCGCCGAGATCGTCGACGTCGACCGGCCGCGTGGGCACGGACTGGGCGCCGTCGACGAAGAGGAACGCGTCGTTCTCGTGGGCGAGGTCGGACAGCTCGCGGATCGGGTTGATCGTCCCGAGGGCGTTCGAGACGTGAACCGCCGAGACCATTGCGGTCGAGTCGTCGATGCACTCGGCGGCGTGGTCCATGTCGAGCGTGCCGTCCTCCTGGACGGTGATGTACCGCACGTCGGCGCCGGTCCGCTTGCCGACCTGCTGCCAGGTGACCAGCGAGGAGTGGTGCTCCATCTCGGTGAGCACCACGTTGTCCTCGGGGCCGAGCTCGCGGAGCCCCCAGGCCTGTGCGACGAGGTTCTCCGCCTCGGTCGTGTTCTTCGTGAACACGATCTCCTCGCGCCCGTTCGCGCCGATGAACTCGGCGACCCGGTCGTGTGCCTCCTCGTAGGCCACGGAGGCCTCCTGGCTCAGCTGGTGGATCCCGCGGTGGACGTTCGCGTTGTAGCCGCGGTAGTAGTCGGCGATCGCCTCGACCACCGGATCCGGCGTGTGCGTCGTCGCCGCGTTGTCGAGGTAGACGAGCGGCGTGTCGTCATCCGGTCCCTCCCCGGGCGTCGTGGGATCGCCACCGACCCGCCGGTTCAGGATCGGGAAGTCGGCCCGAACCGACTCGACGTCGAACGCGTACCCTTCCTGGAGTTCCATTACGGGACCCTTGGGTCTCGAGAACCAACACGCCTTCGGTCCGACGCGAGCGGCGTGGCCGGGATATCGCGGTCGGTTTCGGTGTTGCAGCCGGTTTCGGTGTTGCAGCCGGTTTCGGTGTTGCAGCCGGTTTCGGTGTCGCAGCCGGGACGTCGGATGATCTGGAGCGCGTGGGGGGCGACGCAACGATTATCCGGCGCGGGAGCGTAGATCTTGTCAGGTGTTCACGAATGTCTCACAAACGGATCCTCGAGATCGCCGGCGACTTCGTCGAGGACTACGAGGTAATGGTGCCGTATCAGGCGCTGCAGATGGTCGGCCACGAGGTCGACGCGGTGGCGCCCGAGACGGAGGACGGTGAAACGGTGAAGACGGCCGTTCACGACTTCCGCGGCGACCAGACCTACCTGGAGACCCGCGGGCACGACTTCGCGATCGACGCCGCGATCGAGGACGTCGACCCCGCCGACTACGACGCGCTCGTCGTGCCCGGCGGTCGCGCGCCCGAGTACCTCCGCACCTACGATTCGGTTCTCGAGACGGTCCGCCACTTCTTCGAGGCGGACAAACCGGTCGCGGCCGTCTGTCACGGCCCGCAGATCCTCGCCGCCGCGGGCGTTCTCGAGGGCCGGACCGCGACCGCCTATCCGGCCGTCCGTGCCGAGGTCGAGGGCGCCGGCTGTTCGTGGGTCGACGGCGTCGTCACCGACGGCAACCTGGTGACCGGGCAGGCCTGGCCCGACCATCCCGAGTGGCTCGCGGCGTTCCTCGAGGTGCTCGGCACGTCGATCGACCACGAGGCCGCCCCGGTCGCGGGCGACGACTAGGTGGCGGGAGCGACGGCCAGGCGGGAGCGACGGCCAGGCGGGAGCGACGGCCAGGCGGGAGCGACGGCCAGGCGGGAGCGACGGCCAGGCGGGAGCGACGACCGGTTGGTCGTCGCGATGGCTCGATGACGTCGTCGCGTGGTCTGCTGGCGGCAGCCGCCGCTCCGGAGCGGGGCGACGAACGCGGAAAAACGAACTGCCGAGTCGCGAGGATCGGTCGGGGAACCGCCGGGAGCGGGATTCGGCTTCCGTTCTCAGAAGGGAGCCTGCGGCCCCTCGTCCGACTCGCCGTCGTCGCTCGTCTCGCCGGGGAAGGAGGGGGACATCCCGCCGCTGCTCGTCCCGCCGAGGTCGCCGTCCGCGCCGGCGCCCATCCCGGTGTCGGCGTGGACCGTCTCGATCTCCGGGATCTCCTTGACCATTCGGGACTTGATCGCCTGGATCGTCATCGGGGAGATGCCGCAGCCCGAACACGCGCCGCCGAGCTGGATGTGCACCTCGCCGCTCTCGCGGTCGAGATGGCTGATCGCCGCGTCGCCGCCGTGCATCTGGATCTGCGGGAAGTTGCGCCGCAGGAAGTTCGTGATCCGGTCGCGAAGATCGTCGGTGTCAGCCGCTTCCGTGCTCATATCGCTTGGTTGGCGGCGAACCGGCTTATGCCTTTGGTTCGGAACGGGATCTCGGGGAGATCGCCCGGATGGAATCCCGCGACGGCGGGTCGGCGGTGGGGCGTTTTGGTTTCGGCGAACGGTTCACTCGTCGGGCCGATCGACGCCGAAGACGCGGTGGAGCTCCGACTCGATGCGGTCGACGTAGACGTCCAGCGTCTCCTCGAACTTCTCGTCGTCGACGAGCGCGCCCTCGAAGCGGCCACGCGGGTCCTCCGGAAGCTCGACGACGAACTCGCCGTCCTCGTAGAACGGTTCGGACTCGTTCAACACGGTCTGGTCGATCCCGTGGATCAGCTGCGAATCATACCGCTCGTTCATGTGGTTGAACGCGTTCTTGTACGCGCGCTGGAGCTCGGCGAAGTAGTTGGCGTACTTGTCCTCGAACTTCTCGGGGTCGAAGTCGGCGCTCATATCCACTCGTGGGCAGCGATCGGGGAAAAGTCGGCCGGTCGGCGGTCACGGGCCGCCGTGGGAACCGGGGACCTGATCGACTTAAATATCCGGACCGGATATCGTCGGCCGTGTCGGAACAGGTGCTCCTCCTCGTCGGCATCGTCGTCGCCGCCTTCGTCGGGATCAACATCGGCGGCTCCGGAACCGGTGTCGCGTTCGGGCCGGCCGTCGGCAGCGGCCTGATCTCGAAGGTCGGCGCGGGCGCGTTGATGTCGGTCTTCGTCCTCGGCGGCGGCTGGACGATCGGCCGCCGGGTCGTGGACACCCTCGGGGCGGGGCTGCTCCGGGGGAACCCGTTCACGTTGGAGACGTCGATCGTCGTCCTCCTGTTCGTCGGCGGGGCGCTGTTCGTCTCGAACCTCTTCGGCGTGCCGGCCTCGACGTCGATGACCGCCGTCGGCGCGATCGCGGGGCTCGGGATCGCCCGTGGGACCCTCAACGGGGGCGTCGCCCTCGAGATCGTCGCCTGGTGGCTGGTGGCACCGATCGTCGGCTTCTGGGTCAGCGCCGTCGTCGGGCGCTACTGGTACGACCGGCTCGCGGCGACGCTCGCGATCGACCGCACGGGCGGGTTTCCCGCCCGGATCGACCGATCGGGTCGGATCCCCACGATTCGGTCCGCCCCGTCAGCGACCACACGCGAACTGCTGGGCGCCGTCGTCGTCATCGCGATCGCGTGTCTCAACGCCTTCTCGGCCGGCGCCTCGAACGTGGCCAACGCGGTCGCCCCGCTGGTCGGCAGCGGCGACCTCTCGATGAACGCCGGCGTCCTGCTGGCCGCCCTCGCGATGGGCGTCGGCGCGTTCACGCTCGGCCGGCGGACCCTCGAGACGATGGGCAACGACCTCACCGAGCTGCCGTTGACCGCCGCGCTCGTGGTCTCGCTGGTCACCTCCGCGCTGGTCGTCGGGCTCTCGGCGCTCGGGATCCCGGCCTCGTTCGTCGTCATCGCCACGATGAGCATAGTCGGACTCGGCTGGGGACGCGCCACGCGGCTCCAGGAGCTGCCCGACACGCCGACCGAGACCGAACGTCCGGCCGCGCTCGGCGCACCCGTCGAGAGCGCCGACGCGCCGGGTGCCGTCGAGGCCGACCCGTCCATTGATGAGATGCCGACCACGGCCGCGGAACCGGCGGCAGACGATACGATCGCGGAACCGGCGGCGGACGACGTGGACGCGCTCAGCGTCGCCGACTTATATAAGCCGAGCACGACAGCCCGCGTCGTCCTCCTCCAGAACGCCGTCCCGGTGGCGGCGACGATCGGGTCCTACGTCGTCTTCCGGGCCGTGCCGGCGCTTTGAGAGCCGGACGGTTTCGGTACCCGGAGCGTCATTCGTCGACCGTGACCGACGTCTCGAACGCCACGCCGTCAAGGTGCGCGTCCGGATCGTCCGGGATGTACGTGCCCTCGGACCCACACTCCCGGACCAGCGGACAGACCGACCGCTCCGGCGGCCAGATCACCTCGACCGTCCCGTCGCCCGTGGCGTCACCGTCGCTGGCCGTTCCACCGCCGTCCGCTCCGCCGCCGGCTGCCCCGTCCTCGCCCGGTCGAACCGTCGCCTCCTGTCGATACGTGAGCGTCCCGCCGTCGGGTTGGACCAGCGTGATCGTGAGGACGACCGTTTCGGCGTCCTCGCCGATCGGGACCGTTCCCGGGGCGGACGCGTCCGGGCCGGCGCCGGGCAGCTCGATCCCGTCGGGCGTCAACCGCCAGTCGACCGTCAGCGACCCCTCCGGATCCGTCACCCCGTAGCCGACGTACTCCGTGCCCGCGGTCTCACTCGAGAGGCGGACTCGCGCCCGGGAGACGCGGTCGGGAACGCCGACGGTCGTGGCGGCCGCGAGCGATGTCCCGCGCCGAACGTCCAACGACTCGAGTTTCGGGATCACGTGTCGGTCCGGATCTCCCGTCCACTCGCCCTGATAGGCGAACCGGCGATATTCCCGGTCGGGATACGCCTCGATCACGGCAAAATCCGCCACCGGATCCCGGTCGAGCGCGTAGACCACCGGACCGTCGAAGCCGGGGTCGTTCCGGAGGTACTGGAAGGGGTGGTTCTGCCACTCCCCGTACGGCGTCGGGACGAAGACGAGGTCGTTCTCGAACTCGGCCGCCTCGATGGGTTCGTAAGCAGCCTCGTACTTGTCGGCGTAGGCCGCGTTGCGCTCGAGCGGCGCGGACGCGAGCGAGGCCGTGACCGTCCCCGCGAGCACCACGCCGAGGACCAGGAGCCCGACGGCGAGCACGCGAGCGGCCCGTGCGGCCCGATCCGACTCCCGGGACGCGGCCAGCTTCGCGAGGCGCCCCGACAGCCGACGCCAGCCGACGACGGCGCCGAGGGCCGCAAAGACCGACAGCGGGACGAGCGCGTCGAAGTAGTAGATCGGCCCGAACTGGGAGATCAGCCCGTCGGTCGGGTCGCTCATCGTCGCGAGCACGTTGTAGTTCCCCCAGAACGCGAGGTTCGCCAGCGGAACCGTCACGAGAACCCCGGCCAGCAGGCCGCTTGCGGTCCGGCGAAACCCGGCGTCCGGATCCGGATCGAACCATCGGCGCGCCGCGATCGCCAGCCCGCCGAGCGCGGCTGCGCTTCCGATCCCGCCCGCGGTCATCCACCGCGTGAGGAAGTACTCGATCACGTAGCCGTTGGCGCGGACCGCCAGCTCCGGCGTGTACTCGATCGAATGGCCGAGGATCCGCCGTCGCCCGAAGCCCGGCCCATCGAGGGGAGCGAACGCCGCGTAGGGGAACACCAGCGGCGAGCCGGTCATCCGCGCGTTGTACGCGAGCGTGATCCCGACGAACAGGATCCCGAACGTGCCGGTGAGGAGGTTCCGTCGAACCACGTTCGGCAGCGGTTCCGACCGCGACCCGATCGCCGCGAGCGTTTCACGGTCGATGGCTCGGAGCGTCGTCACCAGCGCGTGCAGAACGAACGGCGCTGCGACCGACACCGCCGTGTAGGGACGCGCGAAGAACGCGAGCCCGATCGCGATCCCGGCGACGCCGGCCCACCGAAGCGAGCCGTCACGCACCCCGTACAGGTACGAGACGACGAACAGGAGATTCAACGCCGCCGTGGGTGCGTACGGGAGGAAAACGGCCGTCGTCACGAGCGACAGCGGTGCGGCGGCAAAGACGACCGCGGCGACGAGGCCGACCCGGCGGTCCGCCGCCATCGAGCCGAGTCGGTAGACGAGGAAGGCGCTGGCTGCGGCGACGACAGCGAGGGTGATGCGGGGCTCGCCGACGACCGCCATCGCGACGGCGTACATCGCCGCCGGTACCGGCGAGTACTTGGGATACAGTCGGCCGCCGTCCTCGATGAAGAACCAGGGATGGAACGCGTCGGCGAGGTCGCCGGGATACAGCGCGAGCTGTCCCTCAAGCAGCATCGCGGCCTGCTGGAGGTAGACCGCCTCGTCGTGGTTGCTGGAGTGATACGCGAAGACGGTCATCGCGACGGCGAACACCGCGGTTCCGGCGATCGCCGCGATGCCCAGCGCCGCGAGCGTTTCGGGGGCCGCTCGGCGGATCCGTGACCGGAGCCGCCGCTGAAGCGCGCTGCGAACGCGTCGGATCGCGGTTCGAACCGGAGACGACACGGACCGGGTGCCGGGTTAGAGCGCGCCGACGTCGCGCATCAGGTCGACGGTCGCCTCGAGGTCGGACAGCTGTGCGAGGTCGACGTCCGGCACGTCGAGCTGGTCGATCGTCGGCAGGTCGCCGATCGGTTCGACGCCCGGGATCAGCGGGTACTCGAAGGTCGACCGCGCGAAGTAGTCCTGTGCTTCAGCCGACAGGAGATGGCGGATGAAGTTCTCGGCCAGCGTCGCCTGGTCGGTCGCCTCGACGACCGCCGCGCCGGCGACGTTGAAGACGGCGCCCGCGTCGCCCTCCGTGAAGGAGGTGGCGATCGGTGCCCCGGGATTCCCGTCGAGCACGCGCTGGATGTAGTAGTGGTTCGTGAACGCGGCGTCGATCTCCCCGTCGGCGATCGCCTGACAGGCGGCGAACTCGTCGGGATACTCCTGGATGCCGGCGTCGAGGACGCCCTGGAGCCACTCGCGGGTCGCCTCCTCGCCCTCGATGATCCGCATCGCGGTGATGAACGCCTGGCAGGAGCCGTACCGCGGAGCCCAGCCGAGGTCCCCGTCGAACTCCTCGGGGTACGCCATGATGTCGTTCGGGAGGTCCTCCTCGGAGAGCGCGTTCGTGTTGTACGGTACCGTTCGCGCTCGTCCCGACGTTCCGATCCAGTTCTCGGTGTGGAACTCCCCGCGAACGAGGTCGGTGACGTCGCTCGAGAGGGACGCGGCGTGGCCCGCGTCCGCCAGCGCGCCCAGCGACCCGGCGTTGACCGAGTAGAAGACGTCCGCGGGCGTCCCGGCGCCCTCGTTGGCGATCTGGTTGACGAGGTCCGTGGATCCGCCGTACCGGACGGTCAGATCGAAGTCGTCGTAGAGGTCGTTGATGTAACT
This sequence comes from Halopenitus persicus, assembly GCF_002355635.1. Classification (GTDB taxonomy): domain Archaea; phylum Halobacteriota; class Halobacteria; order Halobacteriales; family Haloferacaceae; genus Halopenitus; species Halopenitus persicus_A. The sequence goes on along the minus strand of NZ_AP017558.1, from coordinate 744,011 downwards.
CACCAGCTCGCCGACGAGGAACTCCCCGCGCCCGGAGTAGACGGTGAGTTCGCCCTCGAGATCGGGCATCTCGGCCATCGGCGTTCCGCCGGGCGCGTCGCGTCCCGCCCTCCCGGATCCGATCTGTCCGACGTCGGAGCCGGGATCTGAGTCGCCGTTGCCGCCGCCGTTTCCGTTGCCGCCGCCGTTGCCGTTCCCGTTGCCGCCGCCGTTGCCGCCGCCCGTACAGCCCGCGATCCCGACCGCGGCGAGCGTTCCGGCGCTCGCGAGGAACCGTCGCCGGTCGGTCAGTCGCCCGGTCGTCGAACGGTCGTCCGTGATATCGTCTTCGCTCATATTTTTAGGTATGCCTAAATCAATAAATACCCGTCGGTTCAGTTCTCCGCCGCGGTCCGGGGTTTTTGCGATCCCGTCGACCGGTCGACGCCGTTGAGCGCGTCCAGGCAGTCGACCCACTCGCACATGTGTTCGCCGACGTAGTTGAAGAACGCGCCGTTGTTGTACGACTCGTAGTCGCCCGCCGCGAGCTCCCGTCCCATCGCCGCGAAGACGTCCGCGTAGGTCTCGGCGTCACCGCCGACGTCGTCGATGATCTCGTAGAGGTGCTCGTTGAGCTCCAGCCCGGCGACCTCGTTCGTCAGGTCGTCGAAGGTCGAGCGTGGCGCCTTGTTGTGCTCACACAGCGGGTACCCATTATAAATGGTCTTCCCGAGGACGTCGCAGGCCCGCTTGAGGAACACGCCGCTCCAGATGTCGTCGAACCGGCCGACGTCCCACTCGTTGTCGTCCATCGGCAGCTGGTAGAACGCCGGGATGACCTCCCGCTTGAACGCGAGGTTCATCGAGCAGACCGTCAGGTAGTTGCCCTCCGCGGCCACGAAGTCGCCGGTGAAGTCCGACCGGCTCGTCCGCGTCTGCGCCTGCCCCTGCAGGTCGCCGTCCATCAGGATCCGGACCGCGTCGAGGTCGGGCACGTTGGTCCACAGTCCCTGGGACGCGACCACGTCGTCGACCGTCTCCGTCGCCGTCTCGACCGTCTCGTCCATCGCGGCGTAGGGGTATCCGCGCGGGTAGAGGCCGTGTTCGTCGTCGTTCTGGTGGAGCACGTTCACCCAGTCCGTGTCGGAGGACACCGACTCCACCTCTCCCTCGAACGCGAGGTTCTCCATGTGGCGGCCGAAGAAGTCGTCCTCCGGCTCCGGCAGCGTGTCGTCGTCGATGAAGAAGCCGTACTCGAAGCGGTCGTGGGCCCACATATACAGGAGCCCGAAGCTGGTCTCCGCGTGGCTGGCCGCCGGCACGAGGTGGTCGTACTCGGCGATCCCCTGCTCCTCGTACCACTCCTGGCGGCGCGTCCCGTCGAAGACCTCGCCGGAGACGCCCTCCTCCTCGAGCATCGTCGCCATCGCGTCCGTCTCGCAGAAGTCCTCGGTCACGAGCACGACGTGGAGCCGCGAGAGGTCGAACCCGTGTTCGCGCGCGTTCTCGAAGTACGTCCGCATACACTCGTACTCCCGGATCGTCGGGACCACGACGCAGATGTCCTGAGTCATTCGTCCCCGTCTCTTTAGGGGAGCCTAAAGAATGTGCCGGGATCGGAACGCGCCTCGGTCCCGTCCGATCGACCGTCGGGGTTTCGTCCCGGTCATGAATCATCGTTCGTTACGCAGGAACGGGGGGTTTCATCGAGACGCACGACGAGAGGGGCGGTATGGGAGATCCAGCCCCGGAACCGTTTCGCTACGATGCCGAAGTCCAGCCCGGAGAGAAGCGACACGTTCGCTACGAGATCGGGGAAACGTATCTCGGCGATCCGGTCGAGATGCCCGTCACGATCATCAACGGTGACGCAGCTGGCCCGACGGTGTTTCTCACCGCGGGGATCCACGGAGACGAGCTGAACGGCGTGAAGGTCCTGCAGGAGGTGGCTGCGACGTACGATCCGGCGGATCTGCACGGAACGCTCGTGTGCCTCCACGTCGTGAACGTGCCCGGCTATCTCGCCCAACAGCGGGACATTCCGATCTACGACCAGGATCTCAACCGGTCGTTCCCGGGAAAGGAACGGAGCAACACCGCGGAGCGGATGGCGTATCAGGTGTATCGGCGGTTCATCAGCCAGTGTGACCTCGGGATCGACTTCCATACCTCGACGCGCAACCGGACGACGATGTATCACGCCCGCGCGGACATGTCGAACCCCGAGGTCGAACGGTTGGCGCAGGCGTTCGGTACGAACGTGATCCTCTCCGGGGACGGCGACGAAACGTCGTTGCGGTCGGTCGCCACGACCGACGGAATTCCGACGATCACGGTCGAGATGGGAAAGGCCCACCGGTTTCAGCGACCGCTCATCGACAAGGCGGCTTCGGGGGTCGAAAGCGTCCTCGCCGAATACGACGTCCGCCCGGACGCCGAGGTCGAGCGGCCCCACTGGCAGAAGATCCTCGGCGGGGATCAGGAAAAGCGGTGGCTGCGCGCGAACACGGGCGGCCTCGTCGAGATGCAGTGGGGGCCGACGCCGCTCGTCCACGAGGGCGAGGCGATCTGCACAATCAGCGACCACTTCAGCACCGAGGAACACGTCGTCGAGGCACCCTTCACCGGGATTCTGGTCGGCGTTCTCGAAAACCCGGTCGCGCTCCCGGGCCATCCGCTCTGTCATATTGCACGCATCGACTCGGAGACGCACGCCGAGATCGAGGCGGAAATCGACCGTGGAGAGTTCGACGGCTATCGGCTGCTCGGCCTTCGGTGGATGGGTGACGGCGAGGAAGCGGAGTGAGATCCCGCCGAGTACGGGATTTGATATTGCGACATATCATTTATCGGTCCTTCCGACTCGGTCTCCGATCGGACGACCCCGAAGCTCCGCCCGGGGCCGGGAGCCGCGATGATCCCGTTCGTCGACGTGATCGATGCGGGTCGGTGCGTGCGTCCTCCAAAGCGGGCGCTCCGTGGCCGGCGATCGGTCGCTCCCCGCCGGGCGTTCGACTCACTCCGGCACGGAGTCACATCTCGTCGCGAACACGCCATCGAAGAACTCCTCACCGTTTCGGCTGCCGGCCGCGACTTCCGGCTGACGGCCGTCGATCGGCCCCCCGTCCGAATGCTCGCCGAGCGCGGCTCGTCGGTCGAAAGTCCGTCGATCGCGGCTCGTCGGTCGAAGACCCAGTCGACGATCCGTCGGCCGACGATCCGCCGTTCACGGATGCGGCCGCCGACTCGGACGTCAGGCAGTCAGGCGGGAAGGGTGTCGATCCCGTTGATCGCGATGAACCCGTACTCGCACTCGGGACACCGCCACTTCTGCTTCTCGCCCAGGTGCAGCGTCATCGCCGCGGTTCGGTAGAACGACTGTTCCTCCTCACATCGGGGACACGCCACCGATCGTTCGAGAGCCATACGCGTCGGTAGTCACTCGGGTTGCTTAACCGTTGTTCGTCAGCTGCGCCGGCCGTCGGCACGGTCACACGGTATAAACCGAAAGCCGCGATATACAATGACGACGGCGGTCACTCCTCGACGACCCTCGTCCGGGCCGCCTCGGGCATGGAGTCGATGACGCGGGGACGGCTCGTGATCTCGTCCATCACGAACCGGGAGGACGTCTCGTTGACGCCGTCGACGGCAACCATCTCCTCGATGACCGCGTTCATCTGCGTGCGGTCCTGGACGCGGGAGATCACCACGAAGTCGACGTCGCCCATCGTGTAATAGACCTGCTCCACGCCCGCAAGCGCGGCCAGGTCGGCGCCGATGCTCTCGGAGTAGCCCTGCTCGTGAGTCACCGAGACCTCGGTGATGGCGACCATGTCGAGCCCGAACGAGAGCGGATCGAGGTCCGCGGTGACTCCCTCGATGACGCCGCGGTCCTTCAGCTTGTTCAACCGGTAGTGGACCGCGGACTTCGAGAGGTCGAGCTCCTCGGAGAGCGCGTCGAGGCTCACGTCGAAGTCGGACTCGACGCACCGCAGGAGCTCGATGTCCATCTCGTCGAAGGCGCCGCCGTTCGCGTCGGTCATATCCGTGCTTGCCGCGCGGATATATAAATACTTCCGATGAAAGGGCTCTTTTGTGAAACAACGTTCTATATTCCATTAACTATGGATCTTAAATAGGATATTATACGAACTAGGGGTTCAGGACGGCGCCTCGAACGGATGGTCCCCGACCGCTTCGAACGGGTGATTCCTGGCTGCTTCGAACGGGTGATTCCTGGCTGCTCCGGTCCAACCCCCGCCCGCCAGGATCCGGCGACGCTCGAACCGCCACCGATCAGGCAACCATTGCGTCGTCGGATACCTCGAGGGCGGCGTCGAGGGCGTCGATCGCCTCGTCGATCTCCGCCTCCGTGATCGTCAACGGCGGCGCGATGATCAGCGTGTTGATCATGTTCGCGACGTACACTCCGTGCTCGCCGGCGGCCGCGGCGACCTCGTCGACGACCGTGCTCCCCTTCGCGAGCTTGTCCGCACGCTCGCCGAACGGTACCCGCTTTTCGGGATGTTTCGTCAGCTCGATCCCGCGGAACAGCCCGACGCCGCGGGTATCGCCGACGCTCGGATGCGCGTCAGCGAGGTCCTCGAGCCGCGATTCGAGGTACTCACCCGTCTCGCTCGCGCGCTCGATGAGGTTCTCCTCCTGGTAGGTCTCGATGGCGGCCACGCCGGCGGCACACGCCACCGCATGGCCCGCGTACGTGTGCCCGTGCGTGAGCATCTCGTCCTCGAAGTGGGCGGCGATCTCGTCGGTGACGACCGTCGCGCCCAGCGGCTGGTAGGCGCCGGTGAGCCCCTTGGCCATCGTCATGATGTCGGGCGTGACGCCGAAGACGTCGCTGCCGAACCACTCGCCGGTCCGGCCGAATCCGGCCATCACCTCATCGCAGATGAGGAGCGCGCCGTGGTCGTGGGCGATCTCCTTGAGCCGCGGGAGGTACTCCGCGGGCGGGACGAGGATCCCGTTCGACCCGACGACGGGCTCGACGAGGACGGCCGCGACCGTGTCCCCCTCGAGCATCAGCATCTCGTCGATGTACTCCAGGCTCTCCATCGGATCCATCGTGGAGCCGTACGCGTACGGGTCCGGCGCCTTGATCGCGCCCGGCATCCCCGGTTCTGCCGCGAGCCGGCGCGGGTCGCCGGTGACGCTGATGGAGCCGTACGTCGCCCCGTGATACGAGCGGTAGCGGGAGACGATCTTGTCCTTCCCGGTGTAGAACTTCGCGATCTTGATGGCGGCCTCGATCGCCTCCGTGCCGCTGGTCGAGAAGAACGTCTTCGAGAGGTTCCCCGGCGTGATCTCGGCGAGCTTCTCGCCGAGGCGCGCGCGTGCCTCCGTGGTGTAGTTCGGCGCGACGTACGGGACGTCCGCGGCCTGCTCGGCGATCGCCTCGGAGACCCGCGAGGCGGAGTGGCCGAGGTTCGAACACATCAGCTGTCCGGAGAAGTCGATGAACTCGTTTCCGTCCGCGTCGGTGAAGCGGACGCCGTCCCCGTCGACGATCTGGGTCGGGCTGACCTCGCTCTGGTACGACCACGTGCCGAGGACGTGGTCCTTGTCAAGCCGTTCGATCTCGTTCAGCTCGGCGGCGGATCGCTCGGACATACTGTGCCCGGCTACGCGCGTATGTTTGATTAATCTTTGCACGAAATGACGTTTCGGGATATAATATCCAAGAGAGAAAAATAAAGAAGGAATTCGTCCTGAATATTCGCTATCTGGCGGACGTCTTCCGGAGAACGGGGAACGCTTATAACGCTCGGCGCCGATTCGACGACGAACGCATGTCCAGCCAGACGGAGCTTCAGCACGGCACGGTACGGAACTACGTCGACGGCGAGTGGACGACGCCGGCCGCCGACGGGGAGGACGTCACCAACCCGGCGACCGGGGAGTCGATCGCGCGCGTCGGATACAGTTCGGCGGGCGACGTCGACGAGGCGGTCACGACGGGGCAGGACGCCTTCGAGGAATGGCACCGGCGCCCCGTCGAGGAGCGAATCCAGCCGTTGTTCGAGCTCAAGCAGCTGCTCGAGGAGCATCAGGACGACCTCGCGGCGCTGCTCGTCGAGGAGCACGGCAAGACCGTCGGCGAGGCGAAGGGCGAACTGCGACGCGGCATCGAGAACGTCGAGACCGCCTGCGGGATCCCCACGCTGATGCAGGCCGGCCACGTCGAGAACGCCGCACCGGCCATCGACGAGACCGCGGTTCGGAAACCCCTCGGCGTCTTCGCCGCCGTCACGCCGTTCAACTTCCCCGGGATGATCCCGCTGTGGTTCCTCCCGTACGCGGTCGCGACGGGCAACTCGTTCATCCTGAAGCCGAGCGAGCAGACGCCGCTGACCGCGGAGTACCTCTTCGACCTCATCGATCGGGCCGGCTTTCCGGACGGCGTCGTCCAGCTCGTCCACGGGAGCGTCGACACCGTGAACGCGATCCTCGAACACGACGGCATCGAGGGCGTCTCGTTCGTCGGCAGCACGCCCGTCGCGGAGACGATCTACGAGACGGCCGCGGCCAACGGCAAGCGCGTCCAGGCGCAGGGCGGCGCGAAGAACCACGTGATCGTGACCGAATCGGCCGACCTCGAGTTCGCCGCCGAGAAGACGGTCGGCTCCGCGCTGGCCTGCGGCGGCGAGCGCTGTCTGGCCAACGACGTCGCCGTGGTCGAGGAGTCGGTCTACGAGGAGTTCGTGGACCTCGTCCGCGAGGAGGTCGAGCGACAGGTCGTCGGAAACGGCCTCGACGAGGGGACCACGATCGGCGCGCTCATCTCGGCGGACCACGAGCAGCGCGTCCGGAACTACGTGGAGACGGGCGTCCAGGAGGGTGCGGAGCTGATCCACGACGGCCGCGACGTGACCGTCGAGGGCCACGAGGGCGGGAACTTCCTCGGGCCGTGCGTGTTCCGCGACGTGACGTCGGACATGGTCATCGCCCGCGAGGAGATCTTCGGACCGGTGCTGGGCCTGCTGCCCGCGAGCGGCATCGAGGAGGCCATCGACGTTCTGAACGAAAGCGAGTTCGGCAACGCCGCCAGCCTGTTCACGGGCAGCGGCGCGGACGCCAGGCGGTTCCGCCACCGCGCGGAGGCCGGCAACCTGGCGGTGAACGCGGGGACCGCGGCGCCGATGGCGTTCTTCCACTTCGGCGGCCGGAAGGACTCGTTCTTCGGCGACCTCCACGCGCAGGCGGAGGACGTGGTCCGCTTTTATACCGACGAGACGATCTACATCGAGCGCTGGCCCGACGCCTGATCGTCGGGGGTCGCAACCGCGTCGGGACCGGCCGCCGCCCGCCCGGCTGTCCGGCCGCCTGACCGCCCGCCTGACCGGAATATATTCGTGCGAACGTACACCCGAGCGGCGACCGTTTCCTCGAGCGTATGCAGACAGGACGTCGTCCGAACGAGACCGAATCGGGAGTAACCGGCGACGGCGCGACCGAGGTGGCGTGAATGCCCGCGATCGACTTCGACGCCGAGCGGCAGTACGACGAGAACCGGTTCAGTGCTCAAGGAGCGTTCCGCACCGACCGGACGAAGGTCGTCTGCGGCTTCTTCGAACCCGGCCAGTTCATCCCGGTCCACGCGCCGGGCAGCGACCTCGTGGTGAGCGTGCGGTCGGGAACCGGTCTCGTCAGGGAGGGCGACCGCGAGCATCGCGTGGAACCCGGGGACGTCGTCACGGTCGAGGCGGACGTCGACCGCGGGATCCGGGCCGACGAGGACGGCCGGCTCGAGGCGCTGCTGGTGACGTCCCCGCCGCCGACCGACGCGGAACACGATCCGGTCCGCCGTGGACTCAAACGCGGCGAGTTCGATCCGGACGGCGGGGAAACGGATGCGGGGAGTCGCGACGACGGGGCCGGTGCTGCCGGTCGTGGCGACGGAGGGCGGTGATCCCGGTGGCGACGATCCGGTCCCTCGCCGACCTCGAGGGCGCGCCCCACGCGAACGCCTTCCCGAGCGCGGAGCCGAAGACGATCCGGCTGCGGCTCGAGTCCGGCGAGCGCGTCGCCCCGCACAGCCATCCCGACCGGGAGATCGTGGCGTACCTCCTGGAGGGCGCGATCGATCTGCACCTCGACGACGAGATCCACGAGCTCGGACCCGGTGACGTCGCCCACTTCGACGGCGATCAGGACATCTCCCCGGTCGCCAGGGCCGACAGCACCGCGTTGCTCGTGTTGGCGCCCCGGTCCGAGGACTGACGTCCGGCTTCACGGACCGTCTCCCCCATCGGCGGCGAGCGGCCGATGGCTACATACCGCTCCCCGACGAGGGCCCGCTATGAGCACGTTCACAACCGAGATCGCGGTCCGGTTCCGCGACGTCGACTCGATGGGCCACGTCAACAACGCGGTCTACGCGACCTACCTCGAGCAGGCACGGGCCGCCTACTTCCGGGAGGTGCTGGGTCGCGACCTCTCGGCGGTGGAGACCGTGCTCGCGAGCCTCTCGATCGACTACCGCGCCCCGATCGATCTCGACGACGAGGCCGTGACCGTCGAGATCGGCGTCCCCGAGATCGGCACCGCCAGCGTCCCAATGACGTACACGATCGCCACCGACGCGGGCGTCGCCGCCGAGGCGGAGTCCGTCCAGGTAAGCTACGACGCCGACGCCGGGGAGTCCGTCCCGCTCCCGAAGGACTGGCGGTCGACGATCCGCGAATATCACGACCTGTAGCGTCCGCCGTTCCGTTCCTCACGGCCCGACTTCAGGCCGTCCGTTCCTCGTGGCCCGACTTCAGGCGGTCCGCAGCACCGCCGCGGGGAACCGCTCGCGGCCCTCGACCGGGTCGTCCGGCAGCTCGAGTGCCCCCGGCTCGAAGCCGGGCGCCGCCCACAGCAGCGTCGTCTCCCCGGCGAGCGTCCCGTACTCGGCGACTGTCGTCGGCGATATCCGGCCGACCGCGAGCGTCCGGTCGTCCAGATCGATCCGTTCCAGGTGTGTGAGTCCGCCGTCCTCGGGCAGGTCGGTGGCGGCTGCGTCGGCATCCACGGCATCGGCGGAGTCGGCATCCACGGCATCGGCGCCCTCCAGCCCCGGGAACACGGGGTGGAGATGCGCGCCGGCGCCCGCGGGCTCGTTCGCGACCGCGAGCGCGCAGCCGCCCGCCTCGCGCACGCGCTCGACTACCTCCGGGAGGGTCCCCTCGACCGCGGCCAGGGCCTTCCGGAGTCGGTCGATCCTGGTTTCGGGATCGATCCCCTCGGCCGCGTCGTAGACGGCGAGATGTGACTGCTCGCGTCGTGGCTCGGCGCGCTCCTCGATCCGGAACGGGATCGGGACCCCGTCGACGGTCACTGCGTCCGCCTCGGCGACCGCCGGGGGTGTGGCGGTTTCGGTCGCGTTCTCGGGTGCGTGCGCGACGATCCGGAGGTGTTCGTCCCAGTTCGGATAGACGGTCTCGACGGCGACGTACTCGCTGCCGGCGGCCTCGCGGTAGGTCTCGATCAGGTCGGCCATCGTGATCGACGCGAGCGTCTCGTCGAGCAGCCGCTCGAGGAGGTCGCCGTACGTCTCCTCGGGGCCCGCGCGGCGGCGGAGGCGGTCGGCGGCTGCCCCCTCGAGCCACACGAGCGCCGGCTCCTCGTAACAGTCGTCGGGATACGGCGGCGGGCCGGTCCGCTTGACGGTCTCCTCGGCGCGGCGGACCTTCTCGGCGGCGCGCTCGGCGTAGTCGGTGACGATCGTCCGCGAGAGCGGGTCGCCGTCGGTCGACCGGCCGATCGCCCAGATGTAGAGGCCGACGGCCTCGTAGGAGAGGCGATCGGCGCCCTCGTGGACGAGTCGGGTGAGCACCCAGGTCTGGGCCTCCCGCCGGGACAGCGTCGTCTCCGCGACGATCTCGTCGACGTACTCGCCGTACAGCGTCCGCAGCGCGTAACAGTTCTCCTCGATCTCGTCCCGGGTCACGCCGTCCGGAAGCGGGTCCACGGCCGTGAAATCCAGCTCGCCGGCGATGACGTTCAGCTTCGTCGACGGATGCCACTCCGTTTCCAGCTCGACCATACCGCCCGTTCACGGTCGGGACTTAAAAATCGGGTCGCCGGGTCGCCGGGTCGCCGGGTCGCCGAGTCGCCGGGTCTGCCGGTTCGGCGGAGCCGGTCGGGTCGGCCGATCAGATCTTCCCCTCGAAGTAGGAGACGGGCACCTCCTCCTGGAGCACGGCCTCGCCGTCCTCGACCTGCATGATCCGGTAGGGAACGACCGGCTCGAGGTTCTCGTTGAGGTCGACGTTGCCGGAGGCGCCGTCGTAGTTGATCGCCTCGCCGTTCGCGAGGGCATCCTTGCCGGCCTGGAACTCCGCGACGCCGATCGTCGTGTCCCCGTCGTTCGGCCGCGAGACGGCCCGGATGTTCTCCGCGATCGCCGTGCCGCTGGACTCGCCGGCGCGCTGGAGCGCCAGCGCCTCGAGGTAGGTCGCGTCGTAGGCGTGGGGCGCGAACTGGGTGATCTGGTCCTGGCCGCCCATGTTCTCCTGGAACGTCTCGCTGTCGGCCGTCTGCGGGGAGGTGATGTACATCCCCTCGACGATGTCGGACAGCCGCGAGAGCAGGTCCGGGGACCAGATCGCCTCGGCGGCGACCCACTGGCCGCCGTAGCCGCCCTGGTTCCACTGGTTGAGGATCGTCTCGCCGTTGCCCGGATACATGACCGCGCCGACGACGTCGGGGTCGCCCTCGTAGACCGCATCGAGGGTCGAGGTGTAGTCGCTCGCCTCCTGGGCGTAGCCGACCATGTTGAGCGTCTCGCCGTCGAAGTTCTCGCTTGCGACCTGCGCGAGCCCCTCGCCGTAGGGGTTGTCGACGTAGAGGAACGAGGCGGTCTCGGCCTCCAGCGTCTGGTTCATGATCCGGGCGACGACCAGTCCCTGCTGGGTGTCGTTCGGCGACACCCGACCGTAATACTTCACGCCGTTGCTATCGTTGATCCCGGCCGTCGCCAGCGCCGGCGAGGTGTTGCCGTTCGAGACCTCCATCACCCGGTTGTCCCTGGCGATCGGCGCGAGCGTGGTCCCGATGCCGCTCGAGTACGGCCCGACGAGTCCGACGATCCCCTGCTCGTTGATCATCGTCCGGAACTTCTGACCGGCCCGTGCGGGGTCGCCCTCGGTGTCGCGGTTGGTCACCTGTATCTCCCGGTCGAGGGGGCCGCCCGCGGCGTTGATCTCCTCGATCGCGAGGTTCGCGGCCTGCTGATGGCCGCCGCCGTAGGCGCTGTTCGTGCCGGTGATCGGGAACAGCGTCCCGAACTGGATGGGATCGCCGCCACCCCCGCCGTTACCGTCGCCGTTGCCGTCGCCGTTTCCACCGCCGTTGCCGTTGCCGCCGCCGTTGCCGTTGCCGCCGCCGTTACCGTTCCCGCCGCCGTTGCCGTTACCGCCGTCCTGCTGTGAACAGCCGGCGAGCGACACGACGCCGGCGGTGCCGGCCGCGGCGCCGAGTCGCTTGAGCGTCTCTCGTCTGTTGTACGATGACATGGCCCATTCAACGGTTTCGGCCTTCTGTGTAATTAAACCATGTGCTCGGCGTGGGGGATATTTACAATACATTTTTGCCGATAACCGCACGGATGCGAACGAAGCGCGGTGGAGTGTGACCGATCCGTCGGTGTATTTTCCCCTGGATACCCGTCAGATCACCGATCTCGGCGGCTCCGGTATATATTTGATCTTATATAATATATAATTAAATGTATATTCAATGAATAATACCATAATCGTATAGGTACTGCGGTATGAGATGGCATCCATGGCAGTCGAAACGGGGTTGTTGAACGCGATATCGAACGGGATCGTCACCGGGAGCATCGTTGCGCTCGGCGCGATCGGGCTCGCGTTGGTGTACGACATCGGCGACGTGCCCAACTTCGCTCACGGCGATCTCCTGACGCTCGGCGCCTACACGGCGTTGTTGGTGAACAAGCCCGGCACGGTGCCCGGGTTCGGTGCCCTCGCGACTGACACGCGCGGGGTCGGCATCGGCGGGATGGCGTTCCTGTTCGTGGTTTCGGTCGTTGGTGTGTTAGGTATCGTGTATCACCTCGGGGGGAGACGTGCCCTGAAGGGGGGCTGGTGGGGGATCGACGCCCCGCCGTCGGTGGCCGTCGTGATACACGTGCTCGCGGCGGCCGGCGTCGGCGTCCTCGTGGTGACCGGGACGCCGTCGTTCCTCGCGGCGTTGCTGTTCGCGGTCGTCGTCGTGGGTGCGCTCGTCCCGCTGATGGAGTCGCTCGTCTTCCGGAAGTTCCGTGCGAAGGACGCCTCGGTGGCGATGCTGCTCATCGCCTCGCTGGCCGTGGCGTTCATCGTTCGGTTCGGCGTTCAGACGATCTTCGGCGGGGAGATCCGGTCCTACCAGGTGGATACCACGATCCCGTTCGCGGGACGGCAGCTCGACATCACGTTCGCGAAGTTCTTCGACTTCTTCGTGGCCGGCAACGGCTTTTCGCTCTCGATCCGCGAGACGCGCGGGGGGAACGAGATCCCGCTGGCGACGTTCTCCTACTCGTGGATCGAGGTCGCCGCGGTCGTCGCCGTCGCGGCCGTCCTCGGGGTCGCGGCCTACCGGTGGCGGACCAACACCGCGGGGGTCATCGGCGGGCGGCTCGCGGCCGCGCTCGCCGTGGTCGCGACGGTCGTGGTCGGCGGAACGGCGCTCGCTCCCGGGGCGATCCCCGAGACGGCGTGGTACGCCACCCGCGTTCGCGCGTCCCCGCTCCGGATCGGCATCATTCTGACCGCGCTCGTGATGATGGGACTGTTACACTACCTGCTCAGGGCCACGACGCTGGGGAAGGCGATGCGGGCGACGAGCGACAACCGCGACCTCGCGATGGTTCGCGGGATCAACACCCGGCGCGTGATGATGACCGTCTGGATCATCGCCGGCCTGTTCGGGGCTCTCGGCGGCGTGCTGTTGGGGTTCCTCTTCTCGAACCTCTCCATCAACCTCGGGTTCAACCTGCTGTTGCCGATGTTCGCCGGCGTCATCCTCGGCGGGATCAACGTCTACGGCGCCATCCTCGGCAGCTACGCCGTGGGGTTGGCGATGGAGGTCGGCATCTTCGCCATTCCCGGGCTCAGCGCGACCTACCGCATCCCGGTCGCGTTCGTGGTGTTGCTCGTGGTGTTGCTCGTGAAGCCGGAAGGCATCGTGGGGGGGAACTGAGATGGCGGTCTCCGACGTCGTCGTCTCGTTCGCGTTGCTCGTGGCCATCTACGGCGTCCTCTCGCTCGGGCTGAACGTCAAGTTCGGCCACACCGGGCTGTTGGACTTCGGCCACGTCGGGTTCTTCCTGATCGGCGCGTACACCTCCGCGCTGTTCGTGTTGCCGCCGGACGACCCGGCCGACTTCACCAACTACGTCATCGGACTCGGGGACGTCCCCCTCGTGGGCACCTGGGCGTTCGGGATCATCGTCGCGACGATACTGACGGGGGTGATCGGCGGGCTCGTGGCCCTGCCGACGATACGGTTGCGCGAGGACTACCTCGCCATCACGCTGTTGGGGATCTCGGTCATCTTCCAGCGGGTCGTCCAGTCGGAGAGCTGGCTGGCGAACGGGCCGGACGCGCTCCGGGGGTACTCCCCGCCGTTCCAGGGGCTCTTCCCGATCGATCCGGGGACCGTCGTGGGTGCGGTCGCGTTCGCGCTCGTGGTGTTCGTCGTCTGGACGGTCGCCACGGCGGCGCTGTCGTTGCAGCGCGAGCACGACTCCCGGCTGCCGCTCGACCGGATCTACGCGGTCACGACGTTCGGCCTCGGGACGCGTGCCGCCGGCCTCCTCGGCTCCCGGTTCGCGGTGGCCGGCGTCGCGGGGCTGATCGCGGCCGTGATATCGGCGGGCCTGCTGCTCGGTGCCTCCCTCGTGTTGGTCGTCGGCGTCCTGGTCTCGGTCTACGGCTGGCTCGTGGTGCTCGTGGGGATCGGCCAACACTACGCCGGCCTCGCGCGCCGCGAACTGGCCCTCGGCGTCGGGTTCGGGACGGGGCTGCTCGTGGCGCTGCTGCCGCTGCCGATCGTCGACCGGATCTCGGTTTCGATCGTCGGGACGCTCGCGCTGTTGGGTGCGCTCGTGTACGCCTACTACTACGCGATCACGTCCTACGACTGGGTCGCGGACGTCAAGCTGACCGTCATCGGACTCGGCGGCGTCTGGTTCGTCGGCATCTGGTACGTCCTGTTGCCGGTCCTCGGTCCGCTGGGGTCCGGGGACGTCGCTGGCGTGCTCAGCACGCTCTTTCAGAACGTGGTCTGGTTCCTCCAGTTCGGCAGCAGCGCCGGGATCGGCTACTCCATCGCGGTCATCGGCGACGTGACCGTCCAACTGGATTACAGCCGGTTCCAGCTCGCGCTGTTCCTCCTGTCGCTCGGCGCGCTGTACACGGTGTTGGAGGCGGCGGTCCAGTCGCCGTTCGGCCGCGTCCTGCGGGCGATCCGCAACGACGAGGCGGTGGTGAAGTCGCTCGGAAAGGACCCGTTCGTCTACAAGGTCCAGAGTATGGTGATCGGTTCGGCGCTCGGCGGCTTCGCCGGGGCGATGTGGGCGATGTACTCCCAGGGGCTCACCTTCCGGACCGGCGCCCCCGAGACGACCTTCATCGCGCTGCTCATCGTCTTCGTCGGCGGGGTCGGCAACAACAAGGGCGTCCTGCTCGGCGCGGTGCTCTACTGGGCGTTCCAGCAGGCCACCACGCAGCTGGCCGGCTTCTTCCCGCCCGCATTGCGGGTGAACGTCCTCGCGTTCCGGCTCGTCGTGGTCGGCGTGTTGTTCCTGATCGTGTTGTACTACATGCCGGACGGGCTGCTTGGCCGTGAGGAGTACTCCTCGGGGGTGAGCGACTCATGACGACGATCCTCGAGGTCGACGGCCTCGAGAAGCATTACGGCGGCATCACCGCCGTCGACGGCGCCACGTTCGGGATCGAGGAGGGGTCGATCACCGGCCTCATCGGGCCGAACGGCGCCGGCAAGACGACGACGTTCAACCTCATCAGCGGCTTCGAGGAGCCCGACGGCGGCACCGTCCGGTTCCGCGACGAGGACCTCCAGGACCTGATGGAGCCCAGCCGCGACGAGCGCGTCATCTGGGGCGGCGCCTCGGCGATCACCGCCGGGACGATCGGCGGCATCGCGGGCGTCGCCGGTCTCGGGCTCGGCACCGTCGGCGGCCTCGGGACGCTCGCGGTCGGTGCGGGCCTGGGAGCCGGGTTCTACGCCGGCCAGGAACGGGTCCGGCAGTCCCGCGAGGGCCACACCAACAGCCGGCCGTTCATGCTCGCCCGGGAGGGGCTCGTCCGGACCTTCCAGATCACCCGCGAGCTGACCGAGATGACCGTCCTCGAGAACCTGATGCTGGCCCCGCAGGGCCAGGCCGGCGAGAACCTGGCGAACACCTGGCTGCGCCGGGACCTGATGGAACGGGAGGAGGTCGCGGTCCGCGAGCAGGCCCGCGAGATGCTCGAGCTGTTGGAGCTCGACCACGTGAGCGACGAGCGCGCGGGCAACCTCTCGGGCGGCCAACGGAAGCTGCTCGAGCTGGGTCGGGTGCTGATGATCGAGCCGGAGGTCATCCTGCTCGACGAGCCGGTCGCGGGGGTCAACCCCTCGCTCACCCGGAAGCTGATGGACCGCATCGAGACGCTTCGGGACGAGGGCTACACCTTCTGTATCGTCGAGCACGACATGGAGGTCATCATGAACCTGAGCGACACCATCATCGTGATGAGCGAGGGGGACGTCCTCGTCGAGGGCGACCCCGAGGCGATCCAGGAGGACGAGGCGGTCATCGACGCCTACCTCGGCGTGGACTGACCGGCCGGCCCGGTCCGGCCCCGTTTGGGACGATCCGACGCACAGGGGGAAGAGGTAACCAACACGGCGAGACACGACACACATATGGCACTACTCGAAGCCCGGGACGTGGTTTCCGGATACGGCGACGCGACGATCCTCCACGGCGTCGACCTCGACGCCGACGAGGAGGAGATAGTGACGATCATCGGCCCCAACGGGGCGGGCAAGTCGACGCTGCTCAAGGCGATCTACGGGCTCATCGACTGCTGGGAGGGGACGGTCCGGTTCGACGGCGAGGACATCACCGACCGCCGGGCCGACACGGTCAGCGAGCTCGGGATGTGTTACGTCCCCCAGCGGGGCAACGTCTTCCCGACGCTGTCGGTCAAGGAGAACCTGGAGATGGGCGCGTACATCGAGGACGAGGTGACCGAGGCGGACTTCCAGGAGGTGTGGGACAGGTTCCCGATCCTGGAGGAGCGGAAACACCAGCGGGCCGAGTCGATGAGCGGCGGCCAACAGCAGATGCTGGCGCTCTCCTCGGCGCTGATGGTCGACCCCGACCTCCTGGTCGTCGACGAGCCCTCCGCGGGGCTGGCGCCCGATTTGGTCGACGACATGTTCGACCGGCTGGTCGACATCCGGGACGGGACCGAGACGGCGATCCTGATGGTCGAACAGAACGCCAAGCAGGCGCTGCGCGTCTCCGACCGGGGCTACGTCCTGGATATGGGCGAGAACCGGTTCGAGGGGACCGGCACGGAGCTGCTCGAGAGCGACGAGGTGATGGAGCTGTACCTCGGCGGCGCCTAAGGCAGTCGCGAGTCGGGCGGTGGCTGCGCCGGACGCGCCGCGGCGGTCGCGAGTCGCATCGCGGGGTCGGGTCCCGCCGCGGAAGGTCGGCGGGAGCTTGATGGGGACGCGGGCCCAACGGCGCGTATGGCATTGACGCTGTACGCCCTGGAGGGCTGTCCGTGGTGTGAGAAGGTCCACGACGCGTTGCAGGCGGCGGACCTGGAGTATCGAACCGAGTGGGTCGAGGGGCTGCACTCGAAGCGCAACGAGGTAAAACGCGTAAGCGGTCAACGCGCGGTCCCGGTGCTCGTCGACGACGAGCGCGGCGTGACGATGGCCGAGAGCGCGAACATCCTCGAGTACGTGGAGCGGACGCTGGCGTGACCATCTACACCGGACGCGGGGACGCCGGGGAGACGGACCTCCGGACGATGGAGCGCGTCTCCAAGACCGACCCCCGCATCGAGGCCTACGGCACGGTCGACGAGGCGAACGCGCTGATCGGGACGGTCCGGCCGACCGGCCATCCCGACGTCGACGAGACGCTCGCCGAGGTGCAAAACGACCTCCACGTCGTCCAGGCGGACCTCGCGAATCCCGACCCCGATCCCGACGATCCCCGGGTGACCGACGAGCACGTCGCGGCGCTGGAGGACCGGATCGACGCCCTCTCCGAGGAGTTGGCGCCCCTGCAGTCGTTCATCCTTCCGGGCGGCGGCGAGGCGGGATCGCGGCTGCACCACGCCCGCGCCGTGGTTCGGCGGGCCGAGCGACGCACCGTCGCGCTCGCCCGCGAGGAGCCGGTCGAGGAGGCCGTCCTCGCGTACCTGAACCGCCTCTCCGACGCGCTGTTCACGCTCGCGCGCGTGGTGAACGCCCGCGCGGACGAGCCCGAGGAGTCGCCGACGTACTGAGATCCGAGGCGAGGTCGTGGGCCGGACGGCGGGACTGCGCCCGGACCGTCCCCGTTTCGTTTTCATCCCGTATCTCATCCCGTACCTCATCCCGTATCACTCCACGATCTCGACGTCTTCCCGCGAACGATGTTCCGTCCTCTCAAAACGGACCCGTCGTCTTTCCGTCGTCGCTACCAGGTCCCGTCTTCTCCGACGGATTCCGTCGTCCACAAAAGGTTCCGTCGTTCTGGAAAGGTTCTGTTGTTTCCACAAGGACTATATCCTCCGGCGTCCTATCGGTGGGTATGAGCAAGCACTTCCAGGACGCACGATACTACCTCGGACGAGCGATCGACCACACGACTGCGGGCGTGAAGGAGGAACTCGAGCCGGTCACGGAACGGGCACGCGAGCTGGCGGGCGTCGAGCAGGAGCCGGAGCCCTCGTGGCTCGAGTCGCGCCGGGCCGACCTGGTCGCGGCCGGCGAGCGCGCGGCGGAGACGGCCCGCGAGACGGCGGCGTCCCTTCGGGAGATGGTCCGCGGCTCCCGCGGCGACGGCGACGCCGCATAGGGATCGGGAACCGGGTTTTTTCGGGTCGTCCGTTCGTCGACGTCCGTCGCCGGACGTGGGGCGGTCGCGGGCGGCGTCGCACCGATGAGTCGCGCCACAAGGCAATCCTTAAGTCGGAACGCCGGCTAGCGAGCGATAGCGGGCTGGTGGTCTAGTCCGGTTATGACGGCTCCTTCACACGGAGCAGGCCCCAAGTTCAAATCTTGGCCAGCCCATCACCTTTCATATGGAAATCACAGGGCTGCGAGATTCATTTAACTGAACTGAATTAGGCGCTAAGTCCCCTTCCTCAAGGAGCAAACCGCGTCAGCGGTGAGCGAGTAGGGTGGGGTAGTTCACATATCGTGGCTATCAGGACGGGCCGTCCTGATCGTCCGGATCGGCGGTGCCGACGTGAGTGATTTCGACGCGACGCCGGAGGCGGACAAGGATGATCAGGCCCGCTATCGGCGTTCCGATGGTCAGCATCGTATCCAGCCAGGCGTGTCCACCGGTCTCGTTCTGTCCGGCGCGGAAGACCCGGTAGTAGGTGTCCTCCGCGGTTCGGATCGGCGTCTTCGGAACGTCGAGGTCGCGGTGGGCCACCCCGGTGCCGGTACGTGCCGCCTGCGCGATCGGAGACGGAACCGTGTCGACGTCACGGGACACACGGAACAGTACCTCGGCGGGTGGTGCCTGTCGGTGTGACAGTTCCACCCGGTACAGATCGCCGCTGGTGTCGGCATCTTCCGGGGCCTCCCCCTTCTCGTAGACGGTGCGGTTTGCGACGACGTACACGCGCGAACGGTTCGCGACGGTGGTGGCCTCGTAGACCGTGCCGTTGATCTGGACGTAGTCGTAGCTGTCGGGCGCGACGGCGAAGGAGCTCGTTCCCGTGCCGGCGGTACTGGAGTAGATCGGCGTGAGAACGGTGTTGTTTCGTGCCAGATGGCGCTCAAAAGCACACGCACGGGAGGAGGTGCCTGCACAGGCGATTTCCTCGCTCAGAATCGTGCCGGCCGGGACTGCCGACTCGTTCTCGAAGGCCACACCGGAGCCGTCGTCGGTGATCTGGGCCCGCTCGTACCGGTAGGTCGGGTCACCGAGGTGGAGAGCGGGAATCCACAGCGGCCCGGCGAGCAGCGCCAGCGCGATGACGGCACGCAGCGCGTCCCGACGCTGCGGCGTCAGGCGGTCGGTGGAGGACATTGCCGGACGGTAGCACGCCGCTTCAGTAAGTGTTTCTGGAGGGGGAGGTCCCCGACGGTGCGATCACGTCACCTGCGATGGGTGGGACTTCGCCGTCGCATCACGCAGGACGAGCAACCACGGTGGAACGACGCCCGCGAAATCAACGACAACCGTTGCGACCGTATCGACACCGGCATTGACCGCCACGCCGCCGGCCTCACAACGGCCACCACCGATGTCGTCGCCGTGAACGCGGCGAGGTGATCACCGACTGATGTGCACTATCCGTGCATCCACCGAAACGGTTATTTCTTTATGTGCAGAACTTGCACATAGAATGAGCGCGAGCGACGATCCGCGACGGGTCCATTTCCAGTCACCGGAGTATCTGGTCGACCGGCTGGATGCGATCGCGGAGCTCTTCGACACGGATCGGACGGACCTGCTTGTCGAGGCGATTCGCGAGTACATCGAAGACACGGCCGATAACGAGACGTTTCAGGAGCTGGTCGCGACGAAGTACTACGACGACCAACTCGAGTTCGAGACGGTGAAGCAGCTGGTCGGCGCCGAGACCGCCCAGCGCCTCCGTCTTCTCAAAGCGGATCTCGAGGACGAACCACTCGATCTCGCTACCCCCGACGACCTCGACGTCTACGATGGCGACGCGACGGCGGTTGAAACCGCAGCCGACGACGAGCGATGAGCGGCCGGCGGCTGCGAACGGTCGTCGCCGACACCAGCGCGCTCGTCAGTCTCGCGGTTCCCCGAGCCGACGCGGCCGTCGAAACCGACGTCCCGGACCCGTTCCAGTATCTGCTCACCTCGTGTGAGGTGTTCGTGCCGCCGGAAGTGGTCGCGGAACTCCGCGGCATCACGCAGTACCAGGACAGCCACGTCGCGGCTGCGAACAACGTCCTCGCGGCCCGCAGCTACTACACGATTGAAGACCCCTACAAGCGTGAGGACACACCGGACTCCCGTCCGACGTTTGGCCTCGATGACGGTGAAACCGATGGCATCGTCCTCGCGAACGCGCTCGCCGTCGACGGGTTTCTCACCGACGAGTTCGGCGGGACGAACTTTCCGCTGATTCACGCCGTGCTGCAAGGGCCACGGATCGTTCCGACACCACGGCTCATCGCCGATTACGCTCGCAACGGCCATCTGAGTCACGAGGAGGCTCGAACGCTGATCACGACGATCAGCCCCCATCGGAGCTGGAAGAACAACCCCTACGTCACGCAATTGCTCCAGCGTCTCGACGAGTAACCGGGCACCGAGTGGCGACGCCGAACACCCAGCGCCGGCGACGACACTCGACAGTCCTCGGCCGTTCTGAGTCCACCGCGACGGTCGCTGGCTCGCCGAGTGTCGCGGCCGGCTGGAGAGGTATCGCTGTCGTTTGGCGGGTCCGACCGGTCTCCCTCTCCCGCGTGAGGCGACCCGCCGCTACTCCGAGACGGGCTCGGCGCGTCGCATCGCGGCGACGTCTGCGGCGATGGCCTCGGCGACGGCGTTGGCGAGCCCCGGGGGGACGGCGTTGCCGACCACCTTCAGCTGCGTGCTCTTTGCGCCCTGGAAGACGTAGTCGTCGGGGAACGACTGGAGGATGGCACACTCGCGGACGGTCCCGACGCGGTCCTTCTCGGGGTGGATGAACGGGGCGTTGTGGTTCTCCTTGATCGTGAACGCGGGCGCGTCGGGCTCGAGTCGGCGCCAGCTGTCGCCGTAGCTCTCATAGAGGCTCTCGCCGGGCTCGACGTCGGCGATCCGGTCGACCATGTCCGCGGAGTGGTCCGTGGTCTCGGTGTTCGGGAGCCCCTCGAGATCCCGGTCGAGGATGGCGTCCGCGACGGTGACGTAGGACTGGCGCCGGGTGCCGGTGAGCGTGGTCTGTTCGGCCGGGCCGTGGGTGCGCTCGGGATAGGTCGGCTGCTCGCCGTCCCGCCGGCCGATGAAGATCACGCGGCGGCGCGTCTGTGGGACGCCGTAGTCCGCGGCGTTCAGCGTCTCGTAGCGCGTCTTCTCGTAGCCCGCGTCGGCAAAGCCCGCCAGGATCGACCGCAGGGTGTCGCCGTCCTCCATCGAAGTGATCCCGGGGACGTTCTCCATCACGAAGACGGCCGGTTGGACGAACTCGACGAAGTCGATGAAGCTGCCGACCAGGGAGTTGCGATCGTCGTCGGGGTCGCGGTGGCCGGCGATGCTGAACCCCTTACACGGCGGGCCGCCGATGACGACGTCGATCGCGTCGGGGTCGATCGGGTGCGTCGCGAAGAACTCGGCGGGCTCGACCGTCGCGAGGTCCGCCCGGATCGCCAGCGCGTCCTCGTGGTTGTGCTCGTGGGTCGCGAGGAAGTCCTCGCTGACGTCCACGCCGGCGACGACGTCGTAGCCGGCCCGGAGGAATCCCTCCGAGAGGCCGCCGCCGCCGCAGAAGAGATCGAGCACGTGGACGTCACCGGGATCGAGGTCGGACGTGGGCATACGGGATCCTCTCGTGAAGTCGAGTTACCTTCACCGGTTCGTCGTGGCGATAGTTAAGCGCTCGCGTGGTGGTGGGGTTCGAACTGGCGTCCTGGGTGACCGAACTTGCGGTGATGGTGGCGAAGGGGCGGGGCTCCCATACAGCTATCTTTGTGCCGACCGATATAGGGTGTATGAACGTTCGCGGACAGCTGTATCTGGCCGGCGCAATCGGCGCCTCGATCTCCTCTTCAACGTGTTGGCGTTCACGGGCGAGTTCCACGTCGGTCGGTGGAGCGTGTTCATCGTGCTATTCCTGCCCGTCTTCGTCGGCTTCGAGAAGCTCATCGCGTGGGCCGACGCCTCGGAGGGTGGTGAGCTGCATACGTCGCTGGTCCACTGCAACTGGTGCAACTGGTGCAACTGGCGAGCCGATCCACCCGTCTCCCTGATCTCGAGGCTAGCCAGTGGTGCAGGCGCGACGGAACACCCCGCGTTGCCGCTGTCTGGTGTCGGACGAGTGGGGTTCGTTTTGGGATCGATCACCGGCGCGCTAGCTGGTCTGGAGGCCGTCGATCGGACGCTGAGGCCGTCAATCGGAGGCTTGCATCGTCAATCCAACGGATCGATACGCTCGATAGAGACGAAGTATCCAGACCCATGCAATGCCGGACAGGATCAGGAGAACCGATATTTGGGGAACGGACTCCGTGACTGTGTTCGTCAGTAGTTGAACGATGAGGATCGCTGGATAGAGGCCGAAAAACAGAGCGAGAACCAATCCAACTCCTTTCAGATAGGTGAATGGATCTTGTTCCACTTTACCGAATAGTTCAACTATATGTAAATATCTTCGGTCAGTAATCAGACACTAGCGTGTACATTTCGGAACCGTCGAAGGACGGTTCACGAGACGTTTCTCGTACCCACCACGGTATTTCTCGTTGATAATGTTGTCAATCAACCTGAGAGGAAAAGCCTGCGAGAGGAAAGCCTGAATAGTGATCGCTGACGGCTCCGTCACAACGGATCGTGTTGAGAGCGATCCGCTGTAATACACCGCGCGCAGCTCGCACCGAGTCCGTCGCGCCGGGGACTTACAGAAATCCGAGGAGCAAGCCCACGACTGGAGTCGTGGGAGAAGTCACGGGCAGATCATCCTATCATCCCGAATCGACGACAACGGGACCGGGAAAGCGGGTACGAACCACGCGAGGATCACAGCAGTGGCGCGGCACCGTACCAGAGGAGCAGGAGACCGACGACTGACAGCACGGCAACGCCGAACAGCCGGTTTTTCGTCGCACCGCGTCGTCCCTGGTCCGAGATGAGAAGCCGGTCGTCACCAGCGCCAGTGACGACAAGCCCCGTGTCGGCGTCCCGTTCGCTGGCGACTCCCGTGACGAATGGGTCGTCGCCGGAGTCGATCGATGCCTCGTCGTATCGGCGGTCCCCCTGCTTCGGACCGGCGTCGCTCGTCGGCACGTCGATAGCCGATCCGGTGGGTGTGATGGAACACTCAGTATGCCGTTTTATGGGGGGCTGCTGCAGCAGCTATCAGGGTGCGTGTGCGAATTGGTCAGAGAATCACCGTCGACATCGCCATCACAATGCTCCGACGATGATCAGAGTCCAACCGCCGACTACCCAGAACCGAATACAGGACATCCAGCTGACCGGCTCGCTGTTCTCTCTATCCATACGAGAGTGTCTCGTCCGCTCGGCGTAAATTCTGACGCGCGTTCCGGGTTCCGGTCGCTTCAGTTTCCGACTGTCTCGTGGCGACGACTCGCTATCCGGGTGCGCGGAAGGCTTTGAGCCTGAAGCGAACAATGACGTTCTCGAGGGTGTCTGGCTAACCGATCCAGGAGATCTCGACTTCTGTGAGTCGGTAGGATGGGCCGACCGAAACTTTCCGGGTCGAGAGGCGGGCTTCCCAGTCGTCTCCAGTGACGGTGTGCGCATCACGTTGTGTTCCCCCGAGATGACACAGATACCGAATCGCCTGCTCTCGCGTGAGCCCACGGAAGCGCCGAGTCTCGTGGAGGAGACCGTCCTCTATCCGCCGTTCGACCGGCGGTAGCGCAGCAAGCGCCTGCCGCAGCTTCGACTCCCTTGCCTCCTCCAAATCAGGTACAGTATCCGTCATACCTACTCCTACGGCGTCGAGAGACATAGGCGTGTAGCGTGGGTTCTGAGACGCAGGAACCACACGCCGCCCGCTCAGTTCAGCGTCCGGGTGTGCGAATCCTGTTCCTCGGTTCGAGGTCGAACTTTCAGTTCGTCCGGCGCTCCACGCTGGGGGAGGAAATAGCACTATACGAGGTGTTTTCCATGACGATCCGATATGATACAGCGTTCGTCTCACGAATGTATTCGGACGGCAACAGGTTTATGACGTTTTCAGACAAGTTCTGACGGAGCCGGACACTACTGCCAATCAGAATCGATTCCACCGGCGGGGACACGCCATCCGTTAAACCGGGGACGAACGCCCACGAACTGCTCACGGTGTTGCTCGACCATCCCGAGATAGGGTTCAGCCCGACGGAACTGACGGAACTGACCGACGTTCCGTATTCCAGCGTCCACAAGACCCTCTCCCGGCTCCGAGAGAAAGGCCTCGTTCGGAAGGTCGATTCCTACTGGGCGGTTGCCGAGGACGTCGCCGGCATCGGTCCGCCGCGAGATACTGAATCGGTGATCGCGGCGAGTGCAACGTTTGAAGACGAGAATCCCTGGATCGAACACTTGCCGGATGTGTGAATAATCTGATCTTCAATAGGAATTCACGAATTACTTAATATAGATCTTTTTGTTCGTTGAACTCCTGCGCTTCCTCTGTTTGCGTTCGGGAACCGATCCTCGAAAAATCTGGAGGGAAAATCAACTTATCGTCTTCGACAGCTCCATCGGTAAACCGCTCGCGGATGCTTGAGGCGCGCTTATTCCAACGGTTGGTTCGCTGGACCACGGATGACAGTATAAGTTAATGATATTCTGGAGATATGATACTGCTGACTGCATAAGTAGAACTCTAATGAATACAGCTGCCGCTAATATGGGTGCCAGTTGATCCGCCCGTGGTCTGTGCCCGGTTCTACATATGGGGGTGCTTTTTTACTCCACACGAGAACGTCGATCGTGAATGAAGCGGTCGACGGCGAAAGCCGAACTGCTCGATCAGGGACTGACGATCGATCACGAGCAGTTCGAACAGCTCTGCAAGATGGTGATCGAACGGTCCGAACGGACTCGGGACCTTGAACTCACGCCGTTTCGCGGCGATGGAGGGATCGACGTCCACGCCGTCATCGACCGTGACCTGTTCCACGCCCGGCTCGGGGTGCAGGCCAAACAGTACGCACCGGGCAACACCGTCGGCGCACGAACGATTCGGGGTTTTAAAGGCGCACTGTCCGACCAGAATTACCATATCGGGACCGTCATCACCACTTCGTCGTTCACATCCGGCGCCGTCGACAGCGCCGAACGCGACTATATCCGGCTCATCGATGGCGACCATCTCGCTGGCATTATGGTCAGCAGCGAGATCGGCGTCGTCGAGAACGAGGGCTCGTACGACCTCGATCCGGGTTTCTGGAATGCGTTCGAGAAGCCGGTGCGCGACGACGTCATTCCCTCCCTGGAGGTCCCGCAGGCGGACAACTTCGACATCGTTCGTACCGTCCTCAGGGCCGTTGATGCCGGCGCCGACGTCAAACCGGCGATCACGGAGTACGTCCGGACCAACGAGGCGGACACGTTTGATCCTCGACAGTCCGATTACTACGCGATAGCTGCGTGGCTCCTCGAGTTCCTTCATAAGGACGAGCAGGTGACGATCGACGGCCACGACCTTCGTCGCTGGGGACTCACGCGAACCGGGGAGGAATATCTCGCCTATCTCGATCGCGGGGATCAGGACGCCGCTGACGACCTGTTATATCGACAACTTCGCGACGTCGAGATCATCTCGCGTGTGTACAACGAGTTGGAGGCTGGCGGAACGATTGTGCGGAGTGACATCTCTGACGTCATCGCTGCTGAAACCGAACTCTCCGCGTCGACCACCGATCGTCGAGCACGCACCGTTGGTGAATGGCTTGGTCTGCTCCCGGAGATCCGGACGTCAGGGCGTGGCCCGAGTCAGGAGTACGTGTTGGTACCGTAGTTGATATGGGACCGTTTGTAGTCTCATTTAAGTACTAACCCCGTAATTGATGGCGTTTTCCGGAATAAGCCCCCTCGACGCGTAATTTATTGTGTAATGATACCAATCAAACCGGATATGTATCTCAGCGATCTCATCGATGCCGACTGGAACAGCCACGAACGGAAACGGTTCATCAAGGACGATACGAAGGCCGAAACGGATGAATTCGATCCGGAGAATTTCAAACACGATGGGTTCGACGACCGGGAGGCGTATCTCGAGACGTACGTCCCTGCACTTGCGGATCCTGAGCGTATCAGCACGGAACTGAACGATTTCACGCCACCCCGTCTGACCTCGATCAACGATTCTCCCTATCAGGCACTCGTCATTCGGTACGGTATTCTTCGTCAGCTCATCCAGCAACCAGAATACAATATGGCAAAGGGAAACCTGCTGGAGGCGGTTCAGAACTGGCAACGTTCGTTCATCGAACGATATGATGAGGATACCTTCGTCGAGACCGACGATCTTCGTCATCTGGCGGAGGCTGCGGTGGACTATCAGAACCAGATCGACGATTCCGAGCTACATATGGTGTATAGCTACTTCGAGCTGCACAACCGGGCGCAGGAGAGCAAGCACGAATATTATACCTGGCTTGATTTTTTCAAACGCCTCGCCGCCATTGGACGGTTTCCGAAGGTTTCCCGGTCGGATCGCCCCGAGCACGCACTCGACACGATCGAAAAAGGACTCTGGTCGCTGCAAGAGCAGGCGCTCGTCTATGAAGTAAACGAGGAGGACGTCAACGAATTGGTGGGCATCCCCGAAGATTACATCGACGTCGTTCGCGACTGGCTGTACTACGAGATGTCCGAGGAGAACCTGCTGGCAATGCTCGAGACCCTCGACGTGTTCGATCGCCAGTCGGTGTTGATCGACGCCCGCGAGCAGTTTGGCGTCGAAGGCAAGAACTATGGTCGAAACGAGAACCGACGTGAGAACATCGCCGAAGCCGGCATTTATCCCAGCGAACTCCTCAAAGAGGTCGTTGAAAAGGAGGACCTCAAGAAGATAGTCGATCGGTACGGCCTCGATGCACACAAGCGAAAGACGGATGAGATGGTCTCGGCGATCATCGAGTACTTCGAACAGTCACAGAAATCCGTCCAACAGGGCGAACCCGAGGTCGATCTGTACATCGACGCCTACGAGGAGATCGCTGATGGGACTGTCAACCAGGTCCCGCCACAGCTACAGGACCTCGTTGATGCCGACAATGCCGAGGAGAAGCTCGATATCCTATTCGAGGAAGCGACTGGCGAGATCTTTCGTGAAGCATTCGATCTCGATGGCGTGAACCAGCTGGGACAGAAGGCCACCGGAATGGTCGCTGACGGCGAGATCGAGCAGGACGGACGGTGGCTGTTGTGGGATAATAAACGGCGACGGGAGGAGTTCAGACTCGGGAGCGACGCGCGAAGCAAGATCAAGAGCTACATCGACACCAAATCCAAACAGCACGACGTCGAGTGGTTCCTGATCATTGCGCCGGACTTCACGGACCGAGCAGCGACGAATGCGGAACGACTGGAGATGCAGATCGGCAAGGACATCCGCCTGGTCCGTGCGGCCGATCTCAAAGAGCTTGCAGAACTGTGGCAAGACGAGTATGCGAGTGACGATCGCGAACTCCCGTTGTCGGTGTTCTATGGCTCGGAGTTCTTCGACGTCGATGCAGCCGCTGACTTGCTCGAGGTGGAGTTTTCCTAGCTCGATCGTGTATTAGGAACGCTTTCGCGTCATTCCCCCATCCTGGCAAATTTAAAAGGGACGTCGTTTCAGAAAGCCGTACTCTCACGTCCCGAAGTCCGAAAGCGTTCGTCGACGTCGCTCGTTCGATGGAACGTTCGTGATGAGAACCTCCGCGACCTCGCCGCGATTGCTCGCGTCGCTGTTTATCGCCCGCGTCGCCTCGACGTACGTGACGTCGAACGCATCGTGGTCATCGTACAGTTCGGTAACCGGCGGCGAGTTCGAAACGATCACGGCGACGTCCTGCTCGGCCAACTCAACCGCGACGTCACGGAGTCGGCGTTGGTCGTCGCGATCGAATCCATCGGCGTGGTATGAATTGAAGTCGGCCGTCTTCGACACGGGTTCGTAGGGCGGATCGAAGTACACCAGATCCCCGACGGTCGCTTCCTCGTGGACGTAGCCGAAGTCGGTGTTATAAATCGTGGCCTCCTGAAGCACGCGTGATGCCGCCCGAATCTCCCGTCCCCGAACCCAGTCCGGATCAGCGTATCTCCCGAAGGAGACGTTGAAGTCCCCGTCGCTGTTCTCCCGGTAGAGACCGTTGAAACACGTTCGGTTTAAATATAACAGGAGACTCGCCTCGCGAATCCGATCCGTGGTCGTGAGATCCTCTCCCGACCGTATCTCGTTGAGTTCCGAACGTGCGTCGTAGTAGTACGTCTCGGCGTGTTCGTGCGTCTGGTTTTCGTCGATCAACTCCTCCGGGTGGTCTCGGACGACCTCATAAAAGGTCGTCAGTCGCGTGTTGAGATCGTTTATCATCGCCGCGGCGGGCTCGAGATGGAAGAACACCGCGCCACCACCCACGAACGGTTCGTGATACGTCTCGTAGGTTCGCGGAAACAGTCCGGTGATGTCCGCGAGGAGTTGGCGTTTCCCGCCCGCCCACTTCAGGATCGGCTCGGCCATTCGGATCGAGGTTCCGCTGTCTGCGACAAAAACCTACTCCGTCGCTCGTCGAGCGAGCGGATCAGGTTGCTGATCTCCTCGACGTCTCCCGGACGTAACTCCTCACCGACGCCCTGCGGGACGAGCTTGAGGATCTCACGCGCTCCGTCGGAAATATCTCTCCGAGTGAGAGGGGACTATGCCGGCCCCGGAACGAGCCACGCCGGGACGACCCGCGTGAGCACGACCATCCCGCACAGTTCGACGAGCGTCTGCGTGACGACGACCGCCGGGGCGAGCTCGTAGCCCGCCGGGAGCGCCAGCGCCAGCGGGAGCACGACCAGCGAGTTTCGCGTGACGGACGTGAACACGAGCGCGCGACTTTCGCCGACGTCCAGCCCGACCAGCCCGGCGGCCACCCGCCCGAGCACCGGCATCACGACGAGGAACGCGACGTACACCGGCACGACCGCCGCGATCCCCCCGATCGAGTCGGCCACCCGGGGGAGCTGCGAGGCGATGACGACGAACAGCGTGACGCCCAGCATCGGCACGGGCAGCCAGCCCATCGTCCGCTGCCACGATCCGCCCCGCGAGGACCGCGCCGCCCAGACCTCGGTGCCCCACGCGAGCAGCAGCGGGATCACGATGAGGGTGAGGAACGCCTCGAGGAAGGGCCGGGCGTCGATGACCGCCGCGACGTCGGCACCCAGAAACAGCCAGAGGTACGCCGGCAGCAGCAGGAGCTGGAGCACCAGCAGCGCCGGCGTCGTCGCGGTGATCTGCTCGGCGTCACCGCCCGCCAGGTCGGTGAAGGTGATGACGTAGTCGACACACGGCGTCAACAACACCAGACACACGCCGACGAGGACGACCGGCTCCGGCGGAAGCACCCGAATGAACCCCCACACGACGACGGGAACGACGAGGAAGTTCATCCCGAGCGCGGCCGCGATGAACCGCCCGTTCGTGACCGCCCGCCGCAGCCGCACGAACGGGATCTCGAGAAACGTCACGTACAGCAGCACCGCCAGCACGGGATCGATCAGCCGTTCGACGGGGGCGGCCGCGCCGGGTCGACCGCTTCCCACGCCGACCGCCAGGGCGACCGCCACCGCGTACACGGCGACCTGGTGCCGCTGCAGCCACTGTTTCGCGTCCATTCGGCTCCCCCTTCGTGCCCGCAGGGAAACCGCCGTCGCTCCGTGGTGGCCGCTGCCCACTGCCCGACCACACGGCCCGCGAACCGTTTTCCGTGACCGGACCCTACCGCGAGTATGTCGACGACCGTTTCGACGCCCGACGCGGACGAACCGTGTGCCTACTGCGGGTCGCACATCTTCGACCACGATCCGATCTGCGTGCGCGACTGCGAGGACGACTGCGGCTCGCCGACGTACTTCTGCAACCACGCCTGCCTCGCCGCGTACATCGACGAGCACGGCCTCACGACGGGTGACGCGTGTGCGTGGACGCCCGCCGACGGCGGTTGCTAGTCCGGACGCGAGGCCGTCCACGATGCGTCGCTCGCGGCGCGTGCCCGTTCGTGGCTGAACGGCTCGTATTCGTGGCGCTGTATGTTGCACTTTTACTTCTCGTTTTGTGTGTGTCTGTTTTACCACTCTATATATAAGAAATATATAATTAATTCATTCCATCTACTACGATGAGATGTATATTCGCTCTGCGAATAGACCAGATCGTCCGTCGTTACTGAATTATAACATCTGTTATTTTAACGATCTCGGATTTCTATTAGATCTTGAACCCGAACTGATAGTGTGTTTCGTGGCCTCGACGTATGCTGGTCATAACGCATATCTCTTTCATTCGTTTCTTAATCCCGGTTCATTAATTTATAGCTGATACTTTTGATCTTCTCAAATCATTGTGGCAAAACGATCCGTCAACCAACTGGTGGCGTGTAATCGGCATCATTGATCGATACGCTTGACCGTGATCTCTCCGATACGACCTGATACAGTTGTGTATTCAACCAATTGTCCTCCGAACCTCACTACGTGTAAACGATGGCTCGTCACACTTAGTATAAATATCATATAAATATACAATACATAAAAATGGTATTTATTTGGAAATGAGCGGGATTCCGTCGTCTTCGATCGGAGGAGCACCAACGATCAACCACGCGTGCTGGTGTTGATCAGTATTGATTAACTGTCGTGGCGTATCCGGTGAAATACGTACTGCGGAGCCAGTCGGAACGGTGAATAGTTCCCCATCGATCCGGATCTGACACGGCCCTGCAAGGGGAACATAGAGTTCCTCCTGTTGCTCCTGCTTATGACGCACCATCGTGTCACCGGGATCGAGATACCAGACTCTCGGCCGAAGCTCCTTGCATCCGAGTTCTTCGGTCAGATCAATACCTGGAACGCCGGATATTCGGGATGGTTCCTTCGTCGCAGTATCGAATTCCACCATCGTGAATTCCTGAGTCATATCGGTTACATCACCGTTTGATGAGTACTGGTGGTATGAGCGCTCCTGTTGCATCTCCGTTTCGATGACCGGGACTGGTGGATCATATCATTGTGATTTAGTCACATCTAGTCTTCGACGTGGACGTCAACCATCGCAGGTTTATCCGTATTCACCGCTTTATGAAGTGATGACTCAAGCAATGTGATGTCCCGAACGGAATCGGCAAGCACGCCCTGACTGTGCGTGTTTTCAGCAATGTCGAACTCGGGGTCGATGTCCATTCCGACGTAGTCGTAGTCATCGTCGGTTCCGCCGAAGATGTCCAACATTCCGTCCTTTAGGATCCGATAGTTTTGGTTGTTTGGAACGACAACGGTTACGTCGATACCGTAGCGAGCGGCAGTATACATCGTCTGCGGGTAATACAGAAACGACCCATCCCCAATGAATCCGATGACTGACCGATCCTCGCCGCGTTGTGAAACCGCGATGGCTGCTCCGACGGCAGCGGGAAGCGCGTAGCCCAGACCACCGTTTTTGTTGGCGATGAACTGTTCAGGTTCAAGCGGCCATTGCGTTAACAGCGGGTACTTACTGGTGTTGCTCTCGTTGACGACGAGCGCATCGGGCGCAACGGTAGCCAGCTTTTCCGCGAGAGCCGTTTTGGATATCGACGGCGAGTCCACGTCCGTCGTCGGATGAAAGGCCGCCATCTCCTCGCGTCGTTGTGAAACCGTTTCTCGTCGCCGTTCGCGTTCCGTCGTCGAAACGTCGACGAGTTCAGCGATCTCTGACATCACGCTTCCGGGATCACCAACGATTGCGACGTCCGCGGGATCGTTTTTACCGAGCTCCCAGGCATCGTCCCCGATATGGATGGTCGTCGCGTCGTCGGGGACGAACGCTTCGTCATATGGAATGTAGGGGACGTTCGTCGAACATCCGACGAAAACGAGCGTGTCAGCATCGAACGCGACTCGAGCCATCTCCGTATCCGGCGCAACGAACGATACCCAGTGATCGTCACCGGGTGGATAATTGATCTCGCCCGTTGCCATCTCGCTATATACCGGCGTTCCGGTTTCGGCTGCGAGTGTGGTTGCAGCTTCGATTCCACGTGGGCCCGTTCGCGCGACTTGATCACCCAAGACGAGGACGGGATCGGTCGCGTTCTCGAGCTCACGAGCAGCGGCTTCGATCTGTCGACGATCACCACGCCCAGCGGTGGGTATGCCACCGAGCCTCTCGGGCGGTTCATCCGTCCCAGCCATCATCACGTCGATCGGCAGTCCCAGGAAGACGGGTGCGGTCGGTGGGGTCAAAGCGGTTCGGATCGCTCGCCGTAGCATCGTCGGTAGAGCGGACACGTCATCAACGACGGCGCTCCATTTCGTGTACTCCTCGGCCATCTTCACGAGATCTCCCGAAAGGATCGGCTCCTCGTGGCGATGGCTCGTGCCATGTTCGCCCGCGGTCACGAGCAGAGGAACCCCGCTCCGATGGGCGTTTTGGAGATTGCCGAGTCCGTGTGCAAGACCTGGCGCAACGTGGAGGTTGACGACACCAAGCGGAAACGCGTCCCGATGATTGGCGTGATACCGACGAGTACTCGCGTACCCGGCAGCCATTCCAACCGCGATATCCTCGTGTAACCCGAGAATGTACTGGAGGGCGGAGTCACCGAGTGCTTTCAGGAGCGGAACTTCCGTGGTTCCCGGATTTCCGAAGACGTGAGTGACTCCGTATGACTCCAATGCGTCGACGACCAGATCCGCGCCTGTATAGTTATCTGACATATGATGTGTTGTAGTGATCGGCGGCCGATTGTGGATTCACTCGTTCGTCCCTTCGTAGGGCTTGTTTCCGTTCCACGTTCGTGATGGAGTTGCCAATGACCACTCTCTCCCGCGTGGCGTTTCGACGTATTCGGGCCACGGAAGGTCGGTCGGCGGAGTGTGATCTTCCGGTAGCAGCGGGGGCACCCACTCGCTTCCCCCGACGCCTCCACCGGTCCGTTCGCGGAACTCCTCCGTCGCGGCCTCGAGAGCGTCCGGGCGGACGAACAGATCGAGCATCGTTCCGGCGATCGTTTTACTGGCTGTGAACATACCCGGATGCGTCACTTCGGGCACGCCACCGATCGCGTTATAGGCCCATTCCGGGTAACTGTAGTCCTCGGTCGGCGGGTCAAGCCACGGCCGGCCGGTGTACAGACGAACCGTTGGAGCGTGCCACGTATAATCGACGTAGTCGTCGGAGGTGAAGTTCTGCTGCCATTCCGGAAGTCCCCGACGGAGCTGGGCCTCGTAGTCCTGGGGCTCGATGAGTTCTTCCGCTCCGTCGTTGAAGGGATTCTCCATTGGCTCGATGTCCAGATTCCGCTGTATCTCTCGGCCGAATTCACGGGCCTCCTCGCTCAACTTCGGCGTGCCGGCCTGTTTGAGGTTCTCGTAAGTGAGCGTTGAAAGGGTATGGTTAGTCAACCCGACGCGCGTTTTCGTCACCCAGGTCTCCGACAGCGAACAATGTGACACCGACGCCGCGTGTTCGGCGTTTTGCCGCAAGATTTCGTAGATCCGTTGTTGAATGTCGAGAGTCGGGGCGCGCCAGCAGTATTGTATCTGCCCGATGCGTGGCGCGAGGTTATCCGACGTTTTCTGCCCCGCATTCATGACGTGTTCGTTCACGATCCACGTGCCGGTGTGGGGAAACATCGCTTCCTTCGTATGCTTCGTGTTCGTATACATAAGCGAGATGGCGTCCAGC
Organism: Halopenitus persicus; assembly: GCF_002355635.1. Taxonomy (GTDB): domain Archaea; phylum Halobacteriota; class Halobacteria; order Halobacteriales; family Haloferacaceae; genus Halopenitus; species Halopenitus persicus_A. The sequence continues at coordinate 710,217 of NZ_AP017558.1, read as the reverse complement.
GCCCCCGGTGCGCGTGCGCCTGCATGCCACGGCCCCATATCCGGGAGCACGCTCGGGTCCGACCACGTTTCCGGCTCGTCACATTCGAAGGTGAACACGACGCTCCAATACGATCCACACTGAGTGTCCCAGACCGTGGTATTTGTCGGGTACGGGTGATAGGAGATATGGGCATCGTGGTCCTCGAAGTAGCCTTTCGTGGCGTGGACCGGTTTGGATGCACAGATCTTCTCCGCCGGTTCTCCAAAGTATCGGATCCGCCCGTCGAGATCGAACTCGTCCATCGCGTTTTTGGCCGCGAGAACCCCGCCAAGGGTTCCCACCCCAAGTATAGAGTGAGGGTCCGTGTGGCCTGCTGCATAGGGATGAAGGCCTTCACGAGGTGCTTCATACGGGACGCGTTGTTGTGAGTTTCCCGGCACCGCGTCGTACTCGGCATACGTCGCCAGCGTCGGCTCACCGGTTCCCCATTCGGCGAGGAAGGCCGTCGGCATTCCGGCAGTACCGACCTCGACCTCAAAGCCGTGCTCCTCGAGCAACTCTCGATACGCACGCGCCGATTTGTACTCTCGAAACGCCGGTTCGGCATACTCCCAGATCTCCTGCTCGAACTCGGCGAGCCAATCCTGATTTTGCTCTAACCAGTCGATAGCAAACGCTTTGATAGTCTCCGCTTCCACCATAGGTCGTAGTTCAAATGCAGGTTATAAAATAATATCTATTGATATAATATATAAATTATCCTAAACATACGGTGGGGAGCACGGACATATGCTTCCGATCGGGCAGCTGGAGTGGCTTTCGACCACAATGATGGTCTCTGCAAGCTCAATATCAGCGCAGTTCGTCATCGCCGGCACTTGACAGAAGCGCCGTGAACTGCACGACGAACCGGACATTTATGCCGGTGAGAAACGTGGATGGCGAAATTGAGGCCTGCAACGGAACTAGTCCAGTACTCGTTGGGAAAGTTTCTCTCCGATTACGGCAACCGTCAGTGAGAACCCAACGATTACGGTTCCGATCGCGTTCACGGAGGGATCGATACCCGTTCGAATCATTGAGTAAATGACGACGGGGAGCGTGTCCGTTCCGAAGCTCGTCCAAAAGAAAGTCTGAGTAAAGTTGTCGAACGAGATCGTGAACGCGAACAGCATTCCCCCGAGGATACCGGGAACGACGATCGGGAACGTAACTTCGTAGAACGTTCGAACCTCCGATGCACCGAGATTTTGCGCTGCTTCCTCGAGTGATCGATCGAAACCGTAGAGTTGGCTCGAAACGATCGTCACGACGAACGGTATCGTGATGAGAATATGGCCAAGGACCACGGACCAGAACGTCCCGTAGATCCCGAGCAAACTGTAGAGGGTTGAAACGGCAATCCCCGTCACGATCCACGGAACAACGAGTGGGAGTAGGAAGGCCGTGTTTAATTTGTCAGTCGAGAGCCAGCGGATGTGGAGATCGTGTCGAACCATTCCGAACGCCGCGAGCGTCCCGACGACTCCCGCTCCGATCGAGGATAACGTCGCGATCTTCAGACTAGTGAAAAGGGCGGATATCAGCTCCTCATTGTAGTTTGGCGGGAATATCTCCGCGTACCACTGAAGACTAATCCCCGGCATCGGAAACGTCGGTACCTGATCCGGCGTAAACGACAACAGCACGACGACGCCGATCGGGACGTAGAGGAACGTGAAAAGCAACAGTGTGTGGACTTTCAGGAGACGGGTACTGAGACCATCCGAGAGGTCGATGTTGGAGAGGACTGATCGAATCGATCCCATCACGCGTCACCTCCTGACCCATAGATCTCATCGAGCCCGATCTGCCGGTTGAACAGGTACACGATGGCTACCACCAGGACGATGAAGATCACAGATATTGCTCCTCCCAGGCCCCAGGCTTGGAGCTCGTTAAACATCTGCCCAATAACGTTACCGATCATAATGTTTTGCTGTCCGCCGAGCAGCGATGGCGTTACGAACGCCCCGAACGACATCACGAACACGAGCAGTACTCCTGCCGCGACACCCGGAAGGCTCTGTGGAAACGTAATCTCCGAGAACGCTACCAGCTTGTTCGCTCCGAGATTCTTTGCGGCCTCGACGCCCGATCGATCGACGTTATTCAACGAGATGTAGATCGGAATGATCATAAACGGGAGAAACACGTGGACGAGGCCGACGGCGACGGCGGCTTTCGAGTACAGTAGCTCCAACGGGGAGTTAATCACTCCCGTAATATCGACGAGAAAATAGTTTATGAGGCCGTTCGATCCGAGGATGAGGCGCCACGCATAGGTTCGCACCACCACGTTGATCCAGAACGGCAGTATCATCAACAGGAGGTAGAGAGATTTCCACTTACTATCCATTATCGTTAAGTAGTACGCCGCGGGGTATCCCAAGGCGAGTGCTGCGGCGGTCGTGATGACGGCGATGACGAACGAGTCCAGGAGAACCGAGAGATAGAATCCGGTTTCGAAAAACTCCCTGTAATGCTGTAGCGTGAGCGTTGACTCGGCGGATACGGGCGCAGGCTCAAGAAAACTGTAGAGGAGAACGATCCCGAGCGATCCGCCCAGCAATACGGTGATCAGCGTTAGTCCCGGGAGGATCTCGAGTAACCCCAGCCGCCCCTCCTCGCGTTTGAAGTAGACGCTCGCCGTTCGATTCAACTCGTCGAATTTATTTTTGATTGACATCTGATTAGGATTCTTGCAGAAGTATGCTGGCCTCTGTTTTCCAGTTGACCGTGACCGAGTCTCCCGGTTGGTAACGACCACCAGCCGTTCTCCCGTTCGCTTGCACGAGGAATTCACGACCGTTCACGTCGATAAGAATGTTCGCACTCTTCCCGAGGAAATTTATCGCCTCGATCGTTCCTTGAAGCGATATCCCTTCGTCGAGCTTCGTGTCCAACTGGGAGTCCGCCGGACGAACGTTGACGTTGACGCGCGTATCGGCCTGGAGCTCCCGTCCGGAAACCGAACGTGGCAGATCGATCACGTCTGTCGTGTCATCTAGCTCAACCGTATATTGGGAATCCGTCTTTGACACGATGGTCCCCGGTAACGCATTGATGTCTCCGATGAAGTCGGCGACGAACTGGTTTGACGGCCCGTGATAGATCTCATACGGCTCCCCGATCTGCTCCATTTCACCCTTATTTAGCACTAGAATCCGGTCACTCATAGACATAGCTTCCTCCTGGTCGTGAGTGACATAGATCGTGGTAATGCCCAGCTCGTCCTGAATTCGTTTGAGCTCGAATCGCATTTCCTCCCGAAGTTTGCGGTCGAGGTTCGATAATGGCTCGTCCAACAACAACACCGAGGGTTCAACGACCAGTGCGCGTGCGAGCGCGATGCGTTGCTGTTGACCTCCCGAAAGTTCCGTCGGATTCCGATCCTCGGTTCCCGGAAGATTCACAAGCGAGAGTATGTCGGCGACTCGTTTTTCACGCTCCTCCTCCGGAACTCCCTGCATTTTGAGACCGAACGCGACGTTTTCGCCGACGGTTTTGTGTGGAAAGAGGGCATACCCTTGGAATACCATACCAATGTCCCGTTCATACGCGGGAACCTGACTGACGTCCTCATCCTCGAGATGAATCCGTCCGCGGGTCGGCCGTTCGAACCCGGCTATCATTCGAAGGGTTGTGGTTTTTCCACATCCACTCGGTCCGACGATTGAGAAGAACTCCCCATCCCGTACCTCGATCGAAACGTCGTCAACTGCCGTCACGTCCCCGAACTCTTTGACGATAGAATCGAGCGTAACGACTGCCTTTCGTTCGTCACTTGACGACGTTGGCTCCGTTTGCTGTAGTGTTGGTGTCATAGGCGGTCACTCTGTTACTGCCGAATGCGCTGCTGGAATTCTCTTGCCCAATCGGATTGATTGTTCATAAGCGCGTGTCCATCGAAGAACTCCAGACGGTCTTTTTGCTGATAATCCGGATTGTCTTGGACGATTTGCGGGAGTTCGTCCATCTCCGTCGTTGGGACGTAACCGATGGCTTCGCCGTAGTCGTATTGTGCCTGCTCGGAGAGGCTGTAATCGATGAACTTCTCGGCGGTATAGCGACGCTCCGTCGTTTCGGAAACGCTCCAGCCACTCGTGGCCATCGTCGTTCCTTCCTCCGGGATGATGTACTCGATCGGAACGTCATCCTCGTCGTGGAGCGTCGTCGCTCTCCCATACCACATCATTCCAATGTATGCGGTCCCGCTCGCGAAGGCATCCTGGATGGTTCCTCCGGTGTCCGCCCACTCGAAGATGTACTCGTTTTGCTCCTCAACGCGTTCCCAGATCTGGTTCAGTTTTGATTCGGTATCCGTGCCGAGATCACTGACGTCTACGCCGATATCGACACCGGCCACCCCGAGAACGCGGTCGATCCACGACGCATTGATGGCATGTCCCTGTGCTCCCTCGGTGAGCATATCATCCCATTCCGTCGGCGTGTCCAGCTGCTCCGTATTATACGTCATCCCATCCGCAAAGTATTGGAACGGTGCGTAACTCGCTCCGTTTTCGGTCGGGTCCCATCGGGCGTTTCGTGGGTCGAACCGGTCCTGATACCGTTCGAGGTTCGGGATGTTTTCCGGTCGAAGCTCCAACATCAGATCCGCTTCGTAAGCGGTTGGAACTGCAGTATTATCCAGGATAAGGACGTCAACATCGACTTCTCCGGCCTGCATCTGTGATATGAGACCCCAGTTCGACGGGAAGTCTCCGGAGACGATCTCGACTCCGTATTCCTCCTCGAACCCGTCAAGCACGGTGCTCGAGATCGCGTTGCCCATAGCCCCACCGTACGTTGAGACGCGAAGCTCGTCGGCCAGCCCCGGATCACCATCGACGGTTCCGGTTTGAGCGCCGCCGTTACCATTGCCCCCATCGCCATCACCCAAGCAACCGCTGAGGCCGGCAACCATCGACGATGCAACCCCCGCTGACTGAATGAACCGTCTTCTTGAACGCATCAAAGCGATCTGCATAGCCTATCTATATAAATTTATCCCAGATCGAAACAGTAATTCTCGTTCATCTCACGACGGTATGGAGGCCAACTGAGAGAACGTTGGATGTGTGGACTGTTCGATCGCTTCGGTGAACGTGGTCCAGGATGCTCAGATATCGCGGTAGATGATTGTTGGATTAGCACCCGGAGAAACGAATAATTCAGCCGGAGTATGCTCGACTCCGTTCCGCTTTTTTGCTGCCAGGCTCAATTGGCGCCGTTCGACACTTCAGCCGTCATTCCCTTCGAAAGCGGTCTATTATGCGTACGTATCCGGTTCCTCGGGTTCGGGATCCCGTCGAAGGCTTCCGACGCAGCAGTGAATGCTCCCGCTGTTTCTCGGTCGAACGAGGCTCTCGACGTTGACCTCGACGACCTCGAGGCCGATCGATTCGAACCACCTCGTCGCCTCCGGATACTGATCAGTCGTCAGGAGTTTCCCCGGCTCCAGCACGACCCCGGTATTTGGCCCGCGCGTGAACGCTCGGACCTGATCGCGAACGAGGTGTTCCGGCGGTTCGATGAAGTTCCAGTCCATCTCGGATTTCATCCACTCGACGAGGTGCGGATCGTACCACTCCTCCTTGCCGATGCTCGTATGGCGATCGACCATCGCATACGGGATGTTCCCTTTCGTCTCTCCGTATCCGGATTGAACTCGAACGTCCACCTCGGGGTCCTGTGATTTGATGATGTTTGCCAGTTGCTGGTGTCCTGCCTCGTTTGCACGCATCACCTCCGGGTCGGACGTGTTTTCCCGCGGAACGTGGACTTCAATGAACGCGTGTTTCTCGTCGAACCATCCGCATGTCCCTCCTTCAACCATTCCTTTCCCGGTGATCATCCCGACGACCGGAATATCGTTCTTGGCCAGGGTCTTGTACGTCGGGACCTCCTCGCCCCGCCGCACGTTATCGTACATTCGGAGGATGACGTGCCCGTATGCCGCAGGTTGTGCGACGTCATCACAATAAATCGATTTGACCTGGTACGGCGGATCGTTCGGGTCCGGTTCGCGGGTAATGACGTCCACCCCCTCCGCCTCGAGCGTGTCCTTCAGATTGTAGTGGTGCTCCACCATCTCGTCGAGATCAGGCTGTTCCCGCATACGCCACGCCGCAAGGCTGGATTCGTGGGGCTCCCAGGGAGTCTCCTCGCCGACTTGGAGCATCTCTTCGCCCGGCTTGTGCAAGAGTGCGGTTCTGAGCTTCCCGACCGTGGTGTTTGCCTTCCACTTTTCACCCCAGAGTTTGGGCATTTCATCCTCGAAGTCCGAGAGAACCTGTGGGTGAAGCGACTTGTACATTTCATCGACTGATTCTCCGAACTCTCCGTCTTCGTCCGCAGTGATCTCTGCCTCCGCCATAATCTATTGGGTTGCACCCATACAACAAACAGCATATTCCATAGTATAAAAATATTTGGCAAAGATCGGATGGATGATCCGCACCGGTAGAGCACTATCGAAGCCAACCCGTTGTCTCCACGTTTCGAAAGGCGACAGTGGATCTTGCAGACCTCAGCGCTCACCCAGGACGATAGCGACAGAAGCAGTGTACGGAGCTCGTGGGGGTTTTCGTATTCGCGATCAGTCGCAAGATCTCGTCAGTTGCTAGCGGTTCGTCGAATCACCTGTGTGCCGTTCCCCCGGCCGTGGTTCTGCAAGTAATCAAGCCACGAGTCGTCGATGCCTTCGGTGACCGCAGAGTCAAATTGTTAGTTCGCTTGAACGAACTGCTTGTCGGAGTTCACCCATCTCAAGAGTTTCTTTCTCAAAAACTATTAAATAGTACTCCATCGCAATCTCTAGAATTACACTACTATATTAGTAATTCACAGGAGATGACTACGAGAGGCTAAAATCGAGTTTTTCTTTGGGATTCACTTCTCTATCTGAGATGCATACCGAAATTGAAGACAACCCAGTTATTTCCATCCGTGCGTATATATGCCGTTCGGAAGAGAAAAACTATTAAAAGTAGAGCCGGTACCATTGGTCAATGCCTACTGATCACAATGATAATATCCTAGACACGACACAGCGTTCTCTAGATATCGTTGATTTTATTCAAGATCAAGATGGCGCAACGATGGCAGATATCACTGACGAGCTGGATCTGGTAAAGAGTACCACCTACAAACATCTTCAAACGCTGAGACATAACGGATACGTCGTTAAAGAGGGGGAACAGTACCACATCGGATTGAAATTCTACAACCTCGGCGGATACGCTCGAAGTAGGAAGAAACAGCACAAACTCGCAATAGAAACCACCCGGGAACTAGCCAACGAAACCCGCGAAGAGGTCGATATGGTTGTCGAAAACGATGGACGAGGATTGATTCTCGAGGAGTCCTATCATCCGGAACATCGATATGCAGCAAGCGATGGAGGAATGGGTAACCAGGAGTATCACTCCGGAACCTATTATCACCTTCATTGCACTGCATCGGGGAAAGCACTTCTTGCAACGATGTCGAAGGAACGGGTGAATGAGATCGTTGACCGATGGGGACTCCCGCGTCGGACGGAAAACACGATCACGTCAAAGACGGAACTATTTGATGAACTGGAGGACATTAAGCAGAGAGGGTTTGCGTATTCGGATGAGGAAGCCGTGGAGGGATTACGAGCGGTTGGACACCGCGTTAAGGGAGTAAGCGGGAACACGATCTGCGCCATTTCCTTGTTCGGACCGAGCTATCGGATGACCGACACCCGGTTTCGAAAAGAGATCCCGAAAATACTGCGATCATCGGTTGAGACATTGGAGGAGAAGATCTTGAACGAGATGACTTCGAATTATTGACAAATCCCACACATTTTATTATGCTATATTAGGTTGACAAATAAAATTTTAATATATGACAAATGTATTAGTATTAGAATAATTTATAACTCTAGATTAAGAGATCAAAAGACTGCTGACGGACGCGGATCTGAGAAATAATGTGTTGGTGAGACCGCGATCCGGCGTAAATCAGCTTCGACTAGTGTCAAGCTGGGCTAAACACGCCGTCTAACGTGACACGGTTAAACTCGGATCAGTGGAGATGGCACCCCGAACTACGATGAACACGAAGTTGAATTATGATATACAGATTAAATATGAATAATCATAAATATAAGGAAATATTAAATACAATATTTACTATATTACGGTGTATATGTAGAATTTGGTATATTTAACATACGCTAATCCTTGCGGAGAGTCAAACCAGCGTCGAACGGGCCCATCCATCCCACCGAAACGACCGACTCGAGCGCCTGGCGGTCGGTCTGTAATGCTTCTGGGCCGGATGTTCGGCTCGCTCGTCGGATGTCACCCGGATTCCAGCGCGTCGTAGATCCCCGCGTGTCGGCGTCCGTCGAGTCGTCCCATCTCAAGGGCGATTTCGTGGCGTTCGGCGTCGCTCTCGGCTTCCAGACACCGCTCGTACAGCGTACGGACCTCGTCGTCGATCGCTGTTGAGGAATCGGTACTGGACGCCATCTCTGTCTGGTGGTTCTCGGCGTCTCCCTTTGTCAGTTACGTCGAGCGCACGAACGGAAATGGGTGACTGCAGTACCAATATCGACTGTGCCGTCACCTGTTTCCCGGTGTCACCGTTTCGAAATTACCGAGCTCCGTCTCGACGGCGATCGACACGAGCGCTTCATCGCGACGACACCGTGGACCACCCTGCCGTCGTGCAGTACCTTATTCACGCTCCCCATCCAAACCGAACCCGCAATGGAAACGATCGACGTTGCCGACCTCGATGCCGCGGACAGTCCCCAAAACCGTGCCAGCGTCGCGGACGCCCTCGGGGCGGACGACTTCGCGATGAACTACTACGCGCTCGACCCCGGCGAGGCGTTCACCGCCGGGCTCCACGCGCACCTCGACCAGGAGGAGACGTTCCTCGTCCTCGAGGGCGAGGCCACCTTCGAGACGGCCCCCGGCCCGACGGCCGACTCCGAGACGGTCACCGTCGGCGAGGGCCAGCTGGTCCGGTTCGAGCCCGGCGAGTACCAGCAGGGCCGCAACGAGTCGGACGCGCCCCTCCGCGCCCTCGCGATGGGCACCCCCCAGGAGTCGACCGACGTCCGGATCGCCGGCCCCTGCGAGGCCTGCGGCGACAGCGACTACCTCGCGTTCGCGATGATCGACGGCGCGCCCGGGGTCGAGTGCCCCGAGTGCGGGATGCAGGCCGCGCTCTAAGGGTCGCAACTCGGCCGGTGCGCAAACCGATCGCGATGTCTGAACTCGACGTCCGAACTCGACGTCCGAACCGATCGACGGACGGCGGGTCTCCGAAGCCGACGGGTTCGGTATCGGCGTGCCGCGGCGTCGTATACGACGTTGACGTCCGATCCACCGCGAGCTCGGCGTCCGTCGAGCTGGAACCGCTTTCGCGATCGCAAGGGACGATAATCCCTCGTTGGTCCCGCCTTGCGGCAGCTCCCGGGGGCGCCCTCGGCGAAAGATAATTAGCTGTGTATGCGGACCGTATACATATGAGCACGTCAATCCGGGTGTCCGACGATACGAAACGAATACTGGAGCGTCTGAAACGGGAGGACGAGACGTTCGACGAGCTCCTCGAACGGCTTGCGCAGAGCGAGCGGCCCATCGACATTGGGGCGTGGAGCGGGGGGAAGGCGGAGCGGGCACGGGAGGCCGTGAAGCGCTCTCGGGAGAGTTTCGAGCGGTGACGTTCCTCGATTCATCCGTCATCATCGATATGCTCGAGGGCGTCCCTGACGTCGTCGAGCACGTCGAGGACTGCGGTCAACCGTATCTCACCTCCTCGCTTTGCGTCTTCGAGGTCATCGATGGAGCGGTCGGTTCCGGAACCACGGACGTCGTCGCGGTCCGTCAACGGTTCGGCGGTGTCCGTGCGCTTGACCTCAACGAACGGATCGCCTTGGAAGCGGGACGGATGCAGGATCAGCTGCTGGACGGGGGTGAACGGATGGCTACTCGGGATCTCCTCATCGCGGCGACCGCGCGATCCACCGGCGACGAACTCATCGTGACGGACGATGATTTCGAGACCGACCTCCTTACGGATCTGATGACCGTCACGAACCTCCAGGGTCGCTGACTCATCCTCGATCGTCCGCGGCGAGGATCCAGGGCTTCTCGTCGGGATCGTACTCGGCCATCGCGCCGCTGTGGCTTCGCGTCGCCGGCGCCAGAACCCCGACGTGTTTGAGCTGCTGGACGAAGTTGAACAGGACGTTGTTCCGGACGACGTCCCGCCAGACGTCCGGGTCCGCGTAGATCCGGGCCGTCTCGCCGCGCTCGATCAGCTCGCGAGCGCGCTCGGCGCCGCGGGTCGTACAGATTGCACTTAAAAACACGTTCGGATACTCCCGAACCAGCCGCTCGAGGAGGTCGAGGAAGTGCACCCGCGGGCCCTCCGCCCGAAGCGCCTCGAGCAATAGCCCGAACTCCGGGTGCCGCGCGAACGCGTTCCGCAGCAGGATCGCCAGCGGCGGGTGCGTCTCGACGACGGTGCTCCCCCGCGTTTCCCGCTTGATCGCCCACAGGTCCGCGAGGTCCCCGACGCCGTATCCCCGGAGGACCGTCGCCGACAGCTCGCCCTGGTCGGTCAGGCGACACGGCGAGCCGGCCGCCAGCAGGCCGAGCGTCCGCGCGCTCGCGACCGCCGCGGCCCCCGCGCCGAAGCCGTACTCGTCGGCGAGCCGCTCGACGAGTTCCTCCTGCGGCGCCGGTCCGGCCTCGTCGAGCCCGACCACCGGCGCGAGGTAGTTCAGCGGCTGCGCCAGCGTCAGCGTGGTGACGTCGCCGCCGAACTCGCCGCCCCGAAGCCGCAGCGAGAGCTGCCCCTCGACGTCGGTCACCTCCGTGCTCGTCTCCGCCCGCGGCGGCGCCCGCCAGGCGCTCACCCCGTCCTCGCGGACGCCGATGACGCCAACTCCCTTCGACCGCAGCAGCGACGCGTGCGAGTCGACGGCGGTCGCGTCCCCCGCGAGGTAGGAGACGTGCGCGCCCTCCTGATAGGTGAGCGCCTGGCCGATTCCCCGAAGCAGCCCTGAGGACCCCTTCACCTCGACCGCGAACACCCGATTGCGGTTCGTGAACCCGATCACGTCCGGGTACCGACCCCGGATGGTGATCGCGTGCCGGCGGCAGCGGTCCAACACGTCCGCGTACGTCTCGCTGTGAGCCTCGGGGACGTGCACCAGGGGATCGTAGTCCCGTCGTTCCAGCGCCGTGATGACGTGGTCGAACACCGCCGCCTCGTCCATACGCGGAGCCTCGATCGCCGTCACCAAGAAGCTACTTACTGTCGCCACGGCCGATCGATCGGGACGGCATCGAGCAGCCCGTATCAGCCGACGTGGATCGAGCAGCCCGTATCAGCCGACGTGGATCGAGCAGCCCGTATCAGCCGACGTGGATCGAGCAGCCCGGATCGAGCGGAACACATTTTTCGCCGGGGGCTGAAACCGGGACGATGCCCGCCCCCGACCCTCCATCCATCCTCAGCCCTCGCTCCTCCCCCGACCCGCCATCCACTCGCAACGCGCCGGACGATGCCGCGACGACGTCCCGCCGCGCGCTCCTCGCCACGGTCGGGGCCGGAGTCATCGCCGGAATCGCCGGCTGCAGCACCCTCCAAGGCGGTGATGACCCCGATCCGTATCACCACGGCGACTGGCGCACCTTCGGTGCCGGTCCGCGGAACCGCAACCGGGTCGACGGCGGGGCTCCGGAACCGACCGGGTTCGATCGCCTCGCCTCCGGCGAGTGGGTCCACGTCCCGCCGGTCGTCCAGGACGGAACCGTCTACTTCGCGGCCGGCCGTGAGGTCCGCGCCCTCTCGCCCGCGGCCGCGGTCCCGGACCGCGAGGCGTGGTCCCAGTCGCTAAACGCCGAGGTCTCCGGCGCCCCCGCCCTCGATCCGGAGCGGGGCCGGCTCTACGTCCCGACCCGGACCGTTCGGACGACCGACGCGCCGGATCCCGCGCCGGCGTCCCTGACCGCGCTCTCGATGCGCGACGGGTCGATCGTCGGATCGGTCCGGGTCGGCGACCGAGCGACCTACGGCGTCACCGTCGCCGACGGCGACTGCTACGTTCGCGGCGCCACCGCCTGCGTCAGGCTCGATCCCGACGGCGGCGAGCGCTGGCGGCGCCCGCTCGACCCCCTCATCTACGACGAGTACAACCTCGGCGACTCCACCGCGACCCAGATCGTCCCGGCAGTCGCCGGCGACGCCGTCCTCGTTCCCGACCGCGACGCGCTCGTGTGCATCGACCGCGAGCGGGGAACCGAACGCTGGCGCGTCCCGGTGGACACGCCATATGCGGCCGCCGTCGTCGAGTCGAACGGCGTGATCCAGACCGGCTGGCAGGAGACCGTCGCTGTCGACCTCGCGGGCGAGGTTCGCTGGCGGCGTGACCTCCACAGCCGAGCTCCCGCGGCGGCCGCGGACGGCGACGTCTACGTCGCGGCACGCGACCTCCACGAGCTGGACCCGGGGTCCGGCGAGACGACCTGGCAGGCGCACCTCCCGAGCGAGGGGACCGCCGCGCCAGTGGCGACCGACGACGACGTCCTCGTCGCCAGCGGCGACCTCCGTGCGTACCGCCGGGACCTGGACGGACTCCTCAAGCCGGACCGCGTCCGGTGGCGGTACGACGGGGTTCACGCGACGACGTACTCCTCACCGGTGATCGCGGCCGGCCGCGTCCTCGTCGCGAGCCCCTCCGGCCTGGTGGCGATCCGCGCCGTCGACGCCCCGAACGGGAGCGAGTGATCGGCAGTTCCGTTTCCGGAACCGCCTCCTCCGTCACCCCGATCGCCACAGCAGCATGCCGCCGACGAGCCCGGCCAGGACGGCGACCCCGGCGAGGCCCGCGAACAGCACCGCCGGCGACCGGTGCGTCAGGATCGCGCCCGCGATCGCCGAGCCGCCGGCGCCGACGCCGAAGATCGCGACGTAGGTCCAGCCGAACGAGAGCCCGCGCAGGTCCCGCGGCACGTGTTTCGAGACGACTTCCTGGTTAACCGGGCCCTCGAGGAAGACGAAGAAACCGAGCAGCCCGGAGACGACGAGGAGCGGTCCGGCGCCCGCGTTCGCCGCCGGCAGGAACGCGAGGGCGACGAGCACGAGGGTCCCGAAGTTGGCGACGAGCACGCGCTCGGCGGGATACCGGTCGACGAGCCTCCCGCCGACGTACTGGCCGACGCCGCCGAGCAGGAGCAGCCCGGAGTACACGTACTGGCTCGGCTCGAGCGACCGACCGCCGACCACGACCGGATCGAAGACGGCGACCCCGGCCAGCACGTCCGGGAGGAACGTGAACACGCCCCGGTAATAGAGTCCGTAGAGCCCCCCGATGACGAACACGAGGAGGAACCCCCCGACGAACAGGCGCCGGGAGCCGGCCGCGAACTCCCGAAGGGTTCCGTCGGGTTCGCCCTCTCCCGGTTCATCCGCCTTCGGGTCGCTCGCCTCCGGGTCGCTCGCCTCCGGGTCGTTCGCCGCGTCGCCGTCCGCCGCCTCGTTGCGTCGGGGATCCTCACCACGTCCGGCCGTCTCGTCGAACTCCAGTCCGAGCGCGACCACGACCGCGATCGCCACGGGAACGACCAAGAGCGCCGCAACGGTGCGCCAGTCGAACGCCGTCAGCAGGATCGCGCCCAGCAGCGGTCCGGTCGCGACGCCGACGTTCCCGGCCGCGCCGTGATAGGCGAAGGCGGTCCCCCGCTCCGTCGCGCCGCGGCTGATGAGCGAGAGCCCGGCGGGATGATAGAGGCTGGCGGCGGCGCCCCAGACGAGCAGGCCGACCGACAGCGTCGCCAGGTTCGGCGCGACACTCACGATCAGGAACCCGCCGCCCATCCCCGCCATCGAGGCGACGACGAGACGCTTGCCGCTGACCCGGTCCGAGAGGATGCCGCTCGGAAGCGCGCCGACGCCGGTGGCCGCGTAGCTCGCGCCGACGACCGCCCCGAGGAACGCCGGCGTCGTCGAGAAGGCGTCCAGCCAGACGACGACGAGGATCGGGATGACGAGCTCGTAGGTGTGGAAGGTCGCGTGTCCGAGCATCGTGAACCCGGTCAGCGCCCGATCGTTCCGGTTCATCCAGTCGATCGTCCGATCCCTCACCCAGCCGCGTGCTAAAGCTATCGCCGAACCGCGATCGACGCGGCGTCGACGCGCGTAGCCGGGCCGCCGGGCCGTCGGGCCGTCGGGCCGCCAAACCGCCGAACCGCCGCGGTGCGAACACGTTCGGGGGAAGGTCCGCGGGGGCGGGGCGAGAACGCGGCGTATGGACCGACCACGCCTCACGACGCTGTTGACCTGGGCGGTCGTGGGCACCTACCTGCTCGTCGCGCTCGGAGCGACTGCCGCCGCGGACGCCGGGCCGACGCTGGCCGCGGCCCACCACGCCGCCGCCGTCCTCGTCGGCCTGCTGCTGGTCGCAACGGCGGTCGTGGCCCATCGCGTTGCGGCGGCACGCGGCGTCCGAATCGGCACGGCGATCGTCGTGATCGCCTACCCCGTGCAGGCCGGCATCGGGCTGGCGGGACTGTCCGGCGTCAGGCTCTTCGACGGGCGGCTTCACCTGCTCGGCGGGATCGCGGTCTTCGCGGTCCTCCTCGCGACCCTGATCCACCGGCTGGAGACGACCACGGAGGCGCCGACCGGAAACGAAGCCCTGGCTGACGCCGTCACCCCGGCGGCCTCGGAAACGGCCACCTCTGAAACGGCCACCTCTGAAACGACCGTCCCGGACGCGACCGCCGCAAAACCAACCACCGCGGAAGTAACCGACCCACCATCATCCGTCTCCCCGGCGACCACGCTCGGGAATCGCCTGCGTGCGTATCTCGAGCTGACGAAGCCGCGGCTGATGTGGCTGCTGTGTCTGCTCGCGCTGGCGGGGATGGGGCTGGCGACCGCGACCGGCGCCGCGATCGACGGCGTGACGGTCGTCGCGACCCTCGGCGGGGGCGTTCTCGCGATCGGGGCCGCGGGCACGTTCAACCACGTCCACGAGCGCGACCGCGACCGGAAGATGCGCCGCACCGCTGACCGGCCGGTCGCCACCGACCGGGTCGGCGTCCGGCGCGCGGTCGCGTTCGGGATCGCGCTCGTGACCGTCGCGATGGCGATCCTCCTCGCGTTCGTGAACGTCCTCGCGACGGTCCTGACCGCCCTCGCGGTCGTCTACTACGCGTACGTCTACACGGTCCTGTTGAAACCAACCACGCGCTGGAACACCGTGATCGGCGGCGGGTCGGGCGCCCTGCCGGCCCTGATCGGCTACGCCGCGGTGACCGGCACCGTCGGGCTGCCGGCGGTCCTGCTGGCGGTCGTCGTCTGCTGTTGGACCCCGGCGCACTTCTACAACCTCGCGATCGCCCACCGCGAGGACTATGCCCGCGCCGACTACCCGATGCTGCCGGTCGTCGCCGGCGTCCCGACCGCGCGGCGTCGGATCCTCGTCTGGCTCGGGATCACCCTGGTCGCTGCGGCCCTGCTCGGAACCGTCACCGATCTGGGCCTCCTGTACGCGATCGCGACCACGGCGCTCGGGGCGGTGTTCGTCCGGAGCGTGGTCCGGCAGTACGACGCCGATCGCCGGGCGAGCGACGGCCGTTCGGCCGCCTACCGGAGCTTCCACGCCTCGAACGCCTATCTCGGGGCGCTCCTCGCGGCGATCCTCCTCGAGACGCTCGCGTTCTGAAGGGGAACGTCGCGGACGTCGCTTTATAGGGATGTTCGTGACGCTCACAAACCAGTGACAGCCTCCCCGCGCTACAGCGCAGGATTCCTCCGTCGGGGGGGTTCGGCTACCGACTCACGGAGGCAACTTGCGAATTCGTGCGCACTTCTTTGGGACGTTCGTGGGGGCGTGGTTTGCTCGAACTCTCCGTACATCACTCCTCGCGTTTGCCGTACGTTTCCTCACCCCATCCATAGTCGGACGCTTCGTCGTTCCGTTCGAGGTAGTCCTCCAATACCTCCTGTACTGCTCGGCCGAGATCGTCCAACTCACCGTCGATCAGCGACACCGTACTCGAATCGAGCGACTCAGTCGCGTCTCGCTCCCGCCAGTTGTCCGGAATCGTTGGGGGATCGATGCGAAGGCAGTCTTCGGTCGGATCCCAATAGAAGTCGAACGCCTGGAACAAACCAAGGTCACTGACGATTCGAACCTGCTCTTCATCGAGATTCGTGTACTCGGTCCACTCATTGAACCCCTCCATCCACGCACCCTCCTGGAGCAGGTCTTCGAGGTCCTCGCGGTAGAAGTCCTCTGACCCGAGCGTCTCGTCCTGCCACTCGAACTCGCGCGGCATTCCTCGGTTCGAGAGGTCTGGTGGTTCTGGTACCTCTATATCGAGCGCCATACCAGTGGTTTCACTGGTAACACAATAAAGCCCGTAGCAGTTTCACAGGAAACGGGATGGGACGCCGCTCGCAAGAGAACATCCCGTTACTGGATGGTGTGCGCGTATCGATCACGCTTGAAGCTTGATGGCAGACATTGCCACGCTCGCCCGTGATCGTCGGTCTATATCCCGAGCCACTCGTCGTTTCGGACTTGATATCCGTTCGTCCGACAGAATTTTGCCGCTTCTCGGCGTACTTCGCGGGACGTCGGGAGCGTTTCTTCGTCGTGGATTCGCTTGACGATCCAATCGCTGATGGCTTGGATCCCTTCATCATCGTCATCGGCGTCGATCGCTTTGAGTTCCTGGAAGGTCTTCTCGTACGCTTTGTGCTGTGTCCAACCGAAATCCGTGTTGTGAAGCGTCTTGCTGGCTTCCACAACCCGTTTCATGGCCGCAGCAACTGTCGGCCGCTGTACCTGCACCCGGACGGCAGCTGGTGAGTCAAACGTTACCTCGTCTGTCTCCGGTATTAGCTCCTCGATACTGTAGCTCCCGCCGACCGATTCGATCTCACGATCGCCGATCGCTGCGACGACCTCGACCCCCGTCGCCGGGAATGCCAGTTCTTCGAGTCCCGCCTCAAAATCGGCGAGTTCCTCCGTATTCACCGGTGGCTCTCTTTCGTCCCCGCGCTCCAGTTCCGTCGCAATCTCGCGCTCTTGCTGGCGTCTTTCAGCGTCTTGTGCTTGCTTGTCGCGACCGCGCTTATCGTCTGCCATCCTCCCATATTGGCTCTCCAGCCGGATATTTCTGTGGTCGATGCTACTTCCAGACGCTCACACCAGCCATTCAAACCGAGTGTATAGTCATCGCCCGACAGGTCGACTGGTTCACTGAACCCCCGAAGAATCTCCGATGTTTGAGCTCACCTCACTCGATGAGTTGACGACCGCGATTGATTTGCACGGGTGGCTTCGACCTCGAGTCTTCTTGGTGGACCGATCCGATCCATACCAACGGGGCCCGTGTGCCTGGGCCATCGGTGTCGCGTCCGGGTTCGGGCTGGCTGATCCCTCGACCCTCCTCGTCCACGAATACGTTCGCCCGGGATCCCACGTTTCGAAAGCGTCGGTCGAACATGTACGCGACAACCCCCACGGGGTGACTGTCCGTATCCTCCAGACGTGAGTCAGCTATGAGTCAGGATCAGACCCGCGACGCCGCCGACGTGCCGGCGATGCAGCGCCTATACGACCGCATTTGGTTGCTCGCCCTGGCCGCGTTCGTCTTCTTCCTCGTGGCCTACGTCGGCTGGGGGCTGCTCGACCTCACGTCGCTGCCGGCGAGGTGATTCCCGATGAGCGATCCACTCAAAGACCCCGACGACGACTGGTGGAACTCCCCGGTGAACCGCCGTGAGAGCATTTGGCTCGGGCTGGCCGGCGCGTGGTCGGTCGGCATCTTCGCCTGGATGGCCGGCTTCACCCAGTTCGGCGACCAGAACCCGATCGGCACGACCTACGACGTCGACCCCGATCGGTATCAGGAGCGCGTGGCCGAGTACAAGGAGGCCGCCGAGGAGACCGAGGACGGCCTGGTCCCGCCGGGCGACGACGTCTACATCGGCGCGCTGCGGTTCAACTGGGACGGCCTCCCGGTCGTGCTCGAGGCCGGCCACGAGTACGACATCCACCTCGGCGCCTACGACGTCCAGCACGGCTTCTCGGTCCGGCCGGAGGAGAACCTGAACAAACAGATCAACCTCCAGGTCTTCCCCGGATCGGAGTGGGTGATCCCGATGACCTTCGACGAGCCCGGCACCTACCACGTCGTCTGTAACGAGTTCTGCGGCCAGGGACACCGAACGATGCACGGCCGGTTCACGGTGGTGGAGGGATAGCATGTCGGCGATCGCCTCCCTCTTCCGGAACGACTACGATTCGGACGGCTTCCGGACCTGCTCGGTGACCGGGCTGGACGTCCACCGGTCGGTCGAGAACCACGTGAAGCTGTTCGGGCTGACCGCGGTGATCGCGCTGGCGTTCGGCGGGATCTTCGCCTTCACGGTCGCGATGACGCGCTGGGAGTTCATCGGCTTCCTCGATCCGGGCAGCTACTACACGCACCTGAGTCTGCATGCGTGGAACCTGCTCATCTTCTGGATGGTCTTCATGGAGATCGCCATCCTCTACGTCGGCGGGCCGATGGTGCTCGGTCGAACGCTCCCGCTGCGTCGACTCGCGACCGCCGGCTGGGTGATCATGGCGCTCGGCGCGGTCGGCGTCAACGCGTCGATCCTGCTCACCGAGGCGCCCAACGAGGCCCCGCTGTTGACCGCGTACGTTCCGCTGCCGGTCTCCCCGTGGTTCTACGGAACCGCCATCGTCTTCCTGCTCGGGACCACGATCGCGGCGCTGCCGTTCTTCGCGACGATCTGGCTGGAGACCCGGGGGACCCGCCGGACGCTCCCGTTGGTCGCCTTCGGCGCGTTCATCACCGGCATCATCGCCGTCGAGGCGATCCTCGGCGGAATCGCGGCCTTCGCGTACGCGTTCGCCTGGCGGATCGACCTGATCGCCTCCGTCGACCCGGGGATCTACCGGCAGCTCTACTGGATCATCGGTCACGGGAGCCAGCAGATCAACCTGCTCGCGATGATCACGGTGTGGTACTTCCTGACCCACGTCGTGGGCGGCGCGGTCGTCGTCTCCGAGAAGATCTCCCGGACGGCGTTCGTGTTCTACCTCTTCTTCATCAACCTCGGGGCGGCCCACCACCTGCTCGTCGATCCCGGCGTCTCCGCCGGTTGGCGGATTTGGAACACCTCCTACGCCTTCTACGGCGCGGCCTTCGCGAGCATGATCCACGCGTTCGCGATCCCGGCCGGGATCGAGGCCGGCCGCCGTCGCCGCGGCCAGGGCGGCGGGCTGTTCGGCTGGCTCACCTCGGCACCCTGGGGGAACCCCGTCTTCGCCGCCACCGTCTTCAGCATCATCCTCTTCGGCTTCCTCGGCGGGATCACCGGCGTCGTGATGGGCCAGATGCAGGTCAACATGACCTGGCACAACACCTTCGCGGCGGTCGGCCACTTCCACGCGACCGTCGTGCTCGGGACGACGCTCGCCTTCATGGGGCTCGTCTTCTTCGTCATCAAGACGATGTTCCGTCGCGACTTCGTCTCGGAGACGCTGGCGGCCGCGGTGCCGTACGCCTACGCCGGCGCGATGAGCATCGTCACGCTGATGATGATGTACGCCGGGATCCTCTACGGCGTCCCGCGGCGGACCGCCGAGGTCGTCCGGAACATCCCCGGCTCCGAGTTCAGCTTCGCGGCGGCGATCCCGATATTCATGATCTTCGGGCTCTTCGCGGTGGTGGCGATCGCCTCCGGCGCGCTGTTCATCCTCGTGTCGGTCGGCTCGCTGCTGTTCGGTGACCGGCTTCCCGGCGGCGACGACGGCGGGTTGTTGCCCGAGGGCGGGCTCCACGCCGACGGCGGGCAGCCGATCCACGCGGTGGAGCTTCGCGGGACCTTCACGTTGTGTCTGGTCTTCCTCGCCGTCTTCATCGCCATCTACGTGCTGAACTGGTACCTCGTGACGCAGCTGTGGGCGATCGGCGCGTAGGCGCCGGTCGACGCCCGGTCCCCGCCGGGGTTGCCGGGATCTTCACCACTGGCCCACTATCCGAACGCCCCTGATAAACGATCCAACGACCGCGCGGCTCCTATGAATGCCCCCACGACCGCACGACCCCAACGAATGACCGACGGACTGACCCCCCGACCGCACGACCCCAACGAATGACCGACACCTCACGCATCCATCTCCCGATGCAGCTCGGCGGTATCGTTCGCCAGGCATGGCGTGACCTCCTGAGCGTCTACTACGCCAACACGCCGGTGTGGCGCTGGCTCAAAAGCGGCGCGCTCGTCTTCCTCGGGTTCTTCCTGTGGATGGGCGGCAACGTCCTGTTGGCCTACTGGCCCGATGCGACCGCTCTGCAGTACGCGATGGCGTACGGTTTCGTCCTCCTTGCGTGGGGGCCGTTGACTCACCTGCTCGTCGTCCCGACCGTGATCCGGTTACGGCGGACCGCTCAGCGCCCTCTCGTCCGGCGCTTCGCCCGTCACGGGTCGAAGATCAACTTCGGGACGTTCCTCGTGATCGTCGCGGTCGTGGGAACGCTCGCGCCGGGCGTGATGCTGCTCGACTTCTCGTCCGGCTTCGGTGCCGACGCGGGCGGGGACGTGACCGCGGAGCTGACCTGTGAGACCGGCGCCGAGGCCGTCAGCTGCGAGGTCGAGACGAGCACGGGCGTCGACCACGTCGTGCTCACCTCCGGCGGGGAGGTGCTCGACCGGAGCGATGAACCGCCGTACGCGGTCTCGGCATCCCGCGATGCTCTCTCGGACGGCCCGTCCGGCGCGCAGTTCGAGATCGAGCTCCGTGACGCCAACGGCGACACCCTGCGCCGGTTCGTGCGCACCGTCTGAGGGTTTCACTGGGACGGCGGTGTTATTCGGAATCCGTTGAAACCCTCGACATGCCGCTCAATACGGTGGGGGCATCGTACTGCGGCGTTCAGTCGAGTGGAACCGGTAATTGAGGGACTAAAGCTAGCAACTATGGCCATTGGGCGGAGTATTGCTATATCACCCAATGGAATTTGCTGCCGTCTTTCGCAAGGAAGTGACAGCGCTGTGGGGCGACGGAAAAGGGATATCGCTCGTTGCAATCGCTACTGGATGGGGGTTGCTAAACGGGGGTCGTATGGTGTATCCCGTCATCATCCCCTACCTCCAGGCTGATTATGATCTGAGTCTGACGATCGCCGGCCTGTTAGTGACCGTTCTCTGGTTCTTTGCTGCCATCGGCCAGTTGCCGGGAGGCATCCTTGCGGACCGGTACGACGAGCGAGCGCTGATGACAGTGAGTACGGTCGTCGTTGCGGCTGCACTTGGACTCGTCGTCACGTCCTCGTCGCCGGTTATCTTGTTTTTCGCAACGGCAATCTGGGGGCTCGGCCATTCTCTGTACCCGATCGCCAGAATCACGCTCCTCTCCGAGCTCTACTCCGAACGACTTGGAAGCGCCCTCGGCGTGACGATGGCAACGGGGGATATTGGACAGACCGTTCTTCCGCCGATTGCGGGCGCCTTCGCCGCGGTCATCGCTTGGCAGATCGGGCTGGGTTTCGTCGCGCCACTCCTCGTTCTCGCCGGACTCAGTGTCCTTGCAACGTCTTCCAGCGACGTCTCGGCTGAAGGGGCAACCAAGACGCGATCGATCCGGGAGACGCTACACGTTGTGACGGAGCTTCGTAACCCGGCAATGGGATTCATGACCGTCATCTTGTTTCTCTATATGTTCATCTGGCAGTCGTTCACCGCGTTCTATCCGACCTACCTCACCACTGTAAAGGGGCTGTCCTCACAGTTGGCGGGCGTTCTATTCGGGTTCTTTTTCGCCGTTGGCGTGGTCGTGAAGCCCGTGGCCGGTGTGGCCTACGACCGGATCGGTATGCGACGATCACTGATCGGCATTCTCACGCCAGCAGCAGCGGGCTTCCTGCTCCTGCCCGCACTGAACGGCGTCTGGCTCCTCGGTGGCATCACCGCTCTCATAAGCACGATGCTTGGAACCGGAGCGGTTACACAGTCGTTCCTCGCGGATTCGTTCTCCGACGAGCGGCAAGGAGCGGGACTCGGCGTGATCCGAACGCTCACGGCATCGCTCGCTGCCGGCGGTCCAGTTCTCTTCGGAGTGGTCGGCGATCACGGATACTTCGACGAGGGATACGTCGTCTTAGCCGTAATTATGGCAGTCGTCATCGCTCTCACGGTTTGGATGCCGGAGGAGAACTGATTAGGCGACCGGCGAGCGTCGAACGGAAAAATCGCTCAGACAAGAAATCAGAGTTTTGCTTCGAAGACCAGACTGGTCGGCGTCTCGGCCGCCCGGCGGAAACGCGTGAACCCGCCTCCGGTGACGACCTCTCGCGTTCGGTCCTCGCACGCCTGCGCGCCGAGCCCGTACCCGACGTCTTGACTGAGCGAATTTGGCGTACAGGCAAGCGTCGAAATGGCGTATCCAAGGCGACCAAATGGGGTAAGATTGTTTTCGACCCGGTCATCGGCATACGGTTCGACGATCATCCACGCACCGTTCTCACTGAGCGTCTCTCGAACGTGAGCGGCCACCCCGACTGGATCGCCCATGTCGTGGTAGCAGTTGAACATCGTCACGAGGTCGTAGTCGGAGCCGGTGTACTCCCTCGCGGTCGCCACTTCGAAGCGAACGCGGTCGGCCACACCCGCTGTTTCCGCCCGCTCGCGTGCTACCTCGATCGATTCCTTATGGTAGTCGATGCCGACGACCGTCGAGTTGGGGTACGCTTCGGCTATGCGGATCGTCGGCGCACCGTGACCACATCCCACGTCGACGATCCGGCCCCCCGATTTCAGCCTGGCGTCGACGCCATCGAGCGCGCCGATCCAGTCGAGCAGGAACGCCCCGTAGGACGGCCCGAAGAAACGTTCCGTCCCGTGGAACACGTCCTCGTCATGTTCGTGCCAGCCGATGCCTTCGCCCGTTCGGAAAGCCTCCTGGAGTTCGGGACCGATCTTTGCCACTGACCCGACCAGCTGGAACGCACCGGGCATAAACACGGGGCTCTCCTCGTTGGCCAAGATGTGCGCCTGCTCCGGGGTGAGGTAGTATCGGTCAGTCTCAGCGTCGTAGGTCACGTACCCGCCCGCGGCCTGCGAGCGCAACCACTCACGAACGTACCGCTCGACGGTTTCGGTTTTTTCAGCGAGTTCGGATGACGTGAGCGGCCCCTCGTCATCAAGCGTCTCGTACAGTCCGAGCTCGTCACCGATGACGGCCAGTGCGGCGTGAACCGTCGCACCGAGATCGACGAGGGACGTCTCTACGAGTTCGCTTAGTTTCTCCTCGTTTATCGGTTCGGGTCCGTCTATGTCTACTGATTCATTCATTGTCGTTCACCGATCAGTCGTCTTCCGTCGCTTCGGCGGGGGTTTTGATGCTTAGCTGGATGTCTTGAGCGAGTGATAGCAGCGTGTAGACGGGCGCTCGTCGCGCCCACTCATCGATCAGGTCGTCGTCGATGTCCTCCCCATCGATGTCGACCTCCACGGTCAGATTCCCGTACACCGAGTCGGCCTCCTTGAGCTCAGCGAGACTAAAGAGAACCGCTGGATCGAAATCCGTCCTGACGCGCGTCCGAAGACGGTCGATGTCGACGCCGTTCGCGGCGGCGTTGATCGAGATGCCGACATTGATGTAGGCGGCGAGCGCGGACAGTGCTGCTTCGATGGGTTCGAGTCGATCGGTCGCGCCGACCCACCCACCAGCATCCAGCACCTCCTTCCAGGCGCCGTACGGAACGGTGTATTCACGCGTCTCGCGAGCGATGGTCTCGCCGCCGAGGTCGTAGCTATCGATCTTTGCCAGGCTGTGAGCCGCCGTCCCCTCGTAGGTCGCGGACGCTTCGAGGCCAAACTGGACGGCTTCGGGGTTCTCGGCTGCGTGTTCGGCGAATCCTTCGAGCGTTTCGAGGTCGATCCCGTGCATGGTTTGCCGGTCGTCAGTCATTGTTTCGTTGTCCCTCCGACAAGCGACACAACGACCCCTGAGACGATGTAGCTATTTCGTGCCGTTTCGGCAGACCCTGCCATTCTTTCAGCGACTGCACACGCGGCAACAGGTGCTCATTGAACGCTGCCGAGAAATCGATGGCAAACCAGCCCGTCCTGCGACGTAGACGAGGAGACACTGAGCAACCGGATGGATACCGTACTCACGCGACTGGGAACGTCACTCGAGATAGGCTTCGCGGTTGACCGGTCGCGCATCGATCTCGAAGGACGCATACATCGATTCTGCCCACTCGCGGATGGCCGGAACGTCGGTGTCGATCACTGCTTGGACTGACCCACTGTCCTGCCCGTAACAGCTGATGGTAACTCGGGTTTCCAGCAGGCCGATTCCGCATTGGGGGAGTTCGTCATGCTCAAGAACCGTGAAATTGTCCCGTTTCTCCAGCTCTAAACTGCGCTCGGGATACGTCGTGATGAAGTATGCGTGACAACTCGGCCGGTCGACCAACGTTACGTCGACACTGGCGTCAACCAACGAGAGGAGCACGTCGAAGCAGGGCTCCATCAAGGCAACCTCCGGCCGAAGATAGCGGACCTCGTTCGCCTGCCTGAGAAGCGACTTGAATCGGTTCACGGAAACGGATATTTTGGCCGCGAAAGCGTGAGTTCCGGCACTGATGTATCTGGTTACGTTCCGCCTCGATCCGGGGGAGTATGACGCGGAGTTCCACGAGTTGAACGACGCGATACAGGCTGCTGCCGAGGAGACGGAGGGATATCTGGGCAAGCGGACGTGGTATGCGCCGGAGAGCGAGGAGGTTCTCGTCGTGTACTACTGGGAGTCGCTGGATGCGCTTGAGACGTTCGGGGCGGACTCCGACCACGAACGTGCGAAACGGCGGTGGACGGAGTGGTACGATGCATACGAAGTCATCGTTACGGAAGTCGTCGAGTCGTACGGGAGCGGGTTCGGTGACGACGCGGACCCGCCCGTCTAACATACCGAGACGGTACGAAAGCTCGGACGATGGAACGGGATGGCTGGCGGCACACGACGTGTCGTTCCATCCACCGGGGATTTTCCCTCACCCATTCGGGACCGTCAGCCGCGTGCTCACCCGAGGGAAGATCGGGTAGCACACGTGTTCGATGCGGCCATCGGTGACGACCAGCGTCAACCGACCGCCGCGTTCCGCCCGGCCGAGCACGGCGAACTTAAATAGCCGACGAGCCTCGATTCGCCCGTTGATGTTCGATCACATCCTGTTCCCGACCGACGGCACCGAGCGGACGGACGCGGTGCTCGAGTACGCCCTCGACATGGCCGAAACCCGGGACGCGACGCTGCACGTGCTGTCCGTCGTCGACGACCGCTCCTTTCTGACCCTCGACGACGACCGCATCGACGAGGTCCGGAGCGACCTCGAGGCGCAGGCGCGTGCCGCGGTCGACGCCGCCGTGGACGCCGCGGCCGACCGAGGGATCCCGACGACCTCGGCGGTCGACGTCGGGGACCCCTCGCCGGCGATCATCGAGTACGTCGAGGAGGCCGGGATCGATCTCGTCGTGATGGGAACCAGCGGCGACAACTACGAGCGGAACATCGTCGGCAGCGTCTCCCAGCGCGTCGTCAAGCAGTCCCCGGTGCCGGTGTTGACCGTTCGAATCGAGGAATAAGTCACCGCCGCCCGGACCCTGGCGCGTTCCGAGCGCCGATCAGGACGCTTCGAACTCCGAGTCGTCGTCGAGAACCGGATCGTCCTCGAGCACCGGATCGTCCTCGAGCACCGGACGCGTCGAGTTCGTCACCACGATGGCGCTGCTGGCGGCCATCGCCAGGGCGGCGAAGAACGGGTTGAGCGCCCCCGAGACCGCCAGCGGGATGGCTACCGCGTTATAACAGAGCGCCCAGGCCACGTTCTCGCGAATGCGCCGCCGCGTCCCGGCCGCGAGCTCGAAGACGGTCTCGACCGTCCGGAGGTCCTCGCCGGTGATCACCACGTCCGCGGCCTCGACGGCGCGGGCCGTCCCGTCGCCCATCGCGATCCCCAGGTCCGCCGCCGCCAGCGCCGGCGCGTCGTTGGTTCCGTCGCCCACCATCACCGTCGTGCCGGTCGCCGTGAATCCCCGAACCGCCTCGAGCTTTCCGTCCGGCGGGACGCCGGCGAAGACCTCGTCGACCGCCGGGTGGCTCCGGAACCGGTGGGCGCGGGGTCCGTCGTCGCCGGTGAGAATCACCACTTCGCGGTCGGCGACCGCCTCCAGCGTTGCCGTCCAGCCCGCCCGATCGCGGTCCGCCACGACGATCACGCCGCGGGCCGCGCCGTCCCAGCCGACCGCGATCGGCAGCGCGCCGTCGTCCGTGGCGGCGGCGACGCGCTCGGCGAGCTCGGCCGGCAGCGGCCCACACTCGCGCTCGACGAGGTCGGGCGTCCCGACGACCACGCGATCGCCGGCCGCGTCGGATGCTACCGATCTCGATCCCGATTCCGGTTCCGGCGGCTCGGTCCGATCGCCACGGTCGTCACGGTCGTCGTCGACGAGCGTTCCCGAGACGCCCATCCCCGGATGGTGGGTGAACGATTCGACGGAGGGACCGTCGCCTCCCGATGCGGTCGAGTCCGTCGAGATGGCCGGATCGCCGGGAGCCGTTCCCTTGACCACACCGCCCCCCTCGCCGCCGTCGGGCCTGGCTGCGGCCGCCTCGTGGATCGCGTCGGCGACCGGATGGTCGGCGCGGCGCTCGACCGCGGCGGCGCGGGCGAGCGTCCGGTCGTCGCCGTGGACCGCGCTCACTCGCATTTCCCCGGCAGTGAGGGTGCCGGTCTTGTCGAAGACGATCGTCTCGGCCTCCCGGGCGGACTCGAAGACGGAGCCGTCAGTGACGACGACGCCGCGCGCGATGGCGTCCCGCAGCCCGCCGGAGACCGCGAGCGGAGTGGCCAGTCCCATCGCGCACGGACAGGAGACGACGAGCACGGTCAATCCGGCGAGCATCGCCGCGGCGACCGTCTCGCCAGCCACGAGCTGCCACGCGGCGACCGCCAGCCCGAGCGTCAACACCACCGGCACGAAGACGGTCGCGAGCGCGTCGACGAACCGCTGGATCCCCGGCGTGGTCGTCTGGACCTCCCACAGCGCGGCGGCCAGGCGGTCGGCCGTGCTCTCGGCGTCCTCGCCGACCCGGACCTCGATCGCGCCGCCCTCGGCTGCACTGCCGGCGTCTCCCTCGACTGCACTGTCGGCGCCGCTCTCGGCTGCACTGTCGGCGCCGCTCTCGGCTGCACTGTCGGCGCCGCTCTCGGCTTCATCGTCCGTTTCGCCCTCCACCCCATCGCCGTGGCCGACGTCGCCGAGCACCCTCGCGCCGCCGACCACCGTCTCGCCCGGTTCCGCCCGAATCGGCAGCGACTCGCCGGTGATCACGGACTCGTCGACGTCGGCGATCCCCTCGATCACGGTCCCGTCGACGGGGACGCGCTCGCCCGGCGCGACCCGGATCCGGTCGCCGGGCTCGAGAGCCCCGATCGGGACCGTCTCTCGGCCGGCGTCGGTGATTCGCGTCGCCGACTCGACCCGAGCAGCCGTGACCGTCTCCAACAGGTCGGTCGCCCGGGATCGAACCCGGCCCTCGTAGTAGCGGCCCAGCGAGACGACCATCACGACCGCCACCGTGACGTCGTAATAGAGGTGCGTGCTCCCGGTCGCGAGCGCGAGGGTGCTGTAGGCGTACGCCGACAGGGCGGCCACGGCGACGAGAAGGTCCATGTTGGGCCGTCTCGCTCGGAGGCTCACGTACGCCCCTCGAAGGATCGGCGCGCCGGTGGTGGCCACCAGTACCGTCGTCACCAGCGCGATGAACGCCAGCGGCAGGTATCGCCCCACTGGCGTGGTCGTGTCGATCGCCAACACGTTCGTCTCGATCCCGAGATAGCTGGGATACAGGGAGAGGACGTACCACGGCATCACGAGCATCGCGAGGAAGCCGCCGATCGCGAGGCGCTCGAGCGTCGGGTCGGTCGACCGGCCGGCCGTGACTCCGGGAGCACTCCCACTGCCCGCCGGCCCCGCTGCGCTTTCGTCGCCCGGTCCAACCGCGCTTTCACCGGCCGGTCCCGTCCCATCCCCGCCCGTCCGATCCCCCTGCATAAACCGGAGCGTGTAGCCGTACCCCGAGAGGGCCTTCGGGAGGGCTTCGCGGTCGATCTCGTCGGGGTCGTGGACCACGCGGGCGGTCTCGGTGCCGTAGTTCGCCTGCACCGTCCGGACGCCGTCCACGTCGTCGCCGCGCAGGCCGAGGAACGCCTCGCAGGTCGTACAGTGCATTCCCTCGACCGACAGGTAAGCTGCCGCGAGGCCCGCGGATTCCGCACCATCCGCCGACGGTTCCGTGTTGCTGCCGGCTGCGACGTTGCCGGCTGCGACGTTGCCGGCTGCGACGCTTCCTGACGCCGTATCGGGCGCGGCCTCGCCGCGATCGGCGTCGTCCAGGTCGTCGATCCGTCGGGCCACCTCCAGACAGCCCCGACAGCAGAACGCGCCGTCGACGTCGCTCGCCGTGACTGGCTGGTCCGGGGTCGGGAGGCCACAGAGCCGACAGTCGCTCATCGTCGATCGGTTGTCGGGCCGACCGGGAGTCGCTGTCCACGAACGTGTTCGGGATGCTCTCCGATCCGACCCCGGGTCGACCGGCCCGCGATCGCGGGCGGATGCTCGGTCGGGTCGCGGAACGCGTCGCCGTCGAGCTGGCGCCGGCGCCGGGGGACGTCCCGTTCTCCCGGCGGTGCGTCGTCTTCGGTTCCGCGAGCCGTCGACCGCCACCAGAACTATACCGGTCTCGGATCATACACTACGGGATCGGTATGGATCGACGATGGCCACGCGTTACCGCTTCGAGACGCTGGCCCGATCGAGTCCGGATCGGAGGTGGCGAGGACCTCCTCGGGACGCTGCTGCTTGCGGCCTTGGGCATAGCGCTGGCCGGCGTGCACCTCGAACGCGTCGTTAGCTACGAGGCGTTCACCTCGAACGTCCTGCTCGTGAGCGGCATTCCGCTCGTGGTGTCGCTGGCGGTCGTTGTCGCCGCGCTGGGCCTCCGGACCGCGACGCCCCGCGTCCGATCCGGCCGCGTCTGGTGGTGGGCGTACGGCGGCGCGGCGACGATGGGCGCGGTCGCGAGTCTCGTCGTGTTCGACCAGGGCATCGTCGTCGAATCCGCCCGCGAGACCCGGTACGTGCTCGCGACCGTGGCCGCCGGCGGCGCGCTCGGCGGAACGCTCATCGGGATCTACGACGCCCAGCGCGTCCGTCGGTCGAGACGGATCGAGACGATCCATCGCGTGACCGAGGAGCTGTTGACGGTCCACACCCGCGAGGCGGTCTGTGATCGCGTCGTCGAAACCGTGGCCACGGAGTTCGGGATGTCCCACGCCGGGATCTGGCTCCACGACGGGGCCCGGGCGGCCCTGGTTCCGACCGCGCTCACCGAAGCCTCGACGGGCCTGTTCGGAGAGGACGCCGTCTACTCCGCGGAGTCGGGGTCGAGCATCTCCTGGGAGGTCTTCGAGAGCGGGACCGCACGGGTGATCGACGATATCGACGACTACCCGCGGATCTACGACCCGGACGAGACGCCGGTCCGCAGCGAGATCCTCGTCCCGCTCGGCGACCACGGCGTCTTCAACGTCGCGGCAACGCGACGGCACGCCTTCGACGACGTCGACGTCACGACCGCCCGCATCCTGGCATCGACCACGACCGCGGCCCTCGACCGGGCGGCCCGCGAGGAGACGATCCGGCGCCACCGCGAGGAGCTCGAACGCCGGAGCGACCAGCTCGAGGCGTTCGCCGGAACCGTCTCCCACGACCTCCGAAACCCGCTGAACGTCGCGACGGGCTATCTGGAGATCGCCAGGGAAACGGGCGCGGACGAGTACTTCGACCGGATCGAGGAGGCGCTCGCCCGGATGGACCGACTCATCGAGGACGTCCTCGAGCTCGCGCGGGAGGACGAGCGCATCCGCGAGGTCGACGCGGTCACCCTCGAGGCCGTCGCCCGGGACGCATGGGCGTTCGTCGAGACGCCCGACGCGGAGCTGGTCGTCGATGCCGACCTGACGGTCGAGGCCGACCCCGACCGCCTCCAGCGGGCCTTCGAGAACCTCTTTCGCAACGCGGTCGAACACGCCGGCCCCGACGCGACCGTCCGGATCGAGGCGACCGAAACCGGCTTTGCGGTCGCTGACGACGGTCCGGGCGTTCCCGCGGCCGAGCGGGAGGCGATCTTCGAGGCCGGCCACTCGACCGACCCCGACGGCACCGGTTACGGGCTCGCGATCGTCGAAACGATCGCCGAGGCCCACGGCTGGGACGTTCGCTGCGGCGAGGCCGACGACGGCGGCGCGCGCTTCGAGTTCGTCCTCGAGTGATCCTCGTGGGCGTCCTCAAAAGTGTTGCTTCAAATACACGTCCGAACGGTTAAGACCGATCTCCGGAATCGATCACGTATGCCCGCGAAAACCGGCGGATCACACGCGATCGCGGCGTTCGTCACCCTGCTCGTCGGGACGATGCTCTCGAAGTATCTCTGGAGCGTCGCGCCCCCGCTCGGCGAGGCCGGCGTGCTGGCGATGACTCTGATCCGCGAGTCAACCGGGATCGCCGTCCCGCTTACCGACCAGTTCGCGGGATCGGTGGTCGTGATGGTCGGACTCTCGTTCGTCTGGGGAGTCGTGTACCACTTCTCGCGGCACGGCTGAGTTCCGGGGACTGCCGATCTAGTCGATATATCCCAGTTCCTGCAGCCGCTTGCGCGTCTCCGACTCGAGGTCGGCCTCGTGAAGCGCTTCCTGTCCGGCTTCCTCCCGTTCGTCGATCAGGAGCAGTAGCTGGCGTGCGGTTCGGAGTTTGAACCCGACATCCGGATCCTCCACCGACTCCTCGACGCTCTCGAGGAGCGTGTCGATCGTCTCGATCGTCGTTCCCGACATCACCCGTCCGTTTGATTATTATGTTTTATATATTATGAACTTTCCCGCGGATCCGGATCGGCCGTGAGTGATATATACGACGTCGTTCGCCGATACGGCGGTGATCGGTTTCCGAGCACTATGTCAACGCGGCGGAGAAGCGAGTTCGGTCGGGAGTCCGCGACTACGGGCCCTGGAGACGCGAAAAAGCGGATCGGCGAACCCGGATTCCGGTTTAAATGACGCGGTTCTGCAGGTAGTCGAGGTGCTTCGCGTTGTAGACGATCTTGACCTCGTCGGCGGCCGGGCTACCGATGCAGGTCAGGCGGACGTTCTTCTCCTCGACTTCCTCGTCCGAGAGGATCTGCTGCATGTCCATGTCGATCTCGCCCTGCTTGACGATGGACGCGCAGTTCGCGCAGGCGCCGGCGCGGCAGGAGAAGGGCCAGTCGTATCCCTGGGCCTCGGCGGCCTCGAGGATATACTCGCCCTGGTTCACGTCGAGGGTGCCGTAATCCTCGGCGTCGAGGCCGGCGTCGGCGGCCTTCTCGAAGAGGTCGTCGTCGTCCATCGACCAGTCGTGGTCGTCAAGCACTTCGTAGTTAAGGTATTCTACTGTGGGCATCACCTGCTGGTTTGACACCCACCTCATTAGGCTTTGCTGTTCGACCGGACCGATCGACGTGGCGACCGCTGTTCGATCCCCGGTCGCGTGAACGTGTTCGGGGTTCCGATCGCGACGGATTCGCGGTCGCGTCGGGACGACTCGTCGGCGGGCTAGAGCTGCCGAAGGCGTTCCTCCAGACAGACGGTGACGATCGACTTCGCGATCGCCGCGCCACCCTCGATCGGGTCGAGCTTCGTCTCGCCCGCGCGCTCGCCGTAGGCGATCGGCAGCTCGCGGACGTCGTAACCGCGCACCAGCGGCCGGATCAGCAGCTCCGCGGAGAGCCCGGTGTTCTCGGTCCAGTCGATGGAGTCGACGACCTCGCGGCGATAGGCTCGCATTCCGGTGGTCGTGTCGTGAACGCGCGTCCCCATCAGGAGGCTCGCGATCGCCGCGAAGGCGTGGTTCCCGAACCGGTTGAACGCCGGCATCGTCTCGGCGCCGTGATAGAGCCGGTCGCCGCTGACCACGTCGGCCCCGTCGTTGATGGCCTCGAGGAACGCCGGCAGCCGCTCCATCGGATAGGTGTCGTCGCAGTCGGTGGTCACGACGACCGGCCGGTCGGGCGCCAGGATCGCCTCGCGAACGGCGACGCCGTAGCCCTGCGGTTCCTGCTCGATCACGGTCGCGCCGTGCTCGCGGGCGATCTCGGGCGTCCGGTCCGAGGAACCGTCCACGCAGACGACCTCCGCGCGCCCGTTCGTGACCCGCTCGATGTCCTCGAGCACCGTTCCGATGGCCGCCTCCTCGTTGTACGTGCCCATCACCACGCTCAAGTCGTCGAACGTGAACTGGTCGTCCCCACCGGCGTCCACGTCAGCGTCGACGCTTTCTCCGGGCGCTGGGGCGTTCGGTCCGGTGGCGTCCGCGTGTTCTGCCATCGGGCCGTCCCGATCGGCGGGGTCCTCGTTACCGTCGATATCAGCTGGCTCGGCC
This sequence comes from Halopenitus persicus, assembly GCF_002355635.1. Lineage (GTDB taxonomy): Archaea > Halobacteriota > Halobacteria > Halobacteriales > Haloferacaceae > Halopenitus > Halopenitus persicus_A. The sequence continues at coordinate 677,619 of NZ_AP017558.1, read as the reverse complement.
CCGCTCCGGGGCTCGACTGACTGACTCATTACCTCCCCATCAGTCCCGGGGGGATTTAATCTTTTAGGTTCGCCTAAAACAAGGCGGCGGCGACCGCTGGACCCGCAACGCCGCCGAGTCCGCCCAATCCACCGACCACGAATCCACCGACCACGAGTCGTCGAACTCCGCCGATTATGGATCGCCGAGCGCCGAATCGATGGCATCGGCGGCCCGGAGCGCGAGCGCGGCGATCGTCAGCGTCGGGTTCATCGCGCCGCCGGTCGGGAAGACGCTGCTGCCGACGATCCAGCAGTTCTCCAGGTCGTGGGTCCGCAGGTCGGGGTCGACCACGCTCTCGGCCGGATCCTGGCCCATCCGCGTCGTTCCCATATGGTGGTAGGCCGGCCCGGTGCTCTCGGCGTCGACCTGCCAAGTGATCTCGGCGCCGAGCTCCTCGAGGATCGACTTCTGGATCGCGTTCACCCGGTCGATCGTCTCGAGCGCACGGTCGTCGATCGACCAGTGGACGTCAGGCACGGGATTCCCGTGGACGTCGGTTCGGTCGCGGTCCAGCCCGACGTAGCTCTCCTCGGTGGGGAGTTGGCCGACGAGCGCCCCCATCGCGATGTTATTGCCGTAGGCGTCGCGCAGCTCGCCGAGCAGGTCGTCGCCCCACGACTCCCCGGACAGCGCCAGCTCGACCGGCGAGGGGCCCGCGTAGTTGAAGAACTCAAGCTTGAACGGCGCGGTTTCGGCGTCGGCTTCGTCGTAAAACTGGTGCGACTCGCTGGTCAGAAAGCCCACGTGGTTCTGTCTGGTCGGTTCCTCGAGGAGCCCGCCGGTGCCCGCGAACAGGTGGTCCATGAAGTACCGTCCGACCAGCCCGCTCGAGTTGGCGAGCCCGTCCGGATACCGGTCCGATTCCGAGAGCAACAGCAGTCGCGGCGTCTCGACGCCGCCGCAAGCGACCACGACGGCGTCCGCCTCCTGGCGGTGCGTCTCCCCGTCGGGAGTGACGTACTCGGCGGCCCGAACCCGCTCGCCGTCCGGCCCGTGCTCGAGCCGCTGGACCGCCGCCCGGTCGATGACGGTCGCGCCGCGTTCCTCGGCGCGGTCGATATGGACGGTCGCGTCGTACTTCGCCCCCGAGGGACAGACCGGCTGACAGGTGCCGTAGCCGACGCAGGCGCTGCGGTCCTGGGCGTCGTAGTGCTCCGAGTTGCGGGCGTTCGGTACCGAGTGCATGTCGATCCCGAGCTCCTTGCAGGCCTCCGCGAACAGGCTGTCGCTGTAGGACGGCTCGAAGGCGGGCATCGGATGCGGCTCCTCCCGCGGCGGAGCGTACGGGTTGTCGCTGGCGCCCGAGACGCCGAGTTCCCGTTCGGCCGCCGCGTAGTACGGGCGGAGGTCGGCGTAGTCGATCGGCCAGTCGACGCCGACGCCGCGCTCGCTGGCCGCGTTGAAGTCGTCCTCGTGGAGCCGCATCACCATCCCCTGCCAGTGGAGCGTCGATCCGCCGACGCCCTTCACGCGGGCGTGGTTGAGCGGATAGCCGCGGTCGCCGCTGCTCGCGTAGGCGTCACGCTCCGGGTCGCCGTCCCAGACGTCCGGCCGGCCGTAGTACGGTCGGATCGCCCGCTCCTGGCGATCGATGCGGTCCGCGGGATCGAATCGCGGTCCCGCATCGAGAACCACGACCGAGTGTCCGTTCGCGGCGAGCCGATCACTCACGATCGCGCCCGCGGGGCCCGCCCCGATCACGCAGACGTCGGCGTCCGGGACCGGCGTCCGGTCGACCGCCGTGATTGACGGCCGCTTTCCCTTTTCGGCCCACCGCTCGGCGGCTCCGCTCATCGGTTCGGCCCCCGGCGATAGCTCTCGGTCCCGCCGGGGTGTCCCTGCGGGTTCTCGATGCCGACGAGCTCCCCGCCGGTCGGGGAGGCGTACAGCGCGAACAGCAGCTCGTTCACGACGTGATACCGGACCCGCTCGGCGAGGGTTCCGTCGGGGACCTCGTCGGCGACGTCCGCGCCGACCTCCCGCAGCAGGCGGTCCCGATCGCCCGCCGGGATCGTGGGAAGCCGACCGCCGTACCACTCCTCGGCGAGCTCGTCGAACTCCGTCATCGTTTCGCGGATCCCGTCGGCGGTCGGCGCGTTCCCCAGCCGCCCTTCGATGACCGTTCCGACGAACTCCTCGAGGCCGGTCAGCTCGGTGGGGTAGACGGGCTCGGCCACCGCCACGAACGACTCGACGATCGCGGGGTCCGCGAGGAGCGAGTCGGCGTCCTCGCCCGCTCCGTCAGGCGCGTCCGTGTCGAGCCCGCCGTCACGATCGTCGCCGTCACGGCCGTCGTCGCCGCGAACGTGGGCGATGCCCGCGACTGCGGCCCCGCCGGTCCCCATCGCTGCGAGGGCCGCGACCGCGTCGCGTCTCGTCAGCTCCATAGGTGGATTAGGCAAACCTAATCCTTATACTCGTTGGAACGACTTCATTCGAGCAGGAACCGTTATGCGAGACGCCCGAACGATCCTCGTCGCCGTCAGGTCACGATTCGGGTCCGTCCGGTCGCGACTCGGATCCCTCGAGACCTCACGCGGGCTCGCACTCCTGTGTGTGGGCATCGCGCTCGCGTTCGTGCTCCCGCTGAGCTGGCTCGTCATCGAGGCGGTCACGGTGGATCCGGAGCGCACGCGCGAGCTGCTGTTTCGCTGGCGGACGGCCGAGATCCTGCTCAACAGCCTGCTCCTGATGGGCGGCGTGACGGCGCTGTCGATCCTGATCGGGGTGCCGTTGGCGTACCTCACGACGCGCACGGACCTGCCGTTCCGCCGCTTCTTTACCGTCGCGGTCGCCCTCCCGCTGGTCGTGCCGAGCTACGTTGGCGCGTTCTCGTTCGTCTCCGCCTTCGGTCCGCAGGGGGAGTTCCACGACCTCCTCGCTCCCCTCGGGGTCGAACGGCTACCCGAGATCTACGGCCTGCACGGCGCGATCGTCGTCATCACGCTGTACACCTATCCGTACGTCTACCTGACGGCACGTGCGTCGCTGCTCTCGCTCGACACGACGCTCATCGAGGCGGCTCGGACCCTCGACCACACGCGCTGGGAGGCGTTCCGCCGCGTCACGCTGCCGCACATCCGGCCCGCGACCGCGGCCGGCGCGCTGCTGGCGGCGCTGTACGCGATCTCCGATTTCGGAACGCCGGCGATTATGCGCGTCTCGGTGTTCACCCAGCAGATATACGTCGAGTACAACGCCTTCGGCCAGGAGTACGCGGCGATGCTCTCCCTGCAGCTGCTGGCGGTCGTGCTCGTCGTGTTGGCGCTCGAACAGCGGATCCGGTCGACCCGGTCGGTCGAGGGCGGCACCGGCGGCCGGAGCGGGACGCCGGTCTCGCTGGGGCGCTGGCGGTGGCCCGCCACCCTGCTGCCGGTCGGGGTCGTCACCCTCGCGCTCGTCGTCCCGGTCTGGATCCTCGGGCTCTGGCTCGTCCGGGCGGACGCCGGCCGTCCCTCGTTGGCCTTCGAGTGGAGCTTCGCGCTCAACTCCGCGACGGTGGCGCTGGCGGCGGCGGCGGTCGCCGTGTTGGCGGCCCTGCCGATCGCCTACTTCGCGGCCCGCGATTCGTCGCCGCTTGCGGCGGTCACCGAGCGCGTGACCTACGTCGGGTTCGCCGTCCCGGGAATCGTGTTGGCGCTCGCGCTCGTCTACTTCGGCGCGGGCTATGAGGCCCTCGAGATCCCCTACGCGCCCCGCATCTACCAGACGATCCCGCTTTTGGTCTTCGCGTACGTCATTCGGTTTACGCCGCAGGCGGTCGGCACGCTCCGGTCGGGCGTCCTCCAGGTCGACCCGACGATCGTCGAGGCCGCCCGGACGCTGGGTGAGACCCCCGGCGGGGCCTTCCGCCGGGTCACCCTCCGACTGATCGCCCCCAGCGTCACCGCGGGTGCCGCGCTCGTCTTCCTCACCACGATGAAGGAGCTCCCCGTGACGCTCATCCTTCGGCCGACCGGCTTCGAGACCATCGTCACACAGATCTGGCGCGCCCAGGAGGCGGCCTACTTCCAGTACGCCGCCGTTCCGGCGCTGCTGCTGCTCGTCATCTCCGGGCTCTCGATGGTGGTGTTGCTCTCGCAGGGCGGACAGGAAGGGCTGTGAGATCGAAGGCGGCGCCGCATTCCGCCGCGTGGTTCGCCGCCGCGTGAGGGAGGCTTCAAGTCCCCGCCGCGTGAGGGAGGCTTCAAGTCCCCGCCGCGTGAACACCTCGGGATGAACACATATGGTCGGTGAAGCACGTTCCCCGGAGGGATCCTCCGGGCCGCTGTCAGGCGTGACGGTACTCGACGCCTCGCGCGTCCTCGTCGGTCCCTTCTGTACGATGCAGCTCGGCGACCTCGGCGCCGAGGTGATCAAGATCGAACGCCCGGGAGAAGGCGACCAGACCCGGGGCTGGTACCCGCCGTCCTTCGGCGGCGGGGCGGACGACCCCGGCGAGAGCGCCTACTACGTCAGCGTCAACCGGAACAAGCGGTCCGTCGAGCTGAACCTCTCGACCGACGCAGGCGCGGCGGTCTTCCGTGATCTCGCCCGGGAGGCGGACGTCGTCGTCGAGAACTTCCGGGTCGGCACGATGGCCGATTGGGGGCTCGGCTACGAGGACCTCCGGGAGGTCAATCCCGAGCTGATCTACTGCGGGATCTCGGGATACGGCGAGTGGGGCCCCGACCGCGACAAGCCGGCCTACGACATCATGATGCAGGCGCGGGGCGGGCTGATGAGCATCACCGGCATCGAGGGCGGTGCGCCGGTCCGCATCGGCGTCGCGCTCGCCGACATCGGCGCGGGGATGTACGCCACCCAGGCGATCCTCGCCGCCCTGCTCGACCGGGAGCTCGGCGACGGCGGGGGCGGACAGAAGATCGACGTCAGTCTGCTCGACGGCCAGGCCGCCTGGATGAGCTACATGGCGGCGAACTACTTCGCCTCGGGGGAGGCGCCCGGCCGGATGGGGAGCAAACACCCGAACATCGCCCCCTACCAAGCCTTCGAGACGGCGGACGGCTACGTCGTCGTGGCCTGCTCGTCGGACCCGTTCTGGCCGCCCCTCTGTGCGGCCCTCGACCGGCCCGACCTGCTCGCGGACGACCGCTTCGAGACCAACACCAAGCGCGTGCGCAACCGCGAGGCCCTCGACGCCGAGCTCGAGGCCGAGTTCGCCGAGTTGACGACCGAGCAGGCCCTGGACGCGCTCGCCGAGCACGACGTCCCCGCGAGCCACGTCCGCGACATGGCGGAGGTGTTCGACGACCCCCAGATCGAGGCCCGCGGGATGCGCGTCGAGATGGACCACCCAACTGCCGGCACCGTCGAGATGCCCGGGTCGCCGATGCACTTCTCCCGGTCGCCGACGACCTACCGTCGCCATCCGCCGCTGCTGGGCGAACACACCACGGCCGTGTTGCGCGAGTACGGCTACGAGGACGCCGACATCGAGCGCCTGCGCGAGGCCGGCGCGATCCCGGCGGACGGGGGATCGGGGACGAGCGGATCGGAGGCGGACGCGTCGAAGCCCGACGCGGAATAGCTCGCTACTCGATCTGCTCGCGATACTCGTCGGCGCTCAACAGGTCATCGAAGGCGTCGTCGTCGGGATCGATCTCGACCATCCACCCCTCGCCGTAAGGGTCCTCGTTGACGAGCTCGGGCGCGTTGAAGAGGTCCTCGTTCACCGCCGTGACCTCGCCGGAGATCGGCGCGTACAGGTCGGAGACGGCCTTGATCGATTCGACGACGCCGAACGTCTCGCCGGCGACGATCGACTCGCCCACGTCGGGAAGCTCGACGAAGACGACGTCGCCGAGCTCGTCCTGTGCGAACGCGGAGATCCCGATCCGGATCGGGTCGTCCGTGGTGGTCCATTCGTGCGATTCCAGGTAGCGCCGGTCGGAAGGGACGTCGAAGCTCATCGGTTGTGGATCAGTCTGGTGTCCGTGGTAGGGTTGGGTGTCCGTGGCGTCGATTGCGGATCGAACGGTCGCGTCTCCGGCGTCCGTCGCCGGTCGGCCGCCCGTCGTTTCGCGGCGGCCGGCGACGTCGGTCGTCGGGACATACTGTCGCCTCTTCCGCCCGCGCCCTTAATGCTTTACAGAATGCAAGGAGAATGCCCCGGGGCTTGACCCCGGGGTTGAATCCGACAACTCCTGATACAAGCCATTAAGTCGAAACACCCATAATCAAGAGACAGCGATGGAGTACAGTCACCGCTACCCAGCATACCCGACACAACAGGTAGCGGCTGAACTGGAATACCACATCGACATTCATCGCCAAGCGTACAACTACACCCTGTACGAGTATGAAAACGTGGACGCCGACGACATCGGCTCCGCGTACAAACACCACTCCCGACTCCCCGGCTGGAAAGACCAGTTCCCCATCTTCTCAGAGGTTAACTCGAAAGCTCTGCAACGAACCGTCACACGGTTCTACCAGAACCTCGACGCCCTCTCCGAGCAGAAACAGAACGGTCGCAAGGTCGGGAACCTCAAGTGGAAGTCGCCACGGGAGTTCCAGAGTATGACGTTTTCACAGTCCGGCTTCGAACTCAAAAACACGAGTGGCCGACGCGCGACACTCTGGCTCTCCAAAATCGGAGACATCAAAATCCGCTACCACCGCGAAATCCCAGATACAGCGGACATCAAAGAGGCCACTGTCAAGAAGGAGACGACTGGTGAATGGTTTGTCTCCTTCGGCCTCGAAACCGACGATGCTGACTTACCCGAGAAACCCGACGTGAACTCGCTTAACACGAGTAACAGCGTCGGAATCGACCTCGGCATCCTCAACTACATCCACACCAGCGATGGCAAAACCGTAGATTGGCTCGACCTCAAAGACGAATACGACCGACTCAGACGCGAACAACGGAAGTTGTCGCGGAAGGAGAAAGGGTCAAACAACTACGAGAAGCAACGCCGGAAAGTGGCGAAGGTCAAGCGTCACATCAAGCGGAAGGTGCTGGACTACCAGCACAAGATAACGACGTGCCTTGTCCGCGAATACGACGCTGTATTCGTGGAAGACCTGAACGTGAAGGGGATGCTCGAACAGTCGCATAACGCCCGGAACAAGCAGGACGCGGCGTGGCGACAGTTCATCACGCTCCTCGAATACAAGGCCGACCTGTATGGATGTCACGTCAAACAGGTCGAAGCGCGAGGCACCACGAAAGAGTGCGCGTCGTGTGGTGTGGAGACGGCGAAGCCTATCTGGGTCAGGGAACACTCCTGTCCGAGTTGTGGCCTTGAATGTGACCGTGATGCGAATGCAGCGATGAATGTCCTACAACGTGGTTTTGCTGAACTAGGGCTGGGATGGCCCGAATCAACGCCTGTGGAGACTGCGCTCCCTACGGACACCAGTTCGGTGTCTGCAAAGCGCGTCGTGGAAACGGGAAGCCTCGGGGCTTGACCCCGAGGTGATTCACTGTGGAATCGCGACCGAAACCGCTCGCGGTCGGTCCCCGGCCCGTCGCGACGACCGCGGATCGGGACGCCTATGCTCCCGCGACCGGTAGGGCGCGTATGGATGCGGACGCCGACGGGGATGCGGGACCGAGCACGACGACGGTCGGGGGCCCCCACGTCGAACGGACGCCCGGCGTAGCGCTGTTCGTCGACGGGCCGAACGTCCTGCGCGAGGAGTTCGACGTCGACCTGGACGACGTCCGGGCGGCGGCGGCCGCCGAGGGGGCGCTCGTGACCGCCCGCCTGTACCTCGACGAGCACGCGACGCCGGGGCTGATCCAGGCGGCGGAGGCGCGCGGCTACGAGGTCGTCATCACCTCCGGCGACGTCGACGTGAAGCTGGCCGTCGACGCCACCCGGTTCGCCGCCGAGGGTCGGATGACGACCCTCGCGATCGCCTCCCGCGACACCGACTTCAAGCCGGTCGTGGAGACGGCCAACGGCTACGGCGTGCGAACCGTGGCGATCGCGCCCGGCGAGTTCGGGCGGTCGGACGCCCTCCGGAACGCCGCGACCGACTCGATCACCCTCGACGGCGACCTCGTGGAGTGACGTCGCCGGCATCGCTCATTCCGATCCGCCGTCCAGATCCGTCATCATTAATCATTCGGAAAGAATTGGTTCATCACGAACGTTTATTATCTATTGGGTCGTTCGGTCCGATGATGGCATCCGTAGTACACGGCTGATCCGCGACCCGAGACCGACGGCATCGCTTCGGCCCCGACGACCACGCCGCCGGAGGCGGACCGGACTCCCCGCGACCGATATGCGGACCCGCTCGCGGGGGTTCCGGCGACGTTCGACGCGACCGACCGACGGCGGTTGCCGAACACGATCGACGCCGAGAACGCGTTCGCGGGCGACCTCGGCGGCGACGGCACCTGGAGGGCCGAGCCACGATAGGCACGATCGTCCGGTCGGTTCCTCACGTCCCGCCCCACTCGGGCGGGCGGTTCCTCGTTCGTGGTTTGACGCGTCCGACCCCACTCAGCTGTGGCCGGCGTCGGTATGAAGCAGCGTTTAACACCCGGCCGGTCCTACCGATTCCCGGCCGATGACGATCCACCGCTCCGAGCCGGCTCGGCACCGGCGACGACGAGCCCTATGAGTGCCGAGGCCTTCTCTTTGGTGCCAAGCATAGGGCATTCTCTGTAACGTTCGCTAGTCTAGTAAAAGCTTTGATGGACAAATATACAGTTATCACTGTCCTCTGAGAAAGGTCAAATAAGCTCTTCCAATCCGGGCTGATCCAACTCATCCAGTTTCACCAACAAGCCACGAAGCTCCTCCTTAAGATCCTGGATGTCGCGCCAGTACTGCTTCCGCTCCTGCAGCTTCATATCACGCAACTGCATCAGCTTCCGGCGGATCGAATCTTCTTCATTCGGATGGGTCCCATCTAACCGGTTCTCATGCTTCTGGATTCTCTGATCAATCTCTTCCAGATTCTCGTCAAACACTTCCCGACGGTCTTCTAACTCTTCGTAGACCTGCCGAACTCTCTCAGAGATACGGACTTTATCATTCTCAGCAGTCTCTTCCAGAATTGCCTCTATTCCTTTCCAATCACCCACTACTTCACTGTCGGATTCATCCGACTCCAGCATATACTCAACATATTCCACGGAAGACTGAACCACCTCACAGCCTGCAAAAACACGGCAGAAAACCTCGAAAACCAGGTTTAATCACTGAATTAGCAACTGTAGTTTTTTAAATAACCGGTTGACCACCTTCTACATGACTGAGTACCACGTCATCTACAGCGACCAAGACAGAGAATGGAAAGTCAAGAAAGCAGCTGCACAGCAAGCCTCAGCCACTGAAGACACCAAGCAACCAGCTGTAGAAAAAGCCAAATCACTGGCGAAATCCAACCGTCCTGCCACAGTCTACGTCCACTACAAGAAACCAGGTCAAGACCTGAAACCAGTGCAGAACGAACACTCCTACTCTTAAAAAAAGGTAGAAAGCTGTTATGAACCTACGAAGCTAGCAAACCCGTCATCTTCATCCTCTTCATTTTCTTCTTGACGTCTATCTCTTCTGCGTTCCACAGTCTCAGGATCCTCCAGCAACACGTTATACCGCTTCAATATTCTCCCAAGTTCGTCGCTGGCCTCACGCATCGTACTGTAGTCCCCGATCTCCTGGAAACGTTCCAAGACATCAAGCAGCTCCATACCTACGTAGACACGGGTTCCTTTCCCACGTCCATTCTCAGCTCTCTCCTTTCTTTTACTCTCTTTATTCTTCCCGGTATTTGATTCGTTCAAAGCTGTCAGCACCTTTGGATGTGTTTATGACTTGGATTTGTAGAGTTCAAACGCCTTCACGAGGATGTAGATCATGAAGTACGCGACCACGATATAGAATACATAGGCGAAAGCGTTGTTCCAGACAATGAGCAGGCCTTCTTGTTCGGATACTTTGCGGGCGTAGGCCAGGTATCCGGTGAAGAATATTGTTAGGAAGGTCAGTACGTAGTTCAGGATCTGTAGTGGGCCGTGTTCTTTCGGTGTGTTGACGGCCAGGTATGCGAATACGAAGGCAAGAACAGTGAATGCAAGTACTATTTCAGCCATGGAACAGGTTCTGCAAACTGGTCTTTAAAAAAGAAAGGAGAGGTTGGAATAATTTTTAGGCCATTCCTCTTGTACCGCCACTGCCTCTAAACATCGAGACAAGCCCGATAATTATGGCCGAGACGACTACGAGGGCGATAATTGGAAGCCAGTTCGTAAAGGTCGTCAGACCATCCATCGCAGAGCTTGCACCCTGCTGAGCTTTCGCGTCCTCAACCTCAGCATCGTAGTCAAAGTACAGCTCGTCGCTGGCAGAGTCATAATCTGTCAACGCCGTACTGTTCAGCATCTCAAACTTGCCGGAATCATAGTACGCGTCGTAATCCGTACCTTCACTTAGAGTTGTGTTCGATCCAGCACTGGAATCATAGAATGTCACTGTTTCAGATCCAGCTGAGACACGGAGGAAGTCCGCATCAGTAGCCTTATCCACCGTTACATTGGTTGGGAACGGTGTACCAGGCTGATGCATCTCATCAGTAACTTCTTCTGTGAGATACATTGCGTCCTCGACTCCGCCGAGGATAGAGAGGCCGACGGTCAGAACTACACCAATCACCACGAAGGCGATAGCGTAGCCTTGCAGACGGTCTAGAGAGACCTGGCCTTCAGCCTTATCGAAAATGTTGTTGGTTTTCATAATCGGATTGCACATCCGTGAACAAAACGAGTGATACGTGGACGGCCTGAACTGGATGCCAGTTAGACATCTTCAGGCCGAGGAAGCACAGGAAGAGGTGTTTTCCTGGCTTTTGAACGGTCAAGAAGGAGATGGGTTTTACGCCATTCCTCTTGAACCGTTGCTTCCTCTAAACATCGAGACAAGCCCGATGATTATTGCAGATACAACGACCAGCGCGATGATAGGAAGCCAGTTTGTGAATGTGACGAGTCCGTCCATTGCTTGCTGTGCTCCTTCGCTTGCTGTGGTGTCGTTGATCTGGGCGTCGACTCCGGACAGTACTCTTAGTCCTACGGTTAGGACCACACCAATGACTACGAATGCGATTGCGTAGCCTTGTAGTCTGTCGATTGAGACTTGTCCAGCTTCTTTGCCTTTGAAGGATGCGATTGCTGCTTCGGTTGCAGCTTTACCGGTTCTTTCGTAATGGGAAAGATCCACTGTTGATTTGTCACCTCCCCCTCTTTTCGTGAGGGATGTTGCGTGGTTGTTAGAACAGGGTTTTGATGAAGGGAATTTCATCACGGAGAAGGTGTTGTGTACAGTTGTTTTTAAACCGGGTCGGACGAAAATCAAGGGTTCTCGGAAGTCTTTTTAAAGAACGAGAAGCTGTACAGTCTTCAGAAGTATGACCGACCAAATAACTGAGCAACATCAGCTATCGCAGGACGCCACTGCATTACAGCAACAACTTGAAACAGATAAACTGGCGAACAGACTGCGATTCCACCTCGGACTTGAACCAGTGAAGCAGAAAGACAAACAAGGAAACACCACCCGAGTATGGAAAGAACGAGAAAACAATCTACTGAACCAGGAAGGAGTGGAGAACGTGGTCGGCCTGGTGCGTGGTATCGTCGACAAGAACCAGACTACCTCGATCTACGACGAGACAGAAATCAAACGTGTAATGAAAAGCCTGCACCGTGCTATCTCTCTTGAACTAACTGAGAACTGGAGCGAATACGGTATCACAAAACGTGGAACCGCTGAAAAAGTCATGGAGATTGTGACTGACAACTGTTATTCTGCGTTCAAACGGGCGAAGGACGGTAGAACACTGGATGCTGTGGCGAAGACCACGAAAACCGTTTCCAAAACCACTCACGCTGATAACGACAGTGACAGCGGTATGAGCTTCTTCGGACTTGGAGGATGATATGATTGTATGAGAACTGACCTAATCAAAGACAAAATACTATTTTGGAAGAATTATTTCCCTACAAAAGCTATAATATGGCGGAAAAGAGGCAGTACATGGGTTCCGCAGTTCACTGATGCTGTCAGGCTGAAATATGATGATCAGCCTAATGCACACGTTTTCAAAACCGGAGAAGAAACTAAAGCAGTTCCACTGGATTACGTTGAAACCACGGCCGCTGGAACCGACTTCTTGATGATTGCAGAGGTCGAGGATGATGACTTCGTACCTGTCAAATTCGATCTCTCTGATAAAAATGGGTTAGTGACTGAGGACCAGGAGGGAGAGTCTAAACAGGTTGCCTCTCTGGATGCACTGGCGTTAGACAACCGTGATGAACGCTTGAATTTCTATACAAGCCACTTGGAGAAGTCAAACAAGAAGTACACTGTACCTGGATTCATCGCGGAGAACAGGGATATGGTGATGCTTGTGGTTACAGCTGTGTCGGTTGCGATTGTGATCTATGCTTTCGGACAGCAGTTTGGAGACGCTGTACCGTACCTGAAGCAGTTGACCGAGCAGATTCCAAGTCTTGCCAATGCAATTCAGAACAGCGGTGGGAATGCAGCACCGCCAGGCCAGTAACAATGGTCTGTAATCTTCTTCTTTTTAATTCTCTTTCAAGAGGTGGATTGTAATGGTTAGATTGGATTTGGTGAAGCAGAGGAAAGGAAGTCTTCCAAACAAATGGTACTATAGAATACTGTTGTTCTTGACAGGGTTTTCTCTCTTTCTCACAGCTGTAGTTGGATGGACAGGATTGCTTTTGATGGCTTATGCAGTGGTCCTGTATCTGAATGGTCGTGGGAAAATGATTGAGCAAAGGAATGATATCAATCTGCGTGGCGGTTTCTTGTTGAAGAGGTATGACCGGCGAGGTGCGTAAATCGGAGTGAGTCCTGTCTCAGTATTAGCTCTGGGAGTGGTCACTGTACTTTGGTTAGTGGTCTCGGTTCAGGATTTGCGTAGTCGATTGATTTCCCCTGTTTTTCTGTATTTGATGTTGCCGGTCAGTGCTTTTTACCTGGATTTCGGCCTGGGTTTTCTGGCCGTGGTTTTTTCCTACCTTTTCTTCACCGCTTGGGCATGGGTAACTGAGGGGGTAAGCCGTGGAGACGTAACTATGCTCTTCGTCTACGGAATAACAACAGCAAATACACCGGTTACAGGTCTTCAAACACTGCTTCTCACAGCCGGTTCCACGATGATAATTGCAGGACGTATCTTCAACATCGAGAACATACCTTTCGCCCCCGTCTTCCTCACATCATACCTGATCACACAGGCAAACCAAGTCCTACTTCAGACCTGATTGTTGCCGTAGTTGTAAGCCGCCATCGTGATCGAACTAATCAGCAACACAAACGTGAACGCAGGTTCGACCACACCGATCAACGTCAAAATAGCGGAAGTCAAAAAAGTCACGTAAGTGCTGGCGCTCACAGAATCCCGTACCGGGAAATCATTCAATGTGTAGAAGCTGATTCCCCAGACAACAAGCAAAATACCGAAGCCGAATCCACCGCCCATGAACTCATTGCTTCTCTGAAACAAGCCTTCGAAAGTCTGGACGCCGCTTGCGTTGTACGGCATCTCCGAACCATTAGGTACAGTTTCTAAAGCCACGGCAAAGATTCACGCCCTCATACCGATAATCAAGCTGAACACTGAGTACAGGAGTGTAGCGTAAAAGCCGATACGGAATCCGCTCCAAACAAAATTAGGGATGTATCTTCCAACAGTAGACTGCTGAAGACCGGTGATGACGCCGTCAACAATCTGAATTGGCGTGGTCAGGACTCCGATAAACTTCGGTACGACAAGAACACCAGCTATAGCCTGGTCAACTGCTCCTATACCAGTGTATCTGTTAGGGTTTGAAATACGGTTGTAGAGGCTGTTCGGATCATCCTGGTATTCTCCAACCCCTACTGCCCTTTCGTATTCTTCGTACTCTTCCCTTACTTCAACAGTCGTGTTGCTGTCGACATTATGACTGCTGTACAGAGAGTTGAGGAAGTTTGTTCCTCCAATAACTCCCATCAGGAATACCAGAGTTGACATGAAGAGCACGCTGTTTCTCACGACGGGTTCTGTATAGACACCGTGAAACAGTTCTTTTTAAAAATAGGAGTTAGGATGGATTGGTCTCTTCACGATCTACCGCTTAACGCCACGATCACAGCAACCACGATAATCGAGCCCAGTGCAGAGACACCGACCGTCACCAGTCCAAGCCATGCAGCCACCAGCATTCCCAGAGTGGAGAAGAAAATGCTGACAGACGGACTGATCAAGCCAAGCATCGACAAAGTCAGGAACAGGGTCAAAGCAACTACCTCTGCATTCTCCTCGAACAAGCCCTTGCTGTAGTCCAACGTCCCTGTATCCAGGATGAATGTCTCACCGTCTTTCTCAGCTGTCAGTTTGTAGTTGTACACGTTCCCAGCTGCGGTCTCATCGAACTCGCAGATCATAGAGGACGAGGCTGAAGACACAGTCACGTCACAGATCTTCTTGTATCCGATTGCCTGTCTTTTCTCCACGAACAGATTTGCCTGGCCTATCGCCTCTGACTCGTGGTCAACTGTGCACTGGTACCCGGTCACGTTACCATCATCATTCTGGGTAACCCTGCAGCTGTGGCTGAACCCTTGCTCTGTCTCGAAATACGGGGATTGGACGTTAGGATTAATCCTGAATGTCTTCGTACAAGGAGAGGTTTGACAAGCGAATATCTGCCGGTCAGTCTCTAACAGTGTTTTCCCGTTTTTGCTGATGACGTATTTGTAGTAGATCTCGTTTATCCGCATATACGTGGTTCCGACACCGTTCGAGTCGGTAGCGGATTTGGCCACTGTCAAGTAACTGTTTGAGCTGATGAAGTACCGAAGTACTTTGACTGTCGCATCTTCGACCGGTGTGCCGTCGGTATCCTCTACTTGGAAGTAAACCGGTGTCGCAAAGTCCTGTGAAAGCAGATACAGGTCAATGCTTTCAGAGACATTGTTTATACTGTAGTTGTTGAAATTGTACTGCCTGTCTTTGAATGTTTGACCCAGGCTGTTTTGATCCTGTGAACTTGAGTATTGAAGCGGTCCTGTAATGCTGTACTCCGCCCAAGACGGGTACATACAGATCTTTGAGGATTTGACACCGCTGTTGTTGAAGCCGTAGTTTCTGGTGTGTTCTCCGTGGTGGGTAGTGTCGAAATTGTAGTCAATGTTCCCGGTCAGGTTTTGGGTGCGATCCTCCTCGTTTTTCAGGTAGAAGGTTAATGCCTTTTCACCGGTTACGCCGTTAACTTGGTTGGTACAGTCTGTCAGTATTTTTTTGTGACCTGTCAGAGAGTCATTTGACACTGCTTCTCTTGAGAGCGACTCGTTTCTGAACGAGAGATTTATTCTTCCAGTAACCGTCTTAGTACTGGATTTGGCTGCGTCACCTACTAACGGGTAGTCGAACTTTGTGGACCTGGACTGGTTCTCTGTTCCGTTAAAGGAGAGATATCCATCTATATCTGCTGCTTCCTCAGAAAGTTCATTTGTGAATGAGAGGTCTGCTTGGAAGTCTTCTTTCTCTATCACTCTATCTCTTGAAACAGTAATGTTTGGACTGTGGTAGGCCTGCCAGACAGTCTGATTCTCAGTGCTGGAATTTTTTTGTTCACCCGAAGTGGTTGAAGCATTGAAGTCTTGATAAACTGCTTCTACCTGGATATTCCAGTTATACTCTGAAGCATTATTCTGCTGGAGAGGAGGCCTGAAAAGGATATTCTCACTGTAGGAAGTAACAGCTGAATTTGAGAAAGTCTGTGAAGATTTCTTTTCTCCATTCCAGAAAAGACTTGCTGTGAAGTTTTGAACCATGTTCCCAGCAGTCAAGTCTATGTGATAGGATCCTTCCTCAGTTTCGTAGATCTGCGAAGTCCCTGAAACATTGGAGATCTCAAAGTTCTGTACAGTGAATTTTTTCGTCTTTGATTTGCTGTTCGCTGCGTCATCACTGCATGAAACAGTGAAGCTGTGATTGCCTAAATCGGCAGAAACACTGTCTGAGATACTGCTGCCTTCACTGAAACTTCTCTGCTTGTATACCGAACCATCTTTCTTGAGGTCGCAGCTGATGCTTTCTCCTGGAACTCTATCGCTGTCAGTATGACTGAGGTCAACGCTGTTTTCGTAGGAAAAGTATGTCTGATTTTCAGGGCTGGTCAGTGATAGCGTACCGAAGTTGTCGGTAATGGTTTGACTGATTGATTCACTGTCTGTCTGGGCATCACTGTCTTCGAGGAAGAGTTGTGCGTTGTAGCTGACCTCTTTTTCGTCTACAGTGAACGCATCACTGATCGTCCCTGAATTGTTTGAAAGCGGGTAGGTGTGGATCTGAGTTCCTGCCTCGAAAACCCTGATTTCTCTTGTCTGTATATCTCCTTCGTTGTCCGTTATATCATAAGTCAGGTCTATTGAGTCTCCGAAGTACCAAGTAGATGGAGTGGAGCTGATTTCTCCTACCGGAGCTGTGTTTGTAACTGTCTGACTGGTGCTTGAGCTGCCTGTTAATCCTTTCAAGTCTGTAGCCTGTAAATTGACTTCGTAGGTGCTGCCGGTCTCATCTATCAAGAAAGCATCAGTGAGGGTGCCTGTGTTCTGTGTCGGACTGTAGCTTGCTATCTGGCTTCCATCTTTCAAAACTGTGATGCTTCTTGTGTCGATGTTGCCGTTCGGATCGCTGAAATTGTACTCGATGTCAACGTTGTCGTTGTACGTCCAGCTTGAAGGAATATAGTTTGCTGAGGCAGTCGGCTGCTTGTTGTCGACGAACTGTTGTTCATCGTATTCTCCTGTCGCTCCTTGGAGGTCGTAAGCTGTTATGTTGACGCTGAAAGTTGAATCAGTTTCATCTACAAGGAAGGCATCACTGATTGTGCCTGAAAGACTGGTTCTTGTGTAGCTCTGAATCTGGTTCCCGTTTTTGTAGACCTTGATTTCTCCGTAGTCGAAGTTGCCGTTCGAGTCACTGAAGCTGTAGTCAATATCGACGTTGTCGTTGTAATCCCAGTCACTCGGAGTGAATGATGCTGAGGCGGTTGGAGGAACGTTTTGAAGGGTCTGAGTTATGCTTCCTGTCCCTGTTTTTCCTTGGTTGTCGGTTACTGTGGCTTCAACGGTGTAGTCTGAGCTGGTTTCGTCGACTGTGCTTTGTTGAATCCGATGATGGCGCGGGGATCACTGTTTGAGAGCTCGTTCGAGGTTGTAAACTGCGGCGGTCAACACGAGCTCGCGGAACTCGCGGTACCACGCGCGAGGGTGGACAGCGGGGCCGAACCGACGCTTGATGGCCGAAAAGGCAGTCTCGGCCATCCAGCGTTGGCCGTATAATTCGCTGTCCAACCGTGCGTTGTGTGCGTGATCGTAAGCAGCGAACAGCCGATGACGAAGCAAGGGCCGGACGCCCTCTGAACGGAGGGCGTCCCGGAGAGATTGGTCGTCATAACCCTTGTCGCCGGCGAGACTCTCGATTTTCTCGGTGTTACGAAGGGCAACTCGACGGCCAGTTTGCGTGTCGTGAGGCCAGTGTGCCGAGCAGTGAATATCGAGGATGGCACACGAGTCTGTATCGACGAGGGCCGTCGTTTTGAGCGTGCGTATGTGGCGATCCGAGCGGTGTTGATAGTGCCTCGATGCCGTTTCGCGGTCGAAGAAGGTGGCATCGATCGCTCCATGCGAGCCCGGATCGCAGATCTTCGCAGACTCCCGAAGGAATCCTCGCCACACCGACATGGGCACCCTCTCAAACGACCGATACAGCGTTGAGGGTGCGGGAAATGCCGTTCGCGACAGCTGTAACAGACCACGAACTCGATCCATCTCACTCGCCCAATCCACGATCTCGCGGTACGTCGCATCCATGTGAACCCGCAAAAAGTGGAGCGTGACATGCTTCCAACCGGGAAATCCGTTGCCAGTCGGATCACTCACCGCCGTTGGACTGGCGGCACAGCGCTTTTGAGCCAGCGACGCGGCTTGCTTAACGAAGCGGAAGAGTATGTTGGACACATTCGACTCTTCCGCTTCGCTACTGCCTTCAG